>JAFDVU010000027.1 GCA_018268835.1 Acidobacteriota bacterium | reverse complement strand
CGCACAGCTTGGGAGCCTCGCCGGCCGCACCGGCGTGGTCGGTTTCGAGCGCGGGCACGGCGGGCAGACGCAGCGCGGCGGGCGCGTATTCGGCGAGCGCGAGATCGGACGATGCGAGGACGAACGCGGTCACCGGCTCGGCGGCGGGCGCCGGCAGGAAGCCGCACAGGTGAAGCGCCGGGGAGTGCTGCGCCGCAGACGCGCAGGCCAGGGCCAACGAGGCCGGCATGAGCAGGTCCGCGGCCACGCCGGAAGCGGGGAAAGCCGTGGCCGCGACGCCCACGAACGCGGCGGCAGGCTCAGCCTCCGGCACGAGGGCACAGCCGGCCGGAGCCGGGGTCCGGTGCAGTTCGGCGGCGGGCCATCCGGCCAGCGCGGTCGCGGTCCCCGCGGGCGACGCGGAAACGCAAGCCGGGGCAAGCGAGCGATCCAGCCAACGCTCGGAGATTTCGGGGGCGGCGCCGTGGAGCCTTCCGCACAGCGGGGGCGCCGGTTCCGGCTTAGAGTGCGCGGCAGCGGGCAGCTCCGCCGCCGGGGGAGCGGCGCGATCGGTAAGCCATTCGAGGATGCGGGCGGACTCATCCTCTTCTCCGGTAGCCACGCCGGTTTGCCGCTCAGCCGGACCGGGAATGCTCAAAAGCCAGGGAATATTGCCGCGCAGGGGATGACGGCGGCCCGGCTGCCACAGTTCCATGACGTAGGCTTCTTTGCCCGGCAGCAGGGGAAGATGGATGCGAAAGCCGGAAGGCGGCGGGGGAGGAGCCTGGCTTTCATCGGCGATGCGGCTCAGCACTTTACCGAGCCTGTCGTTGTAACTCTTGCGGTGAGACACACTACAAAACTCGCTGTCCCTCAACAGCCTGAGTGCGCCGATCTCTTTCCCGCAAAATAAGCAGTGCACGCAGTACCTTAAGTACTATTTAGTCGAATTATACCCGCAAATCAAGCCGAAGTCCCTGGAAATATTAGGGGGAAGGATCCATATGCCGGGTCGTAACACTCTCATCCACATAGGTTAGTCAACCGATGCTAACCATAGTTAGCAAAATGTCGGATTGAGTAAGATTCTGGACGCCGAATTACTATGGATTCCTATAGCAGGTCGTGGCGGTCGCGCTTTTCGAGGGCCTTGACCACGTCGCCCACCTGTTGCGCGCAGTGGCGGGCGGCCACTAATAAGGCGTCCGGAGTATCGACCACGATCAGGTCGCGGACGCCCACCAGGGCCACGAACTTGCCGCGCGCATCGACGAAGTTGTCGTGGGCGTCGAGCGCCAGCGATTCAAGTTCGATGGCGTTGCCGTTGGCGTCGCGGGTGAGGAGTTCGTAGACGGCGTTCCAACTGCCCACGTCGTTCCACCCGAAATCGCCGGCCGCGATGCCGTGCACCTGGGCCGCCTTCTCCATCACGGCGAAATCGATCGAGATGTTGTCGCACAGCGGGAAGGCGTTCTCCAGCGCGGCGGCGAAACGCCGGGAGCCGAAGGGCGGCAGCGAGGCCAGCACGGTAGCGGTGCGCGGCAGGTGGCGGCGCAACTCATCGAGCAGGAGCGCGGCGGGCCAGAAGAACATGCCGGAGTTCCAATAGAAGTTGCCGGCCTTGACATAGCGCCGCGCCTTGGCCAGCGCCGGTTTTTCGTGGAAGCGCCTTACGGGCAGGGGTCCGGTGGCGCCGGAGGCCTGGCGGGGGAATTCGATGTAGCCGTAGCCGGTCTCCGCCCACCGCGGCTGGATGCCCACCACCATGAGCCGTCCGCCGGCCGCGCCCTGGAACGCGGCCCGAACCACCTTGCGATAGGCGGGAGGGCGAGCGATGACGTGGTCGGAAGGAAACACGCCCATCACGGCTTTCGGATCCAGCGAGTGCAGGATCTGCGCCGCCAGCCCGATGGCCGGCGCCGTGTTGCGCTGCGTGGGCTCGGCCAGGATCTGCCCTTTCGGCACGCCGGGCAACTGCTCCACGATGATGTCGCGCAGGTGGTCGTTGGTGAGCACCCAGATGCGTTCGCGGGGGACGATGGGCGCCAGGCGTTCGACGGTCGCCTGAATCAGGCTGCGCTCGCCGACCACGTTGAGTACCTGCTTGGCGGAGCGCTTGCGGCTGCGCGGCCAGAACCGCGTGCCGCGGCCTCCGGCGAGGATCAGTCCGTAATGATGCTGGTTCATGTCAATGGAGGGGGTACCCGTGGACGAAGCGCAGGGTGCGGCGCCAGCGCGTCTTCGAGGGGAAGTGCTGGACCATGTCGAGCAGGTGGTCCAGCGAGATCGCCGGCTGCGACAGCGCCTCGGTGGGGGCGTCGTAGGACCAGTAGATGACTACCGGCTTGCCGATGATGTTGCCGCGCGGCACGAAGCCCCAGTAGCGGCTGTCGAGCGAGGAGTCGCGGTTGTCGCCCATGGCAAAGTAGTAGCCCGGCGGCACCACCACTTCGCCGTTGGCCACGTGGTTGGCCAGCATGTCGTGCGCCGGGTCGGCCAGGAACGTGTTCGGCTCGGAGGGGAAATTGTCGCGGTAGGAATCGATCAGGTCGCTCTTGTGGTAGACGTACGGCTCGTTGACGGGGTGGCCGTTGAGGATCAACTGCTTGTTCACCAGCCGGATGCGGTCGCCCGGCACGCCGATACAGCGCTTCACGAACGTCTGCTTGATATCCACCGGGTAGCGGAACACGATGATGTCCCCGCGTTTCGGCTCGCGGTAGGGCAGCACCAGCCGCGAGACCGGTCCCGAAGGCGCATAGGCGAGTTTGTCCACGAGCAGATGATCGCCGACCAGCAGCGTATCCTCCATGGAGCCGGTAGGGATGACGAAGGCCTGAACCAGGTTGGTGGTTCCGAATAGAAGGAGGATGATAGTAAGGGTCCACTCGGCGACGAAGCCGCGCTGCGCTTCGGTTCTCGGGGGCTCGGCCGGGTGTGGACGCTCCTCGTCGGCGACGATGGCGTTTTCCTGGTCCACGGAATCTTATTGTAACGAAAAGGCTGGTATGCTGGTTTGAGATTCTCTCGAAGGATCCTATCCTTGAGTACGATCGCTACGACCCCCATCGCCGACACGCCGGCCGCGACGCGCCGCCGAAGCATTATCCTGGTGTTCCTCTGCACCATCATCGGCACGGCCGCGCAACTGCTGATGAAGACGGGCATGGAACACTTCCGCCTCGATCCCATCGCGCTACTGACCAACTACCCGCTCATCGCCGGCTACGCGCTCTACGGCATCAACACGGTGCTGCTGGTGCTGGCGCTTCGCGACGGCGAGTTGAGCGTGCTCTACCCGATCATCGCGCTGACTTACGTGTGGGTGACGCTGGCATCCTACATCCACCTGCACGAATCGCCCAACATATTTAAGAATGTGGGCGTGGTGGCCATCATCCTGGGGGTGATCGTCATCGGACGGGCGGGCAGCAAATGACGCCGTTGTACGTATCGTTGATGCTGGTGCTGGCGGCCACGATCGTGGGCAGCTTCGGCGCGGTGTTCCTCAAGATGGGCGCATCGGAGATCGACGGCAGCGTGCTCAGCTTCGCCAATTCGCGCCTGGCGATCGGGGTGGCGCTGTACCTGGGTTCGAGCGTGTTCTACGCGTTCGGCATCAAGGGAGCGCAGCTTTCGGTGGTGTATCCCATGGTGTCTTTGAGCAACGTGTGGGCGCTGCTCTGGGCACGATGGTTCTTCAAGGAACCGCTGAACAAGACCAAGATCCTGGGCTTGGTGCTGATCCTCTTCGGAGTGACGTTCGTCGGGCTGGGCAACTGAGCGCGTCCGCGAGACGTGCGCCATGAGAGAATGAAGGCGCAGGCAATGCGTCGTCTCGGGTCCTTTCTTCTTATTTTTTGCGCCGCCGCTTCGGCGCGCCACGGCGGGCAGGATTGCGGCACCACCCGGGAGACGCCCGCCGAGCGCGTTTTCCTGCACCGGCAGAGCGTGCGCGCCGCCCGCGCGCGCGCCGCCGCGCTCGCCGCGCCCGCCGCAACGCCGAACGATCGCGACACCGGCAATATCGCGATCATCGAAGATTCCGGCGGCGTGGTGGCCAGGCTCAACCAGTTCAACCTGGATCACTCCACCCTCACCTTCACGCCGGCTTCGGCCGGCGCCGCGAGCTATCGCTTCGCCGTCAGCGCCGGCACCTGGGATTCCACCGCCGCCGCGCAGGGATCGCCGCTCGTCGCCCTGGGGGACGACGACGCGCGCCAGGTGACGCTGCCCTTCGCCTTCCCATTTTTCGGCGCCTCCTACAACACGGTCTGGATCAACTCAGACGGCAACCTGACGTTCACCGCGCCCGAGTATGCCTCCAGCGCGCGCCTCACCGGACGAGTCACCGGGGGACCGCCGCGCATCGCTCCCCTGTTCGACGATCTGGACCCCTCGCAGACCGCCGGCGGCGTGCGCGCGTACTCGGGGGCATCCGCCTTCGTGGTGAGCTGGGTGGCGGTGCCGGAATGGACGTTGTATGGCATCGGCCAGGCGCAGACGTTTCAGGTGGCGCTGTATCCCGATGGACGCATCGCGTTCACGTACTCCGGCGCCACGCCCGGCAGCGCGGTCGTGGGCATCGCGCCGGGCTTTGCCAGGGGCGCGACCAACGTGATCGACTTCGCCACCGCGACGCCCGCCGAGTACCCCTCCGCCATGGTGGAGCGCTTCGGCAACACCCAGGAAGTGGATATCGTGCTGGCCGCGCAGCGCTTCTACCAGAACCACGACGATGCGTACGACTACCTGGTGGTCTACAACAACTCCGACATTCCCGCGATGAGCGGCGGCACCATCGCCTACGAAAGCACGGTGCGCTCCAGCGGCTCCGGGTGGGGAGTGGCACGCGAAGACTACGGCACGCAATACGGCTCCGCCTCGCGCTTGCGCAGCGTGATGAACATGGGATTTCTGCGGCAGTATCCGCTGGATACCAGCGCGTATGTCGGCTCCCGCGCCGCGCAGCACGATACGCCGCTCACGATTCTGGGACACGAAGCCGGCCACCTCTTCCTGGCCAACGCCAGTATCCCGGATCCGGACGACCCCACGGCCAAGCCGATGCTCGGCTACGGCGGCGTGCACTGGAGCTTTGTGTTCAACTCCGAAGCCTCGCTCGACGAAGGCGAGCAGATCCTCGACAACGGGGCCGGCCAATCGCCGCGTTTCACCACCGCCCAGATTACCCAGCACTACTCCCCGCTCGACCAGTATCTGATGGGCTTCCGCCCCGGTTCGGACGTGCCCGATACGTTTCTGGTCACGGGCTACGACCCCAGGGCCGTGCAACCCACGTCGCACCAGCTAACCGGGATCAGCTTCAACGGCAGCCGCCTGAACGTCACGGTCAATGACATCGTGCAGGCCGAAGGACGGCGTACGCCGGATTCCACCGTGGCCCAGCGGCATTACCGCTTCGGCTTCATCCTGGTGGTGCCGGCCGGTTCGCAGGTGTCCGCGTCGGACCTGCAGCAGGTGGAAAGCTACCGCCAGCAGTTCGTCGATTTCTACGCGCGGGCGGCCGACGGCAACGCCAGCGCGGAAACCACGCTCAACCGCGGCCTCCAACTCAGCCTCTATCCGGCTGCGGGCGTGCTCGCCGGCGCCGGCACCACCGCGACCCTCACGCTGGCCGCGCCGGCGGCGAGCGACCTCGCCATCCGGCTGGACACGCCCAAAGGTGTTTTGCAGGCGCCCGCGAGCGTGGTCATCCCCAAGGGCGCGGCGAGCACGAGTTTCACGCTCACTGGCGTAAGGAGCGGGGTCGAGGAATTCTCCGCGACGCCCGCCGACAGCGCCTGGGAAACAGCGCGCGCGCGTGTGCAGGTGGCCGACGCGACGGTAGCTCGCCTCACCGTGGCGGATCGCTCCTCCGGGAGCGTGACGGTGCGGCTCAGCGACGGGAACGATCTTCCCTACCCCGGCGCCCGCATCCTGGCGGCGGCGAGCGGCGGCAGTGTGAGTCCGGCGGCCGCCGTGACCGACGCCGCGGGGCTGGCGGTCTTCCACTGGGACCCGGCCGGCGCGGCGAGCGCGCAACTGAGGCTCTCCGCAGAAGCGGCGCCGGCGATCGCGCTCACGGTCAACTCCGGAAGTGCGGCGCCGTCGATCGCCGCGGTGGTCAACGCCGCGTCCTACACAGCGGGCGTCGCGCCGGGCAGCATCGCCACCATCTTCGGCGCCAACCTCGACCCGGCCGCCCGCGTCACGGTGAATGGCGCGCCGGCACAGGTGTTCTACGCAAGCAGCAGCCAGATCAACTTCTACGTTCCCGCCGGTACCGCGACCGGCACCGCGACGGTGGCGGCGCTGCTGCCCTCGGGAGCCGCGCCGTCGATGGACGTTGCGGTGGTGGCGGTGAGTCCCGGCATTTTCGGGATCGTGCCGGCGCCGGGGGTGGTGGTGATCTATGCCACCGGACTCGGTCCCACGCGGCAGTCCGGCAACTACACGGTGACCGCTCTCACACCGCAGGTTTTCTTCGGAGCCACGCCGGCTTCGGCCGAGGACGTGCTCTATAGCGGAGTCGCCCCCGGCTTTCTCGGGCTGTACCAGGTGAACGTGCTCATCCCGGCCGGCGTCAGCGGCACCGTTCCGGTAGTCCTCGCCGCGGGCAATGGCGCGAGCAATGCCGTGCAGGTGACAATACCGTAATGCTCTCCTGGCTCTGGTCCGACCCGCTTCCCCCCGGCACCGCCGCGCCGGATTTTTCCGCGCCCGACGACAGCGGCCGCACGGTCACGCTCTCCGCCCTGCGGGGACGCGACGTGGTGCTGGTGTTCTATCCGGGCGACGATACCCCCGGCTGCACCAGGCAACTCTGCCAGTTCCGCGACCGCTGGCATGAGGCGAGCGCGCGCGGCGCCGCCATCTACGGGGTAAATCCGCAGAGCGCGGCGAAGCACACCCGGTTCCGTGAGAAGTACAAATTCCCGTTCCCGCTGATTGTGGACGAGGGACGGCGCATCGCCAGGTTGTACAACGCCGACGGATTGATCGTCAAGCGCACGGTGTACCGGATCGGTCCCGACGGCGTGATCCGTTTTGCGCGCCGCGGCATGCCGGACCCCGCCGAGGTGTTGGGATGATCGTCCCAGCCGTTTACCCGATCCTCGATTGGGACACCCTGGAGCGGCACGGGATCGGCCTGGCCGCGGCCGCCGCGAGCCTGCTCGAAGGCGGCGCCGGAATTCTGCAGATTCGGCGCAAGGGGCACTGGTCCCGTGCGTTCTTCGATTCGGCGCGGGAAACGGCGCGGCTGTGCCGCGAAGCGGGCGCCCTGCCGATCGTCAACGACCGCGCCGATTTCGCCCTGCTGCTCGAAGCCGGCCTGCACCTGGGGCAGGACGATCTTGCTCCGCGCGACGCGCGCCGCGTCACCGGCCCGGACGCGATCCTGGGCTACTCCAGCCACAACTCCGCGCAACTGGCCGCCGCCGGAGGAGAACCGGTGGATTACGTCGCGCTGGGCCCGATCTTCGCCACCGCGTCCAAGGAAAATCCCGACCCCGTCGTCGGCGTGGCCGAGCTGCGCCGCTGCCGCGGGTTGATCGAAAAGCCGCTGGTCGCCATCGGCGGCATCACGCTGGGCAACGCGGCCGAAGTCCTGGCGGCGGGCGCCGATTCCGTGGCCGTCATCGGCGGACTTTTTCCCGAAGCCGCCACGGCCCGCTCGCTGCGGCTCCGCATGGAGGAATGGACCGCCCTGGCGCGGTCCGCGCGAGAGCACGCGTGAAACGCAACGCGGTTCCAGACCGCCCGCCGGTTATGTTATCTTTAGCCTCAGCCTCGTTGCGCTACACCTGAAGGAATCCGAACAAAATGAGCCTTTTTCAGACGAAGCCGATGGAGCAGATGATCCGCGAGTCGCAGGAGACCGGGGAACACAGCCTCAAGCGGACACTCGGCCCCTTTCAATTGACGGCACTAGGGGTAGGAGCCATCATCGGCGCCGGCATCTTCGTGCTTTCGGGACTCGGCGCGCACTACGCCGGACCCGGGCTGATGCTCTCATTCGTGCTTTCCGGCCTGGGCTGCGCGTTTGCCGGCCTGTGCTACGCGGAGTTTGCCGCGATGATCCCGCTTGCCGGGAGCGCGTACACCTACGCGTACGCCACGCTGGGCGAACTGTTCGCCTGGATCATCGGCTGGGACCTCACGCTGGAGTACGCCATGGGCGCGAGCACCGTGTCCTCGGGCTGGTCCAACCACTTCATCGAACTGTTGAACATCTTCGGCGTCAAGATGCCGCTGTGGCTGGCGTATGACTACTGGACCGGGCTGAAGACGGCGGAGAACATCATCGCGCGGCAGATGGCGCAGGCATCGGACGGCTCCCTGGTGCCGGGCACGCAGGCGTTCCTCAACAAGGTGACCGAGATCATGAGCGCGCAGTCGCCGGAGCTGATCCAGCGCGCCAAGCAACTGCTGGACGCGCCTTCGATCGGCGGTATTTCGATCGGCTTCAACCTGCCGGCGTTCCTGATCGCGCTGTGCATCACCGCGATTCTGGTGGTCGGGATCAAGGAGAGCGCGGGCTTCAACGCCACCATCGTGGTGATCAAGGTTTCGGTGGTGCTTTTCGTGGTGGTCATGGGATTGCGCTACGTGAACACGTCCAACTGGGGCCACGACTGGCACACGTTCGCTCCCTACGGAATGTCCGGCATCGGCGCGGGGGCGGCCTACATCTTTTTCGCGTATATCGGGTTCGACGCGGTCTCCACCACGGCGCAGGAGGCCAGGAACCCGCAGCGCGACCTGCCGATCGGCATCATCACCTCGCTGTGCGTCTGCACCGTGCTCTACATCCTGGTCGCGATGGTGCTCACCGGCATGGTGCCGTGGCAGGAGATCAACATCGAAGCGCCCATCGCGCGCGCCTTCTCCGACCGCGGGCTCACCGTGGCCAGCGACATTATCACGCTCGGCGCGCTGGCCGGGCTGACCAGCGTGATGCTGGTCATGCTGCTGGGCCAGACCCGCGTGCTCTACTCGATGGCCAACGATGGACTGCTGCCGCGGCGCTTTTTCGCGGCGATCCACTCGAAATACCGCACCCCGTGGAAGAACACGATCCTGGTGGGAGTGATCGCCGCCGTGGTGGGCAGCGTCACCCCGATCGACGACATCGGCAAGATGGTGAACATCGGCACGCTGCTCGCTTTCGTGATCGTCTGCTGCGCCATCATGGTTCTGCGCCACACCAATCCGAATCAGCCGCGTCCCTTCCGCACGCCGCTGGTGCCGCTGGTGCCGATCCTGGGCATCTGCTTCAACGGGTACATGATGTACAAGCTGGGGTGGATCAACTGGATGCGGCTCATCGTGTGGCTCATCATCGGGCTCTGCATCTACTTCGGCTACGGCATCAAGAACAGCCGCCTGCGGACGATGTCCGGCGGCGAGCCGGTGGCCAAACGCTAGCGGCCATGCTTCGTTCGCTGATTGCGTGCGCGCTTTTGGCAGCCGCGGCGCGCGCGCAGCAGGCGCAGAACCCCTCCCCCATGGTGGAGCACACCCGTGCCCACCTGCGCATCAAGGAACAGACCCCGCCGGGAAAGCGCGAGCCGCTCGAACTCGGCACGCTGTTCATCCCGGCGCACACCCGCCCCACGACGCTGCTGTTTTTCTTCCACGGCGGGACGTGGCTGCCCGAAGTCGCCGCCGCGCGCAATCGCATGGCGGTAGTCACGGTGCAGGCTGGAAACGGAAGCGGCACCTACACGCGCCTGTTCACCGACCCGGCGCGCTTCCCCGCCCTGCTGAGAGAAGCCGAGCGGAAGGCGCACCTGCGCTTCCCGCGCGTGATCCTGGGCGGATGGAGCGCCGGCTGCGGTGCGGTCCGGCAGATCCTGCGCTCGCCCGCGGCTTACGCGCGCACCAGCGCCATCCTGTTGATCGACGGGGTGCACACGGATTACGAAAGCGGCCGTCCCGGGCCCGAGGAATCGACGCTCGACGGGAACAACCTGGAGATCTGGATCCAGTTTTTCAAGGACGCCATCGCGCGGCGTAAGGCCGCCATCGTCACCCACACCGAAATCTTCCCCGGCACCTACGCCAGCACGACCGAGACCGCCGACTACCTGGCGCGCGAACTGCACCTGCATCCGCGCGCCGTCCTCAAGTGGGGACCGATGGGCACGCAGCAGCTCAGCGAAGCGCGCGCCGGACGGCTGCTCATCATGGGGTTCGCCGGCAACTCCGCGCCGGACCACGTGGACCAGCTTCACAGCCTGCCGGCTTATCTGCGCATGCTGCACTGACGCGGACTCCGGGCAGGCGGTCACGCCGGTACCGGGGGGATTCGCAATCCGAGCCCGGCGGGTTCTGGCTCCGCGGCGCGGCACGATTCGCCCATTGCGTTCGCTGCGGGCGGGTGGGATGCTCGTTGTGGCGGGTGGTCTGTCCGTGGACACGATCGGGTCCGCGAACCGCCCGAAACAAACCGCGGGCATTCTGGTCTTCCTGATGCTGGCGGTGCCGGGCGCGGTGTCCGCCCCCGGCGAGGGCGATAGCGGCGCGAGGTTGAAGAACGCCGGCACGACGGGCGAGCGGCTGCCGGGCTGGATCAAAGACGGCGTCAGGGAGCTTGTAAAGGAAATCCCGACCCTGCCTCGTCTTCCCCGCGGCTACACGCTCAGTATCGGCGATATCGTCCTGGCAGACTCCCATCGCGGGCTCCAACCGCTGATATCGCCCGCCCAGTGCGAATTCCTGATGTCGCGGCGGGTCCCTTCGTTCGTGATCGAGCACCGCTTCCCGATCTACGTGATCCGCGAATCGCCCGACGTCGCGTTCATCGAGTCGCTGTGCGCCAAGGGCCTGTATCGCGCGGCGGTCCTGCAGGCGAAGGCCATCCTGGCCCACGAGGCACTCCACGTCTGGTACGACCCGACCCAGGGCCTGAGCGGTTCCGAAATCGCACGGCTCACCGCTGAGCAACTGGAGCGCCGCCAGGAAATCGCCGGCTACGAACTCCAGTTACTGATCCTCAGGCGCGACCTCGCCACAGGCAAATACTGGGCCATGCAGAAGCTGCTCGCTCCAGCCCGCGTGGACCTGACCGCCGCCATCGAAGAGGGTCTCGCCGCCCTGAAATCCGGTGCGCCCGTGAGCCAGTTCGTCTTCCTGGAATCGCCGCCCTCTTCCCCGCCCGATTAGCTCCGGTTACTGAAAGCGGGAACGCGGGCGGGGCCGGCGGAGTTCCACCGTCGCGGTCCCGGAGGCTGCCGGCGTGAGCGCGACCGAGAAGCGCTGCGTGGCCTTGTCCCAGGACATGCCGGCGACGGCGCCTTCCACAGCCTGCGCCAGCGGCGGCACGGGCGCGTAGCCCTGGATCGTGCGCGCCGCTTCACCGCCGGCGAACGCGACCGTCAGGCGCACGCGGCCGTCGTCGGTCACGGCGGTCACGCGCTTTTTCCCCATGCTGACGAACTGGTCCAGGTCGCCGAGCACGGCCATCCCCGAAGGGCCCACCGGGGCGGCAATCCAGTACAGCGCGTCTCCGCTCACGGCCGCATTCACCGTATCGCCCGCGTGCACCAGGCGGCCGGTGCCCGCGAAGTAATCGTACAGGTAGACGCTGCCGGAGGCGCCGAAGTCCGCCGGACGCACCGTCGCCGTCGCGTTGTTCCCCTGGGTGTAACCGAAGACGTACCAGGTGCGCAGCGCGCCGAAATCCGAGTAGGTCGCGTCGAACTGCGGCGTATCGACGCCCTGCGCCATGTTCACATAGCTGGCGTCGATGGGAGTCAGCGGCACGTCCGGCTTCACGATGACCCCGTCCGTGCGCGCGGCGCGCAGCACATTGGCCGCGTTGATCGTGCCCAGGGCGTCGCCCAACCCCACCGGACCCGCCGACAGCGTCGCGATGAGCAGGTGGGTGGTTTCGGTACTGCGGAAGTTGTCGGTGAACGGCCACATGCCGAGCGCGCCGGCCAGCCGCGAGGTGTACAGAAAGTCGTTCCAGCGGGAGCGCCCCAGCCGGTCCGCGCTGGTGCGGATGGTGGTGAGGTTGCTGTAGCGCGAGCCTTGCATGAAGTGCCGCGGCGACGCCATGCAGTACTGCATGGTCAGCCCGCGCCGCGCCATGGACGCGGCCATGTTGTCGAGAAACTGCGCGCCGTCGGTCAGGTTGAAGTCGGTCTGCGCCTTGTCCGCCAGCCAGTCCTGCTCGTAAGCGGCGACCCCGGAGTTCGCCAGGTAACCGGCGGTCGCATCCCAATATGCGGGATCCACCACCACGTTGCCGGACATCCGATAGCTTTGCCGGTAGGGGCTGGACGTATCGATCCAGCGGGCGTGCGTGACCAGGGGCAGGCCCAGTTGCCGCTGGAAGCCGCCCAACCCGTCTGTGAACGGCGGGTTCGCGGCCACGTACTCGTAGATACCCTGCCCGTTGCTGCTCCAGGAGGCGCCGGCGCCTTTGGGGTAGAACCAGCTATCGAGTTGAACGTAGCCCAGCCCGATCCCCATGCGGGCGAAGTCCGCGCTCACCGCTTCGAGGGTCTGCTCGTAGGTCATCGATGGCGCGGTCTGGTAATAATACGTGGCGCCATTGTCGGTCCAATAGCCGACCTGGTTCAGGGTCGCGTCGGCATCGTTGGCCGGACGGGTTTTGCCGGCCAGCGCGGTCAGGGTCTGCCCCCACGCGTCGAATGTGCGGTTGATTCCCGGCCCGGCCACCAGCAGGGTGCGATGTTCGAAGCCGGCGGGCAGGCCGGCGATCTGCGTGGAGATCCCGCCCGACATCTCGCCCCGGGCGCCCCAGCGCGTGCTCGCCGTCATGAAGTTGGCCGCCGGCGAAAGAATGAAGGTGTTGTAAGCGCCGTCGAAGAATACCCACGGGCTTTCTTCCGCCAGGCCGCTGAACGAAGGCGGCGCGAAGATGCCCGAGTAAGTCACATGGTTCAACTTACCGGGATACTGCGACCATGCCGGGAAGGTGAAGGTATTCGGCGCGCCCGCGGGCGCCTGCGCCAGGAACAGCACGGCGGGGCGTCCGGTGTACGCGCGCATCGCGGCGTGGCGCGGGGCGTCGGTGGTGAAGTCGAAGGCGATTTCCTGGTAGGCGCCCGCCCCATCCACTCCGGTATTGAGTGTCAGATTGGCCAGCGGGGCTCCGATATCGCCGTGGAACTCCCAGGCGAGCGCGGGCACCTTCAGGCCGTACCCTCCCGCGGGGTCTACCGCCATCGTGAGCGCACCGCCACCGGCGGTGACTTGAGCCGCGGCAGGCAACGCCAGCGCAAACCAGACCAGGCAACCAGAAACCGATCGAGACACGGAGGAAACCCTCTTGCCGGCGGAACCCGCTCCGTACGGCGCGTTACACACTTTTACAATGCTAATCGGGAGAATCCCGGAGCGCAACACCTGGAGACGGAATCTTCGGAGGTCATTTGCGGGGAGGCGCGCTGCCGCACCGGTACTCGCGAACCAGATCCCCCCATGGCTGGTAAACTGGCATCTGATGGCAGGCAACAAGGCCTCAACCGAAGTTCGCGAGCGTTCGGGCGCGGCATCCGCGACGGGGGCCAAGGGCGAGATGGGGATCAACGTCAACGAAATCACGGAACTGGCCGGCGTACGCGACTGCCTGCAATTCTTCACGCGGGAGAAGCAGTGGATCAACGAGGCGCACCTGGAGTTCTGCCGGGTGCCGGCTCCGACGTTCATGGAAGCCGAGCGCGCCGCCTGGTTTCAGGAGCGCTTCCGCGCACTGGGCTGGGAGAGCGCGATCGACCGCGCCGGCAACGTGATCGCGAGCCTGGGACCCGGCCCCTACATCGCGGTCACGGCGCACCTGGATACGGTCCTTTCGCCGCGCGGTAAAGAGGATATTACGGTGGATTCCGAGGGCCGCTTCCGGGGCCCGGGTGTGAGCGACAACGGCGCGGGGCTGGCTGCCCTGCTGGCGCTGGCGCGCGCCTGGAAATCGGCCCGGCTGCCGGAGTTGCCCGCCGCGCCCCTGCTGGTGGCCAATACCGGCGAAGAGGGCGAAGGCAACCTGCTCGGCATGCGCCACCTGTGCCGCCAATCTCCGCTGGCGCGGCAGATCAAGGGCTTTGTGGTGGTGGACGGGGCCAATACCGACCACATCACGACCCGCGCGCTGGGCAGCCGCCGCTTCGAAGTCACCTTCAGCGGACCGGGCGGGCACAGTTGGAGCGATTTCGGCGCCGGCAACCCGGTTCACGCGCTCTGCCGCGCGGTGGCCCTGTTTGCCGAAACCCGCATTGAGGGCACGCCGAAATCCAGCATCAATGTGGGGCTGATCGAAGGCGGCAGCGGGGTCAACGCCATCGCGCAATCGGCGCGCGCCAAGGTGGACATCCGCTCGGAGAGCAACCAGAAGATCGAGCTCCTGGTGGAGGTTCTCTATAGCGCCGTGGACCGTGCCCGCGACGCCGAAAACCAGCGCGCCACCGGGGGACGCGTCACGGCGCGTATTAAGGAGATCGGCGCCCGTCCGGCTGCCGCGCTGCCCGAAGATGCGCCGGTACTCGCCTACCTGCGCGCGGTGGATGCGCACCTGGGCATCCGCGCCCAAATGGATACGTCCTCCACCGACGCCAATATTCCCCTTTCGATGGGGCTGCCGGCGGTTGCTCTGGGAGCCGGCGGGATCGGCGGCGGCGCCCACACCACGCAGGAATGGTTCAGTCCCGACGGCCGCGACCTCGGCCTGAAGCGGATTTTCCTCACGCTGCTGCTCATGCTGCGCAACGGATCGGACGGGAACGGGAAGTGAGCCGCGGCCGCGCCGAGGCCGCGCTGGCGGCCAATACCCTGGTGTGGGGCTGCACGTTCGTGCTGGTCAAGGCGGCCCTGGTCCATGTCTCGGCTGTATTGTTCATCGCGCTGCGTTTCGGCGTGGCCGCGGTGGCGCTGCTGGTCCTGTTCCGTTCGGCGCTGCGCGCCCCCATCACCCGGGGGATGCTGGGAGGCGGCGCGCTGACCGGGGTCTTCCTTTTCCTGGGTTATTTCTTCCAGACTGTTGGACTTCAATACACTACGCCGACAAAATCGGCATTCATTACGGGATTGACAACAGTTTTGGTACCTTTTTTCGCCGCTATCGTCTACAAGAACAGGCCCCGCTTTTCGGAGCTGGTTGGGATCCTGGTGGCCACGGTTGGGATGGGACTACTGACATTAGAAGGCCCATTCGGTTCCATCCGCCGCGGCGATCTGCTGACGCTTCTGGGAGCGGCAGCGTTCGCGGCGCACATCGTGACCTTGGGACATTTTTCCGAGTCGATGGGATTCGAGTTGCTCAGTGTCGCGCAGGTCAGCGCGTCCGCCCTCAGCGCCCTGATGCTGTTCTGGTGGGTGGAGCCGGTTCGTCTGGACTGGCAGCCGCTGGTTTTCTGGGCGATACTGATCACTGGATTGCTGTGCACGGCCCTGGCGTTTACCGTACAGGCCTGGGCGCAGCGGTACACGAGTTCCACTCGGACCGCCCTGATCTATGCTCTGGAGCCGGTCTTCGCCTGGGTTACGAGTTTTCTCATCCTCGGTGAAAGCCTGTCGGGCCGTGCGGCAGGGGGAGCGGTTTTGATTTTGGCCGGTGTCTTGCTGGTAGAGTTGAAACCCTTCCAAACGAATTTACATCCATCGTAGTAGTCGAGAAGGCGCTGCCGGGAACGAATCCGGCACGCATTCGAAGGAGAAGGTAAAGTGAGTCTCTTTGAAAAAATGCGCACTCAGAAGGTGCTTGCATTCACCATGGTCCTGTTCACGTTGAGCGTTGGGATTGTGATTGGCACCCTGATCAATCAGGGCGTCAAGGCTGCGTACGACGATCGTGCGGTAGCCGCCCCCGGCGCCACTCCCCTGGTCATCCCCAACCCGGTCGAGTTGTCGAATTCCTTCAGCCAGATCGCCAAGCAGATGGAACCGAGCGTGGTCAACATTTCCACCACCTATCTGCCAAAAGCCCCGTCCCGTTCGCGCAACAACATGCGCCGCTTCCAGCAGCAACAGCCCGATGACGGCGATCAGGGCGATCAGGGCGATGATCCCAACGATTTTCTGTTCCGCTTCTTCGGCGGCAACCCCTTCGCTTCCCCGGATGGCGGCGGCGGCCGGAAGAGTTCCGCGCTCGGCTCGGGCGTGGTCGTGGATAAGGCCGGCTACATCCTGACCAACAACCACGTGGTGGATAAGGCCGACATCATCAAGGTGAAGTTCAACGGCGATAGCACCGAGTACGACGCCAAGGTGGTGGGTGTGGATGTGCCCACCGATCTGGCCGTGATCCGCGTGGAAGGCAAGCGCGATCTCGCCGCCGCCAAAATCGGCAACTCCGACGCCGTGCAGGTGGGCGATTGGGCGGTCGCGATCGGCTCTCCGTTCGGCTACCAGGCCACCGTCACCGCCGGTATCATCAGCGCCAAATCGCGCGATATCGATCCGACGATGCAGTTCCAGCACTTCCTGCAGACCGACGCCGCCATCAACCCGGGCAATTCGGGCGGTCCGCTGCTCAACATTCGCGGCGAGGTCATCGGGATCAACACCGCCATCGCCTCGCGCTCAGGCGGTTACCAGGGCATCGGCTTCGCCCTCCCGATCAACACCGCGGTCAAGGTTTATAACGATATCATCCGCACCGGCAAGGTCGTGCGCGGCAGCATCGGGGTTCGTTTCACTCCCAGCGACACCGACCGCTCGCAGGCCAACCTGAAGGTCGCCGGCGTCAAGCAGGGCGTGTTCATCGAGCAGGTGGTCCCGGGCGGGCCCAGTGAAAAGGCCGGCCTCAAGGAAGGCGACGTCATCACCGCCATCAACGGCAAACCGGTTCAGGACGGCAATCAGCTCGTCGATAGCGTGACGCAGACTCCGGTCGGCAACGCGCTCAATGTAACCGTGGTGCGCGACGGCAGACCGCGGGAAATGAAGATCGTGGTGGGCGACCTCTCACAGATCTTCCCGGAGACGTACGGCAAGGACAGCGCCGCGCCGTCCGGACAGGGTGAAGGCACTACCGTCAGCTTCGGCATGCAGGTGAAGGATCTCACCTCCTCCATGCTGGACAACCTCGGCCTCAAGGAGAAGGGCGTCCAGGTGGTTGCGGTCGATCCCGGCTCCTTCGCCGACGACATCCAACTGTTGCCCGGCGACGTCATCACCGCGGTGAACCGCATGCCGGTGACCAACACGGCCGACCTCAAGCGCATCCAGCAGACCCTGAAGCCCGGCGACGCGGTCCAGGTAAAGGTTCTGCGGCGCGCCAACGTGCGCAGTACCGATTGGCAGGGAGCCTACCTCGCCGGCACACTGCCGACCAATCACTAGTTCACTTCCATTTCCATCTCCTCTTCGGGCGGCCGTCTTCCACGGCCGCCCTTTTTTCGCATTCACCGTCCCGCCTGCCCGCTGATAAAATAGAAACTTGCCCATGAGGAGAATTCTGACCGCCGCCACGGCCGCGGCGCTGGTGTGGCTCGCCGCGGCCAACGCGCAGACGCACAAGAGCACGGCCTCCAGGACGCCGGCCCGGACTGCCGCCAAGGCTCCAGCGAAAAAGACCGCACCGGCCAAAAAGAGCGCCTCCGCGGCGGTGCGGAAATCCGCCCCGGTATCCGCGCACAAGTCCACTGCCACGAAGAAGGGATCCTCCACCGCCTCCTCGCGCAACCGCCGTACGGCACGCAAGCCCGCCACCACGTGGCGCAATCGACAGACCGCTCCCAGCGCGGAGCGCTACAAGGAAATTCAGAGCGCGCTGGTCTCCCGCGGCTACCTGAGTCCGGACGCGGCTACCGGCACGTGGGGTCAGTCCTCGGCCGATGCCCTCAAGCGTTTCCAGACGGACCAGCATATCGATGCCAGCGGCAAGATCAACTCGCTCTCGCTGATCGCCCTCGGCCTCGGCCCCAACCACGGCAACAGCGCCGCCGTGGCGCCTCCCCCGCCCAAACCGCAACCCGAACCCGGCCCCGACCGGTAACAATCGCTCCGCCGCGTCCGTCTTCGGTGATATGCTCACGGAAGACGCGATGCGCTCCGCACGTCACTGGCGCCGCCTCCTCACCGGGATCCTGGTGTTCCTGGGCATCCTTTACGCGCAACATCCCTTCCGCGAGTACCCCGGCAACGAATACAACACCTTCCCCCTTCCCCCCGATTACCGCGACAAAGCCGAGTGGACCTTCGCCCGCCTCATGTACCCTCCGGCCTTTTACGGCTACGGCGGACGCGGATGGGGACGCCGCTTCGGCGGCGACTGGCGCGAAGGCCGCTCGAGTTGGACCACCGATTACCCGCGCAGCGACCGGCACTTCTCCGCCGCCATGCGCCGTCTCACCCGCGTGAGCACGCGCAGCGCCGAGGAGCCGATCAACCTCGACTGGGGCGACGCCTACGACTGGCCGTTCCTCTACGCCGTGGAAGTCGGTCACTGGAACCTCACCGACGAACAGGCCAAAGCCCTGCGCGAGTTTCTCCTCCGCGGCGGCTTCTTCATGTGCGACGACTTCCACGGTACCCAGGAATACAGCGTCTTCCTGGCCAGCATGACCCGCGTCTTCCCGGACCGCGAAATCGTGGACCTCGATGATAAGGACCCGATCTTCCACACCATCTACGATCTCGACGGACGCTACCAGGTCCCGGGCGCGCAGTACATCCGCAGCGGGCGTACCTACGAGAAAGACGGATACAAAGCCACCTGGCGCGGCATCTACGACGACAAGGGACGGCTGATGGTCGCCATCTGCCACAACATGGACCTGGGCGACTCCTGGGAGCACGCCGATAATCCCGCATACCCGCAGCAGTTCTCCGCTCTAGGCATCCGCATCGGCGTCAACTACGTGGTCTATTCCATGACGCACTAAAAAACACCGCTTACTAACGTGCGCGGCTCTGCAGTTTCAGCTAGTTACGGAGCCGCGACCGTAAGGGAGCGACTTTTGCTACGGGCTGCCAAGTGGCCCGCTTCAGAAGTTCGGTCACGTATTTGGGGCTGGGCGCTCGCGTTGGCAAGCGGTATTCCGATGCGAGAGCGTAATTCCGAAACCAGGTTCCAGGTAACGATCCGAGCGTGCCAACCTGCCGCGCGGCTACGCGAATTCGACCCCGATCGCCGCCGCCGTCTTCTGTATGTAGGCGCGGCCTTCGTCGTATTCGGCGGCGCTCTTGAGGTGCTCCAGCATCAGAGGCGCGTCCTGCGGCAGCCGCGCGAGTTCGCCCAGGTACGCGCGGTAATCCACCTGGCCGCGCCCGGGCACGACCTCGGCGAAATGCACGTTGTATTCCGGCACCCATGCCAGGTCCTTGGCGTGGCAGGAGACGATCCACCGGCCCAGTTTGCGGAAGCACTCGCGGATCACCTCGCCGCTCTCGTAGAACCGCTTCGGGCTGTTGATCACGTTGCACACGTCCAGGTGCACGGCGAACGCCGGACGCGCCACGGCGCGAATCATTTCCAGATACGCGTCGGGACCGTCGGGCAGGCTCCAGGGCATCATCTCGATGGTGAACTTCGTGCGCCTCGGCTTTACCGCGTCGAGCACGTGGCGGCAGTTCTCGACCGTGGCGTCGAGGAACTCGCGCGAAAGGTTCTTCGGATTCATCCCGTACCAGTAATCAGGGTTATAGCTGCCCGCGATATCCACGCAGCAGCGCGAGCCGATGCCTTCGGCAAGCGCACAGCGTTCGGTGACGTAGTCGAGATTCGCCTTGCGCTTCGCGGGGTCGGGATCGAGCATATTCTTCCACGCGCCGACTTCGGAGATGACCACGTTCTCTTTGGCGAAAGCCGCCTCGATGGCGCGCAGACGCACGGCGTCCTTCAGATCCGCCATAGCCGGACAGTAGGCCGCGCTGTAGCCCAGACGGCGGTGCTCGCGCGCCAGTTCGGCCGGGTCATCGGAGCGCAGGAAAATCGGGCCGCCCAGCCGCACCCTCGTTGCGGCGGCGCGCGCCAGGGCCGCGCCCGCTCCCATCGCCAGCAATGTCCGTCTCGTCATAGCCGTTCCTCCCGCAGGTGGGGTACACTCCAGCATAGTCCCTGGGGACGGACCGGTCATGAGGAAACCCGCCGCTATCGCCCTGCTGTCGCTCTGTGCGGCGGCGCAGACCGCCGCGCCTTCGCTGGATACGCTGCTCAAGAAGAGCTACCTGGAACTGGTGGAACTCGCGCCCGGGCTCAATCTGCCGGCCAAGAGCATCGACGATTTTCGCCAGCGGATCGAAGTACGGCGCAAGGAGGACATGGACGGCCTCGACGCCGAGAAGAAGCGCCTGCAGGCGGAAGCCGACGACATCCACCGGCAGTTGGCCGCTCTCAACGCCTCCGCGTCCACCGACGACGCCGCGATGGCGAAGCGCCGCGCGCTGCTGCATTGCCGGCTCACGCGCAACCAGATCGAACTGAGCCAGTCCCATACCGAGCGCGCCATGGCGATCCCGGTCATGTACGATCACCAGTTGAGCAAGCTCGACATCCTGGCCCAGTGGCCGGCGCGCAAGCAGCAGATCGCCGCCGCCATTGCCGCCGGACATGCGCGCGTGCGGCACTGGGGCGATATCGACGACATCGGGTATCGCAAGCTCGGCCAAGGACAGGAAGGCGATGTGAAACTGGGCGAAGACGCCGTCAACGAGTTGCGTGCGTGGCGAATGTTGCCGCCGGACCTCGATTCGCGGCCCATCGAGGCGTACATCGCCGAAGTGGCCGGGCGCGTCGCGGCGGCCAGCGATCTGCGCGTGCCGGTGCGTCCCGAGGTGCTCGCCACGGCCGAAATCAACGCCTTCGGATTGCCCGGCGGACGGCTGCTGGTGGATGCCGGGCTGATCGCCAACGCCGACAACGAATCCGAACTCGCCGGAGTGCTGGCGCACGAGATCGCCCACATCGCCGCGCGCCACGGCGACCGGCTCACCAAGCCCACCGGCAGCGTGCAGCGCATGCTGTTCCAGGGCATCTCCATGGCCGCCGACGCGTTCACCGGCGGCGCGGTGGGGGAGGCGCGCAGCGCGGCGCACGATTACCTGGGGCTGGGCGTCCACCTCAACCTGGCGCTGCTCGGGGTGAACCGGGAAACCGAGGCGGAAGCCGGACAACTCGGTACGCAATACCTCTGGCACGCCGGTTACGATCCGCGCGGCTTTGTGCGCTTCTACGACCGCATGGCCGGGCAGGCCGACCATTCCGCGACCGCCAGTTTCTTCCGCACTCATCCGCCCGGTGGTGACCGCGCGCTGGCCACGCTCAGCGAACTCGCCTACCTGCCGAAGAAGGAGCCTGAACGCGTCAATTCCGAGAGCTTCGTGCGCGTGAAAGCCCTGACCGAGGCCTGGCTCAAGGCGCACACGTCGCGGCCGGTCAAGCCCCAGTGCGCGGAGTAAGCCCCGGACCGCGGCACGCCAAGCCTCGCCTTACCCCCGAATGAAGGACTATGGAACGCGCGGGCCGCGGCCAGGCCGCGGCGCCAGGCTCTGCGTCACGAGAGCGTCGAATTCGGCGCGGGTCATCTTCAGTTTGTCCGGGTGCGCGTCAATCCATTTGCCCAGGCCGGCGTACTTTTGGGCGTTCCAGCCGCCCTCGAATTCCGCGCCGTTCTTCCCTTCGCGATTCAATTCGAAATTGAAGGCGTCCTTGAGATTCTCGAACTCCGCCTTCGCGATGGCATCGGCGGCCAGCGCCGCGGGGATGAAGATCACGCCGTCCCGTTTGGCCAGCACCAGATCGCCCGGCAGCACCACCGCGCGGCCGATCCGGACCGGTACGTTGATGCCGGTGAGTTGCATCTGCGCCCACGCCGAAGGATCGTAGGCCCGGTAGAAGCCGTTGAGGCCGGCGATCTCGCGGTTCTCCTCCGCGTCGCGGATTCCGGCGTCGAAGATGAAGCCGGAGTGTGTGTGCGCCGCGATGGCGCTGCCCAGGTTCGAGCCGATGATCGTGCCTTCGACGATCTTTCCGTAGCCGTCCACAATCATCGTGTCGCCCATCCGCAACTCGGCGATCACCCAACTGTTCGTGCCGCTGACACGTCCCTCGGCTTTGCCCTCGGCCGCCACCGCGGCGGTCATGTCGGGCCTGCCCGGCATGAACTGAGCGGTGAGCGCCCGCCCGCTGAACGGCTTGTCGATATGAAGAGCCTGCCAGCCGCCTTCGAACTGATTGTTGTACCCCTTCTCCCGCAGGTAGCTCCAGACGTCCTCGATGGAAACATCCAGCGCCCTCGTGAGCAGGCTGTCCGGCACTTTGGGACGGCCGTCGGGGAAGCGTTCCCCTTTCCAGTTGGACGTATAAAACAGGATCTGTTCCTTGCTTTGCCTGATCTGGGCGAAGCCAGAGAATGGCGCTGACAACGCGCACGCGATCCCGAGGATGGAAAGCAGCGTCTTCATAATATCCGCTCCGGTATGGACTCAGTGATACCGCTCTGCTCAAACATAACTCCGATGCGTGCCTCGCGGGAAATTCTTTTACACGCGTGCCGCCACGGCCCGGCGCGGGTTCTCAATCGAAGAACCCGCGATCCTCTTCCGCAAGGCGCGCCCTGGCCGCCTGCACGCGGAACGTCACACCCAGTCCCGGCCGGTCCCAGACATCGATGAAGCCTTGCTTCATGGTCGGGTTCGGGAGCCCCTCGACAATGTCGTACCACCACTCGGGCTGGCCCACCGGATACTCGAAAGCGATGTAGTTTTGCGGTAGAGCGGCCGCCAGGTGCACGTGCGCGGCCAGCCCGATCAAGCCGTCGAAGATGCCGTGCGGCGCGACCAGGATACCGTGCAGGTCGGCATATTCCGCGATCCACTTCAATTCCGCCAGACCGCCGACATCTTCCGGGTCGGGCCCGATCACGTTGACGGCCTGCTTCTCAATCAGGTCCTTGAAGTTCTCCCGAAGGTAGATCTGTTCTCCGGTATGGATCGGGAGCGACGTACTCTGCGTCACTTCCCGGAAGAGTTCGGCGTTGGGGTATGGCGTGTAGTCGCCCGTGATGAGGTCTTCGAGCCAGGTAATATGCAGCGGCTCGAGCGCTCGGGCGAACGTGATCGCGTCCTTCACCGTCCAGCCGGGGCCGCAGTCCAAGGCGAGGCCGATTTCGCTGCCCAGCACTTTCTTCATGGCTTCGACGCAGGAGACGATGTGCGCCAGTCCGCGCTCGGTCAGCAGACCGCGGTCCGCATGCGGCGGGCCGCTTCGCGGCTCGTCATACCAACCGTTGGGTATGGCGCGCATCATGGCAGGATTGTGAAACCCCACCGCCTGCTTGATGAGCGTGAAGCCCTCTTTGGACTCCTTCATCTTCGCCATGTTCTCGGCGTAATCCTGCGGCGTCTGGCCCGTCATCGGAAAGCGGACGCCGCCATTGTACGCGCGCACGCGGTCGCGGATTTTGCCGCCCAGCAGCTTGTAAACCGGCACTCCGGCCGCCTGCCCGGCGATGTCCCAGAGTGCGATCTCGATGGCGCTCACGGCCGAACCCCAGGGCTTGAAGGCGCCCATGCGGCGGATCTTCATCATGACCCGGCCCACGTCCGTCGGGTCTTCGCCCAGAAGATAGTCCCGGTAGAACAGCACCATCGGCTTGAGATACGGTTTCGTGGACTCGGCCTGCCCGTAGCCGGAGATGCCCTGATCCGTCACAATGCGCACCACCGGGTTCCGCCCGATCACGGCGCACCGCAGGTCGGTGATCTTCATTGCCGGGCGCCGCCCGCTCTGCTGAGCGGCCAGCGGCAACGTGGCTGCCGCTGCCGGGAGCGATCCGAGGAATCCTCTTCGCGTCCAATTCGTCACGAGTGCCTCCTGAGAACGGAATTCAGTCTACACGGAATTCCCGCGCCGCGAACAGCGCGTGGTGCCCGAGGATGAACAGCGTGCGATGGTCCGCTCCACCGAACACGATGTCGATCGGACGCTCCGGCACATCGATCCGTCCGATCTCCTTGCCCGCCGGGTCGTAGACGAAGATCTGGCCGTTGGCCACGTACACGTTGCCCCTCCGGTCCACCGCGACGCACTCGCCGCCGCGCGGCGCGAACGGCTCCAGATCGCTCAACGACCCATCCGCCTTCACCCGCGCCCGGTAAGTGAGGTCCTCCGATTCGTTGCTCACATAGACGCGCTCGCCCGGCGCCGCGATCACGAACCCGTGCGCATCCAGACTATCCGAGAATCGCCAGCCCGTGTAATCCGGCGGGCCCTGCTGGAATACCCGTGCCGCCGGCAGGAACACGCTCCCGTCCGGCGAAACGTACTGCTTCGCCCTGGGCGCCGCCACATCGCGGCGAAACATCTCGCCCAGTGTCGTGTAGGTCATGGTCGCGAAGTCGAGCTGATTCGCGAATTCCCCGTTGTTCCAATAATTCACCGGAAGGATCACGCGCGCTCCCGGACGCGCCTTCGTTTCCTGGGGCGCAAGTTCCGTCATTTGTCCGCCGGACGTCCCGGGGCGGAAACTATACACCGTGCCCTGCGCCCCGGCGGAGGAGAGCACCAGCAGGTTGCCGGACCTGTCGAACGCCAGGTTCACCGGGTCCAACGGATGATCGCTCTCAACCGTCAACCCCTCCGCCTCCGACCAGCCGTAGATCCGTTGCTGCCAGTGATCGACGAAGTACACCTTTCCCGCCGCATCCACCGCGGCGCCGCTGATCGAAAAGAAACCGCTTTCGAGCTTTCGCACGGCAGTCCCCGGAGCCGGCGGCGCCGGCGCCGGACCCGAGGGCACATCCAGCACGGCGAATTCGCGTTCCCGCACCTCCAGGTGACGGGTCACGTCCTGAATCGCGTTCTCGTACGGAAATTTGCTGGCGCGCAGAAACGTTCCGCAGCCGTTCTGGTCGCAGGTGGCAAATCCGCTCTCCGCGTTCACGTGCACATTGCGGAAATGAATGTCCCCGGACAGGTACAGCCGCACCGCCGCCGCGAACGGAGCGCGCGACCGCGTCACCCGGTACGCGTGATAATTCGCGATCGTGATGTTCTTCGACCGGCTGATTTCCATGGAGAGACATTCCGCGCTCTCGCCCGCCTCTTCCTCGGTCTGCGGGGCGTACAGGTCCCAGTTCTCCACCCGGTCGAGTTTCAACTCGGTGCGCACGTGGTGCTCCAGCGACATCTGGTAAACGTGGCCGGGCGTCTTCGTGTCCGAAACGTAGAAGCCGGCCTGCGCGAAGGTATTCGGCGTCCAGATATTGGCGAAGGTTCCTCCGCCGCCATCGGTCACCCAGATACTGGGATACTGGCCGTCCCACCGCTTCCTCGGATCGGGATCGCCGGTATGGTTGGCGTTGTACGGATTCGCTGCTCCGCTACCGTGTCCGCCAAGCAGCCGGACATCCTCCATCAGCGACACCTCGCCCGCCCGCCACAGCACACCCACCGCGCGCGGATTGGTCCCGCCCGTGAATACGCCGAGCCCGCTCATCAGGTTCGCTCCGCCGGCGGGCGTGGAGATCACCGCGCGCGGCGCGCCGGCTCCCTGGAAGCCAGCGGCGCCCTCCGCGAGATCGAGCCGCGTCATCAGCGGATGCAGTCCGATCAGCACCGTTTCCGGCCGCAGCGAAATCGTATCTTTCACCAGGTACACGCCGCTCGGAAAGTACAGTACGCGATGTCCGTCGATCGCCTTCTGTATCGCGGATGTGTCGTCCGTCGTACCGTCTCCGGCGACGCCGAGCGTCCGCACATTGATCCACTCCGTCGCCGGCGGCAGCGGCGGAATCGCGGGAGGCAAAGCCTTGGGGAGGTCGCTCAAGGCCGCCGCGTCGTAGCGCAGTCCGAGGACTCCGGGAGCGCCGAGACCGGGCAGGATCAGCCCGTAGTTCAGATTGCGCACCCGGTAGACCGGACCCTTGCCGGCCACCTTCTTTCCGCTCTCGCGGAAGAGCGCAAACACCGGCACGTTCTTCGCCACCGCGTCCGCGAAGCCGATTTCGTTCAGGTGGCTCTTCTCGTTGCCAACCATCACCGCTGCGCGCGAAACGTTCTCAAATCGGCAGTCCTTTGCCCAAAGCTGGTCGTAATACTCGGGGTCGATATCGATCCCCACCGGCACGTCGCGGAACGTGTCCCGGATCAGCGTCAGTCCCGCCTCGTGCTCGCGGATCGCCGCCTCACGCTGCCCCTCGAACAGCGAGTCCGCCAGCGTGAACTGCCATGCCGGCGACGGCTTGTCCGTGAGAATGCCGTAGCGCCCGCCGTAAAACTTCAGGTCCCGCGCGTAGTTGCCGATCTCGGTAAGCGCCGCCAGCGCCGTCCCCGTGTGGAAGTCCATGTGGCTCAGGTATGCGTGCTGCGCCGCGTGAAAGCGGATTCCGATCGCCGCCGGGTTGCCGTCGCCGATCTCGAAATCGATATTGCTCATCGCGGAATAGAACGTCCCCGGATTCGCATCCGCGATCGCGTCGTTGGGAGGCACGCTGCCCACCGGCGGAAACGGGATGCGGAATCCGCGGCCGCCTCCGCCCGGCCGCGCGCCCGTGAACATCACCATGACCCCGGCGCCCTTCTGAAAGCCCGGCGTATTCGGACCCAGCACGAACACCGGCCGCGTCGCGCCGAAGCCGAACACGCGCACGCCCGGCCACACGTAGATGGTCCGCGTCAGCCGGTAGCGTCCCGAAGGCACGAAGAGAATGCCCTCGCGAGTGCGATTCTCCGCCCTGTCGATCGCCGCCTGTATGGCTGCGCTATCGTCCGCCAGCCCGTCGCCTTTCGCTCCGAACCCGGCGTCGGAGAGATACACGGCTTTCGCGTCATCCAGCCGCGCCGGAAACACCGATGCGGCGGGAGCGAGCGCGGCCGCCAGCATCGCGGTGAGCAAGCACCGGATCCCTATGCCCATGAATCGTCCACACCTTCCTCGATCGTGATGCCGCCGCGCGCCCGGCCGCGCGGTTGGCGGTTAGAACTCGACCTTAAGCGCGAATTGTAAGTCGCGGTTATCTCCGTTAGTCGAAGTAATCTGCCCCACCGTCGGCGAACCGATGGCCGCGTTCGGGAACCCGAAGAATGGCGTATTCGTCAGGTTGAAAGTGTCCAGCCGGAACTGCACGTTATAACGCTCTCGCCACCGGTTGTTTTTCACGAACGAGAGGTCCAGGTTCGCCTGACCCGGTCCGTACAGCACGCCGCGTCCCACGTTGCCATACGTATTGGGCGGCGGCGCCGCGAAATCCGCCGGGTTGAACCAGCGCGAAGGACCGGGATTGCTCAGGGTCCCGGGACCGATCCGGTTGGGCCAACTCGGTGCGCCGTTGTTCACACCGGTGGCCAGCGACACCGAAAACGGCCTGCCCGTGGAAAGCGTGGTGATCCCGCTGAAGGACCAGCCGCCCGCGATCCACCGCATCGGTCCGCCGGTTGCCCAGCGTTTTCCCGGTCCCAACGGCAGTTCGTACAGGTAGCTTGCCACGAACCGGTGCTTCACGTCGAAACCCGAAGGCCCGCGGCCCGCCGTCAGGTTCGTCACGGTCTGCGGATTTCCCACCGAGCCGCCACCGCTCGCCGCCGATCCGCCGTAATCCAGGTTCTTAGAGAACGTGTACGCGGCCAGGAACTGCAGCCCGGACGAAAACCGCTTCTCGATCTTCGCCGAGAGGCCGTGATAGAGCGACGAGTTCCGTGGGTCGAAGATCGTGAAGGAGCTGATATTCGACAGCGGCTGCAGCAGGCGCCGCGATTGCACGGTGCCGGTGCCGGGTTGCGTTTCGTTTGGGTTCCAGCCGTAGGTCAGGTGGATGCTGTGGCTCCCCGCGTACGCAATCTCCGCCACCATGCTGGACCCGAGTTGCCGCTCGACGTTGAAGTTCCAGGTCATCATCGAAGGCGTCTGGTTGGCGAAGGAATGCCCCAGGATGCCCACGGGGTTGGCGTTCAGTTCGGCCGTGGTCTGCGGCTTGAACACCGCGATCGCCGGAAACGGGCTGTTGATCGTGGGGATCGACGTCCAGTTGGTCGGGTTGACCGGGATGTTGCCGAAGGGCGTCTGCGAGACCACGTACGGCACCTGTTCGCCGAGCATGTTCGATCCCGAGGGCATTTCCGGGAAGTACGTGATCGCGTACCCGGACCGGATCACGGTCTTGCCGTCGCCGCCGACGTCGTACGCCATCCCGATGCGCGGCCCGATATTGCCCATCCGCGTCTGCTTTCCGGCGGTGTCGGAAATGCCGCCTTCCCCGGCGTACGCCAGCCGCAGGTTGGTCATGTCGAAGTTGACGATGCGGTTGCGGATTTCGCGATCGGGAATGAAGATGTCGTCACGCACGCCGAGATTCAGCACGAGTTTCGGGGACACCTTCCAGTCGTCCTGGAAGTAAAGCGAATGGTCCTGGTTAGTGGTGTAATACGGCTCCAGCAGAATGCTGCGTCCCCCGCCCCCGCTGACATATCCCAGCAGCAGCGTGGCCAGACCCGTGCCCTGCGTGTTGGTCACCGGATCGTTGGTGAAGTTCCGGCCAAACGTGATATCGCCGCGCGGTCCGCCTCCTGGAGGTCCGGTGTAAGTCGATGTCATCCGCCGCACATACCGGTAGCCGGCCTTCAGTTGATGGCGTCCGACGGTGAACGAAACGCCGTCCTCCACCTGCCAGTGTGTCTCGCGCGGATTCGCCGGCAGAAAGCCGGGACCGCCGCTCAAGCCCGTAAGATCGGTCACGTTGATGCCCGGAAGCCCGGAGCTGAATTGCGAAATGTTGACGCCCTGGATGCCCAGCGAAGTCGCCGACTGGTGTCCGAAGTCCGATTGCCGCGTGAACGGATTCGTCCGCGCGTAACCGGCGCGGAACTCGTTCACCAGGCTCGGGCTGAAGACGTGGGCTTCGTTGAGCGCCATCCCCTGCGTCGTCAGGTCCGTCACCTGCGTGCCCGCCACGTACGGTCCCAGATCGTACTTGGACGCCGCGGCGGACGGCGTCGGCAGGCAGCAGTTGGCCTGCCCTTGCGGGGCGTTCAGCCGGTACTTCTCGAAGCTGTAGCGCCAGAATAACGAGTCCTTCGTGGAAATCTGCTGATCCACCCGCGTCGTGAACCCATCGTCGTCCGTCCTTCGCGGGATGCTGATTGTGTAGTTGTTGAAGTTGCCCGGCGTCAGCGGCAGCGGATAAATGCCGGCCACATTCAAGGCCACCGGGTTGATGCGGTTCGCCGGAATCACGTTCCCCGTAAAGGGATCGCGCAGGTACTGCGGGTTGGACGTGCTTACCGGTCTGGTTGAATCGTAATTCGGATTGAGCCGCGTCGTCAGCGGATCGTAGACCGGGATCAGCTTGCCGGTGGTGTCCGTGAAGTTCGCGAAATTGCCCGTGCGCGTGTCGGCGGTGGGCACGGTGTTCACCGTGGTCTGCCCCTTCCGTTCGCGCAGCCCGTAGTAGTCCATGAAGAAGAACGTCTTGTTCTTGCCGTTGTACACCTTGGGCACGTACACCGGTCCGCTCAGCACCGCGCCAAACTGGTTGCGGCGGTACGGCGGCTTGGCCTGAGGCGGCGCGTTATAGTAGTTGCGCGCGTCCAGCACATCGTTGCGCAGGAATTCGAACGCGTTGCCGTGTACCGTGTTGCTCCCCGATTTCGTGGAGACCGAGACCACGCCGGCGCCTCTGCCGAACTCGGCGGAGAAGGTGCCGGTCAGCACCTTGAACTCGCGCACCGACTCGATCGAGGGCTGGACGATCACAGTGTTGAACGTGTACTCGTTGTTGTCGATTCCATCCACCAGCCAGGCATTGGTGTTGGCCTGACTGCCCAGCGCGTTGAAATTGGATGCCGCGCGAGGGTTGAACGAACTCGCGCCGGAGAGGTTCTCACCCTGCTGACCGGTGGTGACATTGGGCGCCAGGTATACCAACTGCGCGAAATTCCGTCCGTTCAGCGGCAGTTCGCGGATGGCCCTTTCCGCGATCACCTGCCCCAACTCCGCCGTCTCCGACCGCACC
Source organism: Acidobacteriota bacterium (assembly GCA_018268835.1). Classification (GTDB taxonomy): domain Bacteria; phylum Acidobacteriota; class Terriglobia; order Bryobacterales; family Bryobacteraceae; genus Solibacter. Next base: position 24,375 of record JAFDVU010000027.1, on the reverse strand, counting down.
AACGGCGCCGCCGCGGTCACTTCCACGCTGGACGTGATGTCGCCCACCTGCATCGTGAAATCGATGCGCGCCTTCTGGTCCACCTGGAGTTCGAAGGGCTGGCTCGCCTGTTTCCGAAACCCTGCCTTCTCGACCGAGACCACATAGGTTCCGGGATTCAAAAACGGTGCGTAGTACGCGCCGTTCTCATCGGTCTGGTAGGCCTGGGTGGTCCCCTTGGATGTTTCCTTTATCGTGATGGCCGCTTGTGTGACGGACGCGCCCGAGGCGTCACGAACGGTCCCCAGAATCGTCCCGGTGGTGACTTGTGCCCGCAGGGCACCGCCGAGCAATAGCAGCATCGGCGCCAGGCCAGCTAGGGGCCTAAAGAATCTAGACATCGAAAACACCTCCGTAGTAAGGAGTCCGGATTTCCGATTTTGAAGGAGAATACCAGTCCTGTCCGGCGCGCGCAAGGGGAATATTCGTTCAGTTAGTGCGGATACTCGCGCAGTTCGGCGTGAGGCCTAACCGCGAAGATAGGGTTTCATGAACTCATCCCAGGCGTCGCGCACGGCCTTTTTGCCGGACTCGTCCAGTGGGGCAGCGGCGCCCCTGCCGCCCCGCGTCCTGGTGTCCTCCTTGAAGACGCCGCGCACCACCATCAGGTATCCCAGCGCGCCCGTGATGCTGCTGAACGCCTGGATGCGCCCGAACATATCGAAGGCCTCACGCTTCTTTCCGGCGTGCCAGAGATCGTATGCCGCCGCATAGAAATCGGAGAGGACGGTCATCGGGCAGTGGCCCGCGAAGCCCAGCCGCATCTCGTCGATCATGGTGCGGACGCCGTTGCCGGAGAACACCGCCAACCTGTCGCCCGTGCGCTCGCGGAGTTGCGTGACCCGAGCCAGGGGATTGCCGGCTTCGTCTTTCACGCACTTCATAGTGGGAATCTGCTGGAACATCGCCACCACCAGGTCCACGCTCGTCTCGCCCTGCGTTTGCACGATCAGCGGAAGGTCGGTGGCCTTGCCGATGGCCCTGTAATACTCGATCATCGCGCTGTCGCCGGCTTTCGCGGGAGGAAGCGAGATGATCGCGTCCGCGCCGTTGCGGGCGGCGTGTCTGGCGTAGCCTACGGATTTTTCCAGATTGCCGTCCTTGTCCTGCACGCCGATCACGAGCGCGGTCCTACCGCCCTTGCCCGCCGCCAGGATGGCCTCGGCTCCGTCGAACCGCTCCTTTTCCGAGAGCGTGTCCCATCCGCTGGCAATCTGCGGCCAGGCGAAGCCGTGCACCTGATGCCGATTGCACAATCCGACTTCGTTCCGCAGGCACTCCAGATCGAGTTCGTTCTCCGGCGTCACCGGCGTCTGCCCGATCGGAAACACACCGCGCAACGGCTTGCCCCCGGCGGTCCGCCCCGCGCCCACGAACGAAAGCGCCAGCGCGGACCCGCCGAGGGTACGCAGGAACTCGCGTCTCTCCGGTTGCCGCGGCCGCATGCTCATCGATGCCTGCTTCGCTCCGGTCCACTCATTTCGGGAGCAGTGACAACACTCCCTCGCTCGGGCTGGGAATGACGTGTGCCGCGATCAGCCGCCCGAGGCCCTCCACTTTCGCCTTGCCCGCGTCCACCGCCGCGCGCACCGCCGCGACATCGCCCTTGATGAGCACCGTGATGTATCCGCCGCCCAGCTTTTCCCGCGCCAGGACCTCCACCGCCGCGGTTTTCAGCGCGGTATCGATCGCTTCAAACACGGCAGTGAAGCCCTGGGTCTCAATCAGGCCTACCGCGAAACTCGCCTGCTCGCTCATTCGATTCTCCGGTCTCTGCACTGTGGGTTGTTCGATCAGTGGACTGAAATCCGGCGCGGCATCGTACGCCGCGCGCGCCGGGTCGGAAGGGTGCGGGATCACGTGGGCGATGATCGGCATCCGCATGCCCGCGGCGATTTCCTCGGCGGCCTGCCGCGCCGATTCGATATTGCCCAGCGTTCCGTAGAGCTTCATGCAGACGCCCGGGCTGTCGTTCAACTCCGTCTGCAGCACCCGCACGCCGGCACACTTCTCCATGGCGTCCAGCACGACCATGGCCGGCGACCACCCCCCGATTTCAATGAGTGCCAGGGCTTCGCTCAGACGACACCCCGTTTCTTAAGTTCCCGCATCACCTGCTGGACGATCTGTTCGAGTTTATCGGCCTGGATCTGGCCGGTGCGCGGCGCGCATCCCGCCGCCGGCGGATTAACCAGCGCGAAGTCCGCCAGGATGCACTGCAGAACCGTGGAGAGCGCTTCCCGATCGGTGCGTTGCGCGGCGGTCTGCGGTTGCCGGCTCCTCCCGAAACGAAAGCCCCGCAACTCGGCTGCGGCGCGGAACCCGTCGGGAAATTCGAACGGATACAGCATCGCATCGAACAGCTCCAGGATGCGGTACTGCCACGTCATGGCTTCGGCGTAATTGCCGGCGCGGCACAGTTCGTACATGCGGCGGGTCACCTCGGGCACGGCGTTGCTCGAGGCGTGCGTGCCGCCGTCGCACCCCACCATCATCATGGGAACAAGCACGGCCTCCCAGCCGGTGAGGAAGCAGAAGTCGGGCCGCAACGGCCGCACCTGCGCGATCATCCGCATCATGAACGCCAAGTCCCCGGACGAGTCCTTGATGCCGATGACGCGCCCGAACTCCGACGCCAGCCGCCGGATCGTCGGCACGTCGATGGGGCTCGCGAACATCGGAATGTTATAGAGCGTGAGATCGATGGGCGAGTTCCGCGCGATCTCCGCGAAGTACGCGTACACCGATTCCGCGTTGAGCTTGTAGTAGAACGGCGCCACGATGGCGACCGCGCGCGCACCCATCCCGGCGTATGCTTCGCAAGCGGCGAGCGTCTCCTGGACGTTGGCTTCCGCCGCACCCGCCAGGATCGGTACCCGGCCGCGCGCCTGCTCCGCCACAACCTGTACGATCCGGCGCCGCTCCTCGGCGGTAAAGCGCGTAAATTCGCCGGTGGAACCATTCGGGTACAGCCCGTGTACGCCGCGCTTGATCAGCCAGTCGACGAATCGGCGCAACTCCGCTTCGTCGATCCGGCCGCGCTCATCCAGAGGAACCAGCAGCGGCGTGAAAATGCCTTCCAGCTTCGTCAATTCATCACTCCCGGCCTGCAAGGGAACACGTCCCATAGTACAATCCCTCACACCGCCGGACGCTCGGGTGACGCGGGCGCGGGCTTGCATCGCGGTTCATCAGTGCTACCGTTGACCAATATGAGCGATTCTTCCCGACGCGCCTTCCTCACTTCCGCGGCTGCGCTGACGCTCACCGCGCCGGCGCAGACATCGCCCATCCCGATCGTCGACTGCCACATCCACCTGTTCGATCAGACGAGGCCGCAGGGCGCGCCCTATTCCGGCGGCGATCGAAACACGGAACCCGCGCTGCCGGCGCGCTATCGCAGACTCGCCGCTCCGCTCGGCATCGTGGCCGCGATCGAGATCGAAGCCAGCCCGTGGGTGGAAGACAACCTCTGGGTGCTGGAGGTCGAGGAGAAGGAGCCGATGATGGTCGGCACCGTCGGCAACCTCCAGCCTGAAAAGCCGGAGTTCAAGGAGTATCTCGATCGCTATCGCAGGAACAAGCTGTTTCTCGGCATCCGCTACGGCAATCTCTGGGGCTACAGCCTGGTTCGCCAGCTCGACAATCCAGCGTTCATCGAAGGCATCGAACTCTTGCAGCAGGCCGGACTGACGATGGACACCGCCAACCCGCAGCCCGACCTGATCGAAGCGATCCTCCGTCTTACCGACAAGGTGCCCGGCCTCCGCATCGTCATGGATCACCTTCCTTCGCTGCTGCCGCGGCTGCAAGGCGCCGCCCGCGCGGCGGTGGAAGCGAACCTTCGCGAACTCGCCAGGCGCCCGACGGTTTATATCAAGGTTTCCCAGGTGATGCGCATCCTGGACGGCAAACCTTCGGCCGATCCCGCGCTGTATAAACCGGTCCTCGATTTCTTCTTCGACACCTTCGGCGAGGACAAACTCGTGTTCGGCAGCGACTGGCCCAACGCCTGGGCGGTGGACAACCTGCCGCTGATCGTCAAAATCGTGCGCGACTACTTTGACACCAAGGGCCGCGCCGCCGCGGAGAAGTATTTCTGGAAGAACTCTCTGGCGGCGTACCGCTGGAAGAAGCGCGCGGACGGTCAACCGCAACTCTCCGCCGGGTGATCGGAACGGCGTTAGCTTTTGAGGGTCACCTTGTAGACCAGCGCTTCGGGCGACGGCGCGGACCGCGGCGCCGCCAGCGTAAGAGCATCTTCGGCCAGGCTCCACTGCAACTTCTCGTCTGAGCCGACCAGCGTGATCGCCTCGATGGGCCGGTCCAGAAGTCCCGCGGCTTTGCCGAGAGATGTGACGCGAAATTCCCGCGCCGGCACGCCGAGTTGAATCATATAGAGGATGTTTTTCCGCGTAGTGAAACGAAAGTCCTCGGCGGTAACCGGTTTGCCCTTGCCTTCGTTGAAACCTTGCGCGCGCAGCGGTGCGCTCTCCGACGCCGGCCCCTCGCCGAACACTTTCCAGGGGCGGGTCGCATAGATCCCTTCGCCGTTGATCGCCATCCAATGCCCGATGCCTTCGACGATGGCGAGTTCGTCGGAGTCCAAAGTGCCGTCGCCCTTCACCGGCACGCTCAGTTGCAGGTTCCCGTTCTTGCTGACCACATCGGCCAGCGTGTGCACCACCGTGGCCGCCGTCTTGTATCCGTGCCGCTCGAAGACGCGTCGGTCGTAATGCCAGTTGCCGATGCAGGTATCGGTCTGCCAGGGCTCGGGTTCGATGGCGTTGCTCTGCCCGCGCTCGATGTCCCAGACCATCGCCTTGCGTTGCAGGTCCTTGAGGCCCTTCCCGTTGAGCACGGCTTCCAACCGGCCACCGTGCAACTTCATGTTGCTGTTGTAGAGGTGGGCGGCCAGGTGCAGCCCCGCGTCGCTGATCGGGTAGAGCGGCAGCGCATCGTCGTCGTAGTACACCAGGTCCGGATGATACTTGTTGATCAGGTCGGCCGTGCGATTGTAGAAGCGCTCGCAGTAAGCCACATCGGGAACGCTGGCGCCCACGTCGGTGGGCCAGTCCCAAAGCCGGGCCGTATTGGTGAGTTTGCCGGGAGTATGATTCTGTGCGTACAGGTCCTGCGGGTCCAGCCCGTCCCACCATTGACCCTTGCCGTCGGCCTTGGTCAGTTTGCCGTCATACGGCACGCCGGCGAAGGGACCGCTCTTGTCGGCGCCCTGCGCCACCTCGTACCACATCCACGCATGCGAAGCGTGGACGCTGACTCCGAATTTCAGCCCCTGGTTCCGGGCGGCACGGGCCCATCCGCCGATCAGATCCTTCTTCGGACCGATCCTGACAGAGTTCCAAGGCTGATGTTTGCTGTCGAAGTTGTCGAAATTGTCGTGGTGGTTGGCCAGGGCGCAGAAGTATCGCGCGCCCGCTCGCTTGTAGAGCCCGACAAGTTTCTCGGGATCCCAGCGCTCGGCTTTCCACTGATGGATCACGTCCTTGAAGCCGAATTTCGAGGGATGGCCGTAGTGTTCCAGGTGAAACTTGTAGTCCGCGTTGCCTTCGATGTACATGCTGCGGGCATACCAATCACCGTACTCGGGCTGGCACTGCGGACCCCAGTGAGCCCAGATGCCGAACTTGGCATCGCGATACCACTCGGGCGTTCGATACTGCTGGAGCGATTCCCACGTTGGCTCGAACGCTCCCCTGGCCATAGGCTCGACCTTGCCGCCGATGGGGGAGACGAACTGCCCGGCGGCCGCCGCCCCTCGCCTCAACCTCGCCGCGAGCAACCCCGCGGCCACGGCCTTCACTGCATGACGTCGATTCATTATCACGTTGACGATCTCCGACAGGATGAATATATCGCACTCTTACGAATCGATCTTCACGGTGACTTTCTCCAACACGGGCCGGTCGATTTCGAGCCCGAGGCCGGGCTTGGAAGACGCATGCACGAAGCCGTCGCGCGCCACGCGAAAGCGGTCCTTCACGTAAGGCCGGTCGCTCGACCCCTGCGGGACGGTCATCTCGAACCACACGTTGTTGGGCATTGCCAGTTCGCAGTGGAAGTGAACGGCATGGTCGAACCCCTCGCCCCAGTTGTGCGGCGCGCACTCCATCCCGAATAACTCCGCCAGGCGCGCGATCTTCATCCCGCCCGTGATGCCGCCCACGTTGTCCACGATGAAGCGCACCACGTCCATGGCGCCGCGCCGGATGTACTCCGCATAGTGATAGGGCGAAGTGAGGAACTCGCCGATGTGAATCGGAATATCGAGCGCCTGGTTGAGTTGGACGAGTCCGTCGATGTCGTCGGTCGGAATCGGATCCTCGAAGCAGACGTAGTTCTCGTCCTGGAGCACGCGGCCGACTTTGAAGGCTTCTTCGCGGGTGTAGACGCCCACCGGGTCGTGCAGCAGCGTGAACTCATCGCCCGCCGCCTGGCGCACAGCCTTGATGACCTCGATGTCCAACTTGTAATCGTGACCGCCGCCGGGAGAGGGCGGGTGGATCTTGTAGGCGGGGAACCCTTGTTCCTTCACCTGCCGGACCTCCCGGACGAAGTCCTCGATCGCGGCGTGGTGCTGCGAACTCGCGTAGGCTTTGACCTTGTCCCGGTAAGCGCCGAGAATGCGATACACCGGCAGGTTCACGGCTTTGCCGAGAATGTCCCAGAGGCAATTATCGATGGCCGACGCGTACGAAAGCTGGCCGAGGCGGCGCAACTCGGGTTTCCACTGCGACGTGAGCGCCGGAAGATCGAGGACGCTCTTGCCGAGCAGCGCCGGCTTCGCGTATTCGAGCCATCCCAGGTTGCTCCAATTGGGGTGCCAGTAACGTTGTCCCAGGGTGTAGTTGCCCTCGATGCCGCCGTGGGTGACGATGCCGGCCAGTTGCGATCGGCCGGAGGCGCCGGCCCGGCTCAGATCGAGATGATAGACGCGGACCTCCTTGATGGTGAGATCCGGAAGATCGGCGGGCCGGGCGCCCACGGCCTGCGCCGCGGCGATGCCGGGACTCGCAATGGCCGCGGCGGCGGCGCCGGCAGCGGCGAACAATCCGCGGCGGGAAACCTCGGCAGGATGGAACATGCGTCCATGGTACAACCCGCACGCCTCGCGCCACGGTGCGTTAGTCTCGGGAGTGGATGCGAAGCCGGACCACGGCCCTCCCCCTCACACTGCTCCCGATCGCTGCCCTGGCGTTCGCCGGCATCTCCTGCACTCGCGCCGGCGGCGGCAACCTGATCTCCGATCCGTCGTTTGAAACCGTCCACGGGCGCGATCGCGCGGGACTCATGTTCCCCGGCTGGTCCGGACGCTACGAGGGCGGCTGTTCCTTCGACGCGGGCAGCGTGGCGCACACCGGAAATACTTCCGCGCTTCTAACCTGCATCTCGCCCGGCAGAATTCGCCTTTGGCAATTGAAGGATCTCGACCCGGGGCGCTACCGCATCTCGGCCTATATCCGCGGGCTGGAGATCGCCGCCGGAACATCGGCCCCGGATCCCGAATTCACGTTCGTCGGCAAATCCATTCCCCTGAACCGGAGCGGCAACTTCGGCTGGACGCATCTTACCTATGTCGCGGACGTGGTGGCGAAGGGACAGGCCGGGCCCTCCTTCGCACTCTCGGCGCCCGGGTATCTTTGGATCGACGACGTATCGATGGCGCGCGTGGCTCCCGACACGCCGCTGTCCGCGACTCCCGTGTTGGACCGGGAAGAGCGGCCGATTGAAGCGCCGGGTCCGCTGACTGCTGGCGCCGTGCACTGCCCGCGCTGCGGCTATCGCAATCTGCCGCGGTGGGGCCGCTGTTACGCTTGCGGCAGCCCGCTGGAATCGTCCGCGGGAAGTTCCGCCGGACCGCCGGTGAAGACCATCGCTTCGTTCGAGGACGGCAATCCGTTCGAGGGCGGAGTCGTGGTGACGGCCCACGCCACCGGCGGCGTCAGGGCGCTGCGCATCGATAAAGATTACGCCGCAATGCGATCTCCGCAGAATTGGCAGGGGTACGACTCACTCGCCGCCAACGTGTTTGTGCCGGGAGCACGGCCGATTCCGCTCGGCATCGAGATCAACGATACGGCCACCCGGGATTATTGGACCCGCGTGAACTACCAGACGCTCGTACCGCCCGGCGCGAGTACCTTGACGATTCCCCTGCAACAGCTCTACGTCGGCGAGAAGTCGAAGCCCGGCCGGCGCCTGATCCTGGACGGCATCCGCCGCCTGGTGTTCAACGTAGGCGACAACGGCCCGCTGTTCCTCGACAACCTGCGGCTGGAACGGGACTCATCCGCGCGGGGTTTTGCGTTCGACGGATTGCAGGCCTTCGATTTCGGCCCCGCCGCCAGTCCCGTGATGGATGGCTTCACGCCGGTCACCCCCGCCACGCAGTATTCTCCCGGACGCGGATATGGCCTGCAACACGCCGCCATCTGGCAGGCCATGGACGCGCTGCAGCCCGACCCGCTCTACCAGGATTTCCTGTGCATTACGTCCGGCCACTTTCTGGTGGACGTTCCCAATGGCCGGTACCGCGTGTTTCTGAATCTGGACAGCCCATCCGCCTACTGGGGCGATTACCAGGTCTATCGCACCAGGACCGTCAAGGCACAGGGCAAGGTGGCGGTGTCCGAGCACATGGACTTCGCGGCGTTCCTGCGTCGATACTTCCGCTTCTGGGACACGGAGGATCTTCCCTCGGACGATACGTTCGATAAATACGACCCCGCGCACTTCTCCGCCAAGGTCTTCGATGTCGAAGTGACGCAGGGCCGGATCGATCTCGAATTCCAGGGAGAACGATGGGCCGACAGCGTGTCGGCGATCGTCATTTTTCCGCTGGACAAGGCCGCCGAAGGAACGCGCTTCCTCGAGCATGTGAAGGCCAGGCGGCGATTCTACTTCGATAACGCCTTCAAGCGGGTGCTGCACGAACCCGGCGGCGCGCCCGGGCAACCGCGCGGCGAAGACGCCGGCCGCGGCTACGTAGTCTTCCAGCGCGACTTCATGGAAGACGTCTATTACAACGACGCGCCGCGGCCCGGCGAACTCCGCGGTTCGCTGGAGGCCGATGCCTTCGCCGGCGAGAATGTCCCGCTGACCATGTCCGTGCTGCCGCTCAAGGACCTCGGCATGGGAACCCTGGAAGTAAGCGCACTGACAGGATCGGGCGGGACGATTCCGCCGTCCGCGATCGACGTCGGCTACGTGTCCTACCGCGTGACCAGGGTGACCACAGACGGAGCGGTCTACACCATCGCCCCGCGGTGGATCGTGCCGAACCACACGGTGAGACTTCCGCGGGGAGTCACCCGGCGCTTTTGGATGACGGTCCGGGTGCCTCCCGGCGCTTCGCCCGGCATCTACTCCGGCCAGGCGCGATTCACCTCCGAACACGGCGCGGCAGTTTCGCTGCCGGTGCGATTCACCGTACGCAAGGGCGCGCTCGATGCGGTCGATATCCCGGCCGGTCCGTTTGGCGGCGCGATTTCCGTCCCCTGGTTCGGTGACGATCCGGCGGCGCGGGCGTTCGACGAAAAATTGACGGCGAAGAGCCTGGCGGCGCTGCGCGCGTCCGGCTTCACCATGTTCACGGGAGTTCCCTCCATCGCGTATCGGGGATTCAGGAATGGCGCGCCGTTACTGGACTTTGTCGCGGCCGACCGGGAGATGGAGGAGGCCGCAAAGTACGGCTTCAAAGCCGTCAGTTCCTACGGCGCCGGCGTCATCGGCCTCGACCCATACCGCCGCGATCTGGCCGCGATGAAGCAGGCGGGATTCAGCGACTACTCCGCGTTCGTCAAAGCCGTCTATGCGGAGATCGATCGCCATGCCCGCCAGAAGGGATGGCTGCCGGTCTACTGGAACCTGGGCGACGAACCGGACGCCGGCGCGCTCCAGGAGTCCATCGCCAACGCCAGAGCCTACCGCGATGCATTCCCCGGCGGTGTCCCGGCCTTCACTCTGGCCACCAGCCTCCCGGCTGACGAACAGAGTGGCCCGCGCTTCGAACTGGCAAGGGCGGTCACCGTGGCGGCGCTGAATCTGCACGACGCCACCGGCGTGGAGCAACTCACCCGGGCAGGCGGCGCGTGGGCCTTCTACAACCAGGGCAACCGCTGGACCTTCGGCAACTATATGTACAAAGCGGCGAAGGAGTACGGCATGATGTTCAGGCTGGCCTGGCACTGGAACATCGTAGCGGGCGATCCGTACTACGCCCTGGACTGCCGGGAAGACGATTACGCCTGGGCGAATTCCACGCCCGACGGCAGGCTCGTCCCGTGGGTCGGATTCTATCGCAACGCGGCGGGCCTGTCCGACTACCGGTATCTGCTGACCCTGGCGCGCCTCGCCCGGGAAAAGGCCGGGACACCGGCGGCCACGCACGCGACGGAGTTGATCCGAAGCCGCATGGCCTCGTTCCCGCTGGGCCGGACCGAGCCCGGCGCCGGGTTCCTGGCCGAGGGCTGGCAGTCCTACCGGAGAAGCCTGGCCGACGCCATCGTGGCTCTGTCCCGGTAGGCTTCGTCCGGCTCACTCCACGCGAAAATAGTAGTAATCCACGATCTTCAGCGGACCGTTTCCAGACCCGCCGGAGAGAGCGGCCTCGTAGGCTCCCGGCGCCAGCACATTCGCCGGAACCAGCAGGGAAACGCGATCGGCGCCTTTGACGAGTGCGCCGGACTGTCCCCAAACCGGACCGCCGGCCGCGGTCGCGAGGGCAACCGAGAATTTCGTGTAATCCGCACCGCCCTCGAGCGCCAGATCGATCCGCGCCACGCTCGTCCCCGATGGGAGTCTTACGCGCACGGGCCCTTCCCCGCCCCGGACCGCGCCGGCGCGCACGGCGAACGCAAACACGCTGCCGCCCGGCGTTGCAACGCGCCCGGATACCGCCGGCGCTCGCGGGCTCCGATTCCGCATCCACAGGCCCGTCGTGGCGACAGCCAGCACCACGCAGGCGAACGCCAGTGCCGCAATCGGAGAGAACCAGCGCGAGCGAAGCCGCCCGTCGCGCACCGCGGCCGCCTGCCCGGCCCCCCCCGCGGCCGCATCGGCCAGCGCCCTGGCGAAACGGACCCGCGCCTGCTGCCCGGTTGCCGTCACGAACTCCCGGACCTTCGCCGCCTCCGGCTCGGCCAGTTCGCCGCGAACCAACGCGTCGATCAGATCGTTCTCCGCGTCCTGCATGCGGTCCAGCAGCGCGGGGTCCGCGAACAGGGACTCCTGTATCGTGCGCCGTTCCGCGTCGGGCAACTCGTGTAACAGATATCGGACTAACTGTTCGTCGGTGGGATCCGCTGCCATCGCAATAAGTTCTATCTCTCGCACTCACTCATGAGTGGCCGTCCGGGCCGAAATATCACGCACGTTTCGCGTTTATGCATTTTAAGACACAATTCTCTATTTTTTCGCGCAGCCGCAGGGCGCGATTGCGCAGCGCGTTCAACGGCAGATCGAGTTCTTCCGCCATGCGCCGCCGGTTTTCGATGCGGTTCCGCTTGTCCCCCTGGTAATACCGCACGATGAAGGAGCGCTCCCGGGGACCGGCGTGTTCCAGGCAGCGACTCAGGCAATCCATGGCCTCCTGCTTCTGATCGCGATCGTGTTCCGCCTCCGCCATGCGCCGTTCATGCCGCTCGAACTCTTCCGCGCCGCGGGCGCGCCGCTGAGTCTCCGCCATCACCTCCCGCAGCACCATGCGCGCCACGCCGTAGAAATACCCGCCCGCGTCCTTGATCTCTTCCCCGTCGCTCAAGCGTTTGGCGACGCGGTTGATGGTCTCGTCGGCGTGGTCTTCCGGAAGCGGCGCGCGTTCCCAGGTGAAGAACCGGATCAGCCGCGCGCGGATCGCTTCGTAGCGCTCGGCGGCCACCTGCCGGTCGCCGGCAAGCATCTCCAGCAGCCGGTCGAACGCCTCCTGCGTCAAGCGCCACGGCTCTCTGGCTCCGGTGCCCTGCATGCTATTTCCAATCGCCCTGCAGCGTGAACGCGGCCCAGTAGTAGGGATTCGACCAACGCTCCGCGGACGCCATCTCGCGTTCGGCGGCGCTCAATGCGGCCGCCGCCGTCGCTCCCCTCAGGAGGTTCCCGTAGAAGCGGCGCATCAACTCCGCGGTCGCCTGGTCCTGGACGCTCCACAGGCTGGCCACCACACGCGACGCTCCGGCGTAGAGAAAGCCGCGCGTCAACCCGACCAGGCCTTCGCCGCGCACTTCACGGCCAAGAGCCGTACGGCAGGCGCTGAGCACCACCAGGTCTGCATCCAGATTCAGGTTGTAGATCTCGAATAGCCGCAGATACCCGTCGCGCGCCTTGCCGGACGCGTCCACGCGCGAAAGCACGATGCGCGAAAGCGCGGGGCGATCGTTGTCGATGACGGTGTGGCTGGCGATGTGCAGCGTCCCGTAGCCGCGCAGCGAGCCGTTGAAAAAGAGGCTGCGATTGGCGTCGAAATCCGTGAAGATCCGCACCCTGCCGCGGCCTTCCAGCGCAGCGATCCCCTCGGCTTCGGTTTTTGAGAACCGCAAGCGCGTGTATTCCGCCTCGCGCGGAGCCGACTTGGTGGATACCAGCAACCCGGGGCGCCCGCTACCGCGGGAGAGACGCGCGTCGGCCGCGTCGAAGACCGGATCGGCGATGATGGCGGTGCGATTCCGCACGCCCTGCGCGGGGGGCCGCTCGCGCAACACCGCGATGGTGGACGCTGAAGGCAGCATGACCACCTCGTTCCTCGTCACCAGCGGACGGCCGGTGGCCGGCGACGGAAGCGCCGCGAACGGCACGTAGTTGAGCGCGCCGTCGGCGACCACCACCAGCCGCCTGCTCCCGAGCCGCGCCGTGAAGGGTCCCAGCAGCACGTCCGCGAGTTGGCGCGCGGTGCGGTAGAAGGAGGCGTCGGCCGCGTGCAGGCGCAGCCGCTGCTGGTCGATCGATTCACCCGCCGCATTACGGTTGCGCGCGTTGAGGTCCTCATACAGCGTGTGCGCCAGCGCCTCGATGCGCGCCCGCGGAGGCAGTACGGCGCCGCTGACGCTGTCCCTGGAGACCAGCCACGCGTAGCTGTGCTCGTCTCCCAGCGCGTATTCGAGCAGCAGCGTTCCGCCGTCGAGCACGCGCTGTTGAATGTCGGCGACGGCGAGCGGACGCGGCTCAACCAGCGCGGCGTAGCGCGGATTGGCCTCGCGAATGGATGCCTCCAGTTCGTTGTATTCCCGCAGCGCATCGTCAAAACCGGTCCGTGCGCGGCGCAGGTCGGCGTCGGAGGCGTGCCCGCTGGCCAGCGATTCCACCCGCTGCGCCCGGGCGTGCAGTTCGTTGCGCAGCGTCTGTTCCCGCCGCTGCAACGCCCCTCCGGCGGCGCCGCGGATCTGCGCGTGGGCCTCGGCCAGGCTGTCGATCAAGGTGCGCGCGCGGCTGCGTTCGCTCACTTCGAGCGCCTCGCGGTCGTATCCCGCTTGCGGATGCAGCTTGTGAAGGCGCATCAGCAGGTCGATGTAAAACGCGTAGTAGGACTGCCGGTTGGCGAAGAACGTGGTGCGCAGATCGCGGCTGGAAAGGCCGGCGAACAGGCTCTCCACGATGCCGGCCGCCGCCTGCATCTCGCTCCGCGCCTCGTCCAGTTTCCCCGTCAGCACGTTTGCGCGAGCCATGGCCGCCAGCGTGGCGGCCTCCCCGCCGCGCGCGCCGACCACGCGATGGAGCATCAGCGCTTCTTCGAGAGAACCCATGGCCCCGGTGGAATCGCCCAGCGCCGATTGCACCTCACCCAGGCGCGTGAGCGTGTAGGCCTGTCCGAAACGGTCGCCCGAATCGCGCTTCAACTTCAGCGACTGCCGATACTCTTCGAGCGCGCTCGCGTAGCGCTTCAAACCGGCGTTGGCGTCTCCGAGATTCTGGAGAATATACGACCGCGGCCGGGTGTCCGGCCCGGCGGCGAGTTTCAAGGCGCGATCGTAATAGCCGATCGCGCGTTCCGGCTCGTGGAGCGCAGCGTACGCCAGACCCAGGTTATTGAGCGCCAGCACCTCGCCGCCGGGTTGTTTGAGGCGTTCCCACATCGCCAGGGCCTCGCTGTACATCGCGATGGCCTTCGGGTAGTCGCCAATGTCGGCATAGGCCAGACCGGCGCTGTTCAGCGTATTGGCGACGCCGGCTTCGTGTTTCGCGGAGCGGTAAGAGGAGAGCGCGTGTTCGTACGCCTCGATCGCCTTCTCCGGCTCGCCCCACGCCCAATACACCGAACCGATGCCGTATTGCGCCAGACCGATGCCGAGATCGTCATGCAACTCCTGCCGGATAGCGAGCGCGTCCCGGTAAGACTCAAATGATTTCTGGTTATCCCCAAGCAGGAAGTGGGCCCAGCCCAGATCCTGCAGCGTGGCGCCTTCTCCGGCGCGGTCTTTCAGTTCCCGGCGCATCGCCAGGACCTTCTCGTCCGCGGCGGCGGCGCGCGCGGCGTCTCCGGCAGCCACGTGGACGCGGGCCAGTCCGTAGAGCGCCGTGGCTTCGCCCTTCTCGTCTTTCACCTCGCGGCTGAACGCGATGGCGCGCTCGAAATCCGCTTGCGCCGCCGTGTAGTCCCCCGCGAAATAGCTTTGCCGGCCGGCGGATTCGAGTGCCTCCGCGGCACGCCCCTTGTTGTCCGCGGCAGTCCACAACTCGGCCGCCTCATGGAACTCCGCAATGGCCTGACGCGTGGAGGCCGCATCCCGTTTCCGGGCCAGTTGCGCGGCCGCGTCATAGTGCTGCTGCGCGGTGGCGCCGGTGTCCGGAGACTGCGCGCCCGCGCTGAAACTCCCGGTGATCCACGCTCCAAGAAGGGCACCCAGCAGCAATCCCATGCCGCGACACATGCGTTCATCGTATCAACAACCCGCGTGGGATGATCCAGGCCTGGTACTGCTACCGCCGCTCTACCGGGACGCGCGTTCGATGGCGGCCACGATGCTGTCCACGTCTCCCTGACTCACGAAATTGTAATGCCCGCCGCCGCTGAGCTTCACCTCAAATGCCCTGCGTCCCTGGATGTTGCGCCGGATCGTCTTTACCGCGGTTTTCAGGTACCGGGACGCCGGCGTAGTTTTAGTACTTTGGGGTGCCGGCCCTCTCAATCCTGTCTGACATCGAAATACTTCAGAATCTCCGCCGCCACCAGGCGATGTCCGGCGGCGTTGGGGTGGTTGGATTGGGCCATCAAATCCGACAGCGGAGTCGCATCCAACGCCCGCCGGAAGGCGGCCAGGCTGTCCGCCAGGCCCACGCCGAACTCCGCGGCCAGGCGGCGGATCTGCGCCGCGTGCATCTCCAGCGGATCCCGCGGATCGTCCAGCCGCGCCGATTCATCCGGCGTCGGCGTCAGCAGAATCACCTTCACGCCCCGCCCCTGCGCGAGCCGGATCATCCGCGACCAGGCGTCGCGCGCCGCGTCCAGTCCGGCGCGCCGGTCGTTGAGCGCGTAATCGATCAGTACAACGTCGGGATGGCACGCCAGTACGTCGGTTTCAAAGCGCGCCGCGCCGCGCACCGAATCTTCGCCTCCCTTGGCCGTGACAATGACGTTGACCACTGCATGCGGAAAGCGCCGCGCCAGTTCCGCCCGCACCAGGTGAGGATACGCTTCGAGCGATCTCACCTCCGGGGTCTTGAAATAGCCCGCCGGAACGGAGTGGCCGTGGAAGACGATGTTCACGGTGCGGTTCGCCGGCCAATCCTTCCGCAACTCCCCGATCACGTCCGCCAGATAAGACGCCGGCGGCGCCACCTGCGCCAGCGCCACGGCGAGCGATCCCGCCGCCAGCGCGGCAACCCGGATCATGGAACGAATCTTCATCGCGGCCCCCTCTCGGTCGCAAGCGACCGCACGCGTAAGAATCAAAGTTCCATTTTGCCCTGAAAAACCATATCGTCGATGAAGAACGATTGCGAGAATCGCAGCCGGCCGATCTCGGCGTCGAAAGCGACGCGCTTGTCGCGGCGCGTGATCTCCCTGGTGCGGGGGAAAAGGTAGACCACCACCGTACCGTCGTTCCTTGGAATCACCTCCACGCTGGACGGCTTGAGGTCCGGCTTGCCGTCCCGTTTGATCGCCGCCAGTTTCTTGAGTTCCTTGGCCGCCCGCTCCGGCGTGTCCGGCAGGAATCGCCCCGGGACGCCATAGACCGCGATGGCGTAGTGGTTCTCGTCCAGAGTGGGCGCGTCCTCGCGCGCCTTCAATTCCGCCGCGCGCACCGGGAGGGCGCTCTCCCAGCGGAGGTGCAGCACCGGAGCCTGTCCGCTATCGGGGGGACCGCCGCCGTTGCCGTCGCCGGATGGGCCGCCCGGATAGCCCCCGCCGGGGTATCCGCCGCCCGGATAACCGCCGCCGCGCCGTCCCATCCCGCCAATCCCGGGCAGTCCGATTCCGATCCCGCCCAGGTTGATGCCCCCGCCGTGCCCCAGTCCCCGCGATGGGCGCCGACCACTGCTCGCGGACCCATCGAGGGTCGGTTGCACGCTCTTGCTCCAGGGAGAATCGGTGAGAACCAGTTGGGTGTCCTCGCCGGTCCAATCCGCAATTGCCTTGTCCTTCCAGGGCTGCGGTCCCGCCAACAGGACCACCGCGGGAATCCAGAAATAGAACAGGAGTCTGTTTACGGACATAGACCGGCGCCGGCTTGACCTCTGCCTTCATCGACGCGGCGTGCGGCATCTTCGTTGCCGAATGTTGCGCAACTCGCGCGAGGCCGGTGCCCTATTCGGCGACTTCCGGCCGGTCTTACTCTTTCCAGAACAACTCGGCGTCGGACCGCCGCACGTAATTGGCATCCAGCGCGGCCGGATCCAACGCCTCGCCGCGCGCCAGGCGCCCCGCGGCAATCCAGGCGATGACTCCGGCGAGCGCTCTCGGCGCCGGAGTCACCCGCCGCCCCGGCAACTCCATCGCCGAGACAAACTCCTCGACGCCCTCCGGCAGCGATTCGAGCCACGCCGCCAGCGGCGCCACCACTTCCGGCGACACCACCCGCCCCTCGCCATCGTAAACCGCGCCGTAAACCTCGCCGCGCCGAGCGTCGATCACCGCCCCGCGCAGCCGCGCCGTTCCGCAGCGCGCCAGCGCCTCCAGGTTGGATACCGCCACCGCCCGCCGCCCCGTCGCCTCGGCCAGACCCTTCACACACGCCAGCCCCACCCGCACTCCGGTGAAGGATCCCGGTCCCGACGCGGCGGCGAAGCAGTCCACGTCCGCCGCCTTCACCCCGTGCCGCGCCAGGAGACGTTCCAGTTCGCCGTAGAGAATCGTCGAGAAGCCGGAGGGCGAGTGCAATCCGGCCTCCTCGATCACCCCGCCGCCGCGCAGCAGCGCCACGCTGCCGTGCTCGCCCGTCGTGTCTACCGCCAGGATCAGCGGGGTCACGGCAACAGGCTGAACGCGCGGTCGATCGCGTACACCTTTCCGTTGGCGTTCATCCCGTACAACCGGAGGTGCATCGTCGCGGGATACTTTTTCGCCACGCCGGCGAGCGGCCGCATGATCCCCTTCTCTCCGCTGGCGAGCACGCGGAAACCCTGCCCGTCGGCGGCGACCTCGCCGGTCCACAGGTACATCATCGAGCGCGTGGCGCGCGTCTCCCGCGTCAACTTCGCCGCGAACGGCGGCGACACGCGCACGTGGATATCCTCGCTCGGCTGGACCAGCGTGAATGGCACCTTGGGGCTGTTGGACTCGATCTCCTGCAGCGCGATATCCCGCGAGGAGAAAAAGTAACTCTTGTTCATGCTCTCCAGCCGCCCTTCCCGCACCACGTGCAGGACCCAATCGTGCGCGCGGTTGGGAGGCTCGCCGGTGAAATGATCGCCCTTGAACTTGCCCTTCGTAACTTCGCCCGTCGCCGGATCGACCCAGTAGATATCGTACCCGTGCTTTTCCACGAGCAACTCCAGCGGACCGGGTTTCTCGATGTAGACCACATACTCCACGTCCTCGAGCGCAAGCGCCCGTCCGCCGTCCACGTCGAAGTAAGGTTCGAGCTCCCAAAAGCGGGTGTCGTCGAAGAAGTCATGCCACACGGTCATGGCTTTGGCATTGGCGCCGTTGCCGGAGTAAGTGACATACTGCCCGTCCATGGTCGCGTTCCACAGCCGCCGGCGGAAGGCTGCGGCATCGCCGGTGTCGGCGACGTTGGTATTGACGAAGGGGACGCCGAACACCTGGTGCTCGATGGAGTCCACCTGATCGTCGGAAGAACCGTGCGTCGCGAAATCCTCCCAGCCGTCGTCGAGCAGCGGCGTCGAGGTCACCCTGGACCCGGTGGTGCGCGGATGCTGGTAGCCGTCGAACTCCTTGAGCAGCCCGCCCAGTTCCTTGAGCAGTGCGCGCGCGTCCACGTCGTCCTCGAAATATTCCAGGCCCTGCCAGGTGACGTTCATGGGGCCGTAGCGCGCCACCACATAGCGCACGAAGCGCCGCCTCTGTTCCCAGGAAGGAAAGAGCCGCGTGATGGTATTATTGCCGGCGGCCAGGATCAGGTCGGCGACGATGCCCTTGGAGTTGAGATAGCGGACGCGCTCATCGAGGCGGCGGAATTGCTCTAGGTTGGGCGAATCCGGCCCGCTGTAGAGGCCGTCGGCGCCGTTGGTAAGCCAGCCGCGCAGGTGATTGAACTTCTCCGCCGCGCGCGCGTCGGCCATGGCCCGGAACGCGGCCTCGTCCATCCAGCCGAAGCGCAACTCGGTTACGCCCATCCACAGGTGGCCCCGGTCGAGCCCGGCGGAGTCCTTTTCGGTCCAGGCCCAGTGGTGGACGTTGGCCGCTCGGATAAAACCGGGCGCGCTCGACGCCGCCGCGGTCAGGCTCCCGGTCTTGCCGTCGAACTCGGGAACGTTGCTGGTCAGGCGATAATCCCACTGTCCGGCTTCGGTCGGCGAAAAACGGATCACCATGCGGCGCCCGCCGTCCCAGAATCCGGGGATGGCCAGGGTGCGATGGCGCGGGGATCGGAACTCCGCGCGCAGTTCGACCGATTTGTACGGCTCCGGGTGCGCCGTCGCGGCCTTGTCGCTGAGCGGAAATACCAGGTCGCAGGTCGAGTAGGCCGGCGTCTGGTCGCAGGGCGTCTGCGCGCGAAGCGCCAGAAGCGGGAAGATTGCCAGTACGGCAATGCGCACCATACCTTTCCAGTTTAGACCGGGCGTCTCTCACCCGTCAGAACTGGAGCCTGAGGCTGACTTGCGCGATGCGCGGCGCGGCGGCGCCCGTGATGATGCCGAAACTCGCCGGCGAGTTCTGGTTCGTTCCGGGATTATTCAGATTCACGTTGTTCAGCGTATTGAAGAACTCAGCGCGCACCTGGGCGAGCAACCGCTCGGTGACCGGGAATTGCTTGTGAACGCCGGAATCCAGGTTGAAGAAGCGCAGTCCACGCAGGAAATTCCGCGGCGCGTCGCCAAAGGTCCCGATCGCGTTGGCTGTAACCAGGGTCTGGTCGAAGTAGTGGCGGATCACGTCGGCGCGCGGGCGGTTGCCCGGCAGCGCCGGGTTGCCCAGCAGGTCGGCGCGGTCGAGTCCGATCCCGCTGAAGGAGTTGTCGCGCCCCGAGGAAAGGCTGAACGGCAGCCCGCTCCGCCAGTCCAGGATCTCGGTCACGGTCCACCCGCCGAGGACGCCACGCAAGAGGCGGCTGTGCGAACCGAACCGCGGCAGGTCGTAAATGCCGGTGATCCGGAAATCGTGGGGTACGTCGAAGTCGCTTAGTCCGCGATTGAAGCGGGGATCGTACGGGTTCGGGTTGGCAAGGGTGAACTGTGCGTTGATGCTCTCGTCGTCGATCGATTTCGAAAACGTGTAGTACGCCAGCACGGAGAAGCCGCGGCTGAAGCGCTTCTCCGCCGAGACCTGGAGCGCATGATAGTGCGAGTTGCCGTCGGAGACCATTTCCGTCACGGACGCGAAATCCGGCGCCAGCGGACGCCGCTGATTCGTGTTTGCAAGCGTCGCGCCCGGACCGTACACTGCCGCGTTGCGTTCGCGGAAGGTCTGTAAGTGCGTCCCCTTGTTGCCCACATAGGCCGCGCGAAGCAAAAGGTCGTTGGTCATCTGCCGTTCAATGGTAAGATTCCACGCCTGCGAATAACCCACGCCCCAGTTTTCCTTGAAGTAAGTCAGGCCGGTCGGAGTTACAAACGTCGTGTCCGGACCCAGCGGCACCGGCGCGAACGGCGGGAAGGGGTTCTTCACGCCCGCCGAGCCGTACGGGTCCATAATGTCAACACCGAACAATGTCGCGCTCGGGCTGAAGGGTGCGTTCTGCACGAAGTTGTTGTAGAGCCGCGGAAACGGGCGCACGAAGAACAGCCCGTACCCGCCGCGCACGGTCACGGCATGTCCCGTCCGCACCGGATTCCAGGCGAAACCGAAGCGCGGCGCCAGGTTGTTCCAGTCGTTGTACATCCCACCGTCGGGATAGCCGGGATCGCCGGCGAAGATCATGCCCGCGGGCGCGTTGGGGAATCGTTGCGAGTGATAGCCGGGCTGGTAGCCGGTCACCTGCCCGAGGCTGTCGTGGTACGGCAGATAGGGATCCCAGCGCACCCCAAGGTTGATCACCAGGCTGGACGCTGCGCGGAACTTCTCGTCCACGAACGCGCTGATCTCCTTGCCGCGCGTGCGCTTGTACTTGCCCGCGCTCTGCGTGAAGGTGGATACCCTGCCGAGCAGCAGGTCCGCGATCCCCACGTTGGTGATCTGCCCGGAGAACGCAAAATTACCGCTCTGCTGGTAGTTCGTGGTCGAATCGAAGCGCGTGAACGGCATCAACTCCACGCCCGCAACCAGCGTGTGGCGCCCGCGGGTGTAACTGATGCTGTCGGAAACTTCCACCGTGTCGCGGATCCAGTCGCCCGGCGGCGAGTTGGAGACGCTGCCCCATCCGCCGGATCCGGTCACGGAGAGTTCGAGTTCGGTGAACTCGCGCGGCGGCAGCGTGATCTTCACCGGACCGAAGTCCGTGATGTTGAAGAGCGATGTGCGCGTGTTGTAAGACGCCAGCCGCAGCGCGGACACCACCAGCGTGTTGAGCAGGTTGGGACGGACCGTGTAGACGTCCTGGAATTTTCCGCTCTTGGTGGTCTGCCTCTGACCGATCTGCGCCGTGAGCAGCGTGCCGCCGCCGTCCCATCCGGGATCGCTGTAGCGGTTGTAGAAGTAACTGCCGGAGAGCATGTGGTGGGTCGAGTTGTAGTCGGCTTTGCCCAGCGTCTGGAAGCGATCGGAACTGGCGGGGCGGCCGTAGATCAGGGTGCCGCCACTGGTCCCGGCGCCGGGGACTTTGGCGAGAATCGCGTTGGCGATAGGCAGGATGCGGTTCGCCGGGATGGTTTTGTTCGGAAACGGTACGTTGTTGTTCGCCGGATCGAGGATGTTCTTGGACTGGCTCGTGAAGTCCCCGCTGCGTTGCTTGTCCGGCACGAAGGCGACGTTGTTGTACGTGGTCTGCCGGATCGGCGTCCCCTGGTAGCTGCCGAAGTAGAATAGGCGGTTTTTCAGGACCGGTCCGCCGATCGTGCCGCCGTATTGATTGCGCTTGAGCGTGCCGCGGCGCGTGGCGAAGAAGTTGCGCGCGTTGAGCGTGTCGTTGCGCAGGTAGTCGAACACGCTGCCGTGTAGCGCGTTTGTGCCGGAGCGCGTGACCATGCTCACCACCGCGCCGGACGCGCTGCCGTACTGTGCGCTGAAATTGCTGGTCTGCACGCTGAATTCGGCGATGGCGTCGGGACTCGGGTACACCGCGTTGAGATTGGTCACGTTGTCCATGTGGGTGGCGCCGTCGAGTTTGAAGTTGACCTCGTTGCCGCGCGCCCCGTTGACCGAGACCGCGATGGTCTCGTCGGTATTG
Organism: Acidobacteriota bacterium; assembly: GCA_018268835.1. Lineage (GTDB taxonomy): Bacteria > Acidobacteriota > Terriglobia > Bryobacterales > Bryobacteraceae > Solibacter. Next base: position 2,440 of record JAFDVU010000027.1, on the reverse strand, counting down.
GCGTAGCCCGCGGTCGTGGTGCCGACTCCGTTCACCGTGCCGGGCACCATGAACACCAAAGTCGCTGCGTTGCGCCCGTTGAGCGGCAGGTCCTGGATGTAGCGCTGGTGGACCACCTGCCCGAGCGTGCCCGACTCGGTGGTCACCATGGCGGCGTCGGCTGTCACCGTGACCGCCGCATTGGCCGAGTTGACCTCCAGACGTACGTTCACGCCCGGCGCCGTGCCCACGTCCACGCGGATGCCGGCCTGCTGGTAGCGCGCGAAACCGGCAGCGGAAATCTCGAGTTCGTAGGTGCCCACCGGCAGCAGCGTGAACTCGAATCGTCCATTCGCGCCGGTGCGGGTGGTCCTGGAGGCGCGGGTGCCGATGTTGATGGCGGTCGCCTGCGCATCGGAAACGATGGCGCCCGACGCGTCCCGCACCTCCCCCACCAGGGAACCGGTGGGTGCAACCTGGGCCAACAGGGGGGCCCAAACAGACAGCAGAAGCAGGACTCTGCGCATTGGGCTATTATCCCCCAGGTGTGTTACAGGCGGATTGCTTCCGCGGCGCATCCCTCCACCCGGCGCACCCGCGCATGGAGCCTATGGGATTCAAGAACTTACGGAGCCGCAACCGGGAGCGAGCGCTGTGGCTCCCGACATCTGTGAAGCACCGGAAGCGCCGGCGCATGCCGGGCATGGGACCACCGGATGTGCTAAAGTAGGACTGCCTTTTGAAAGTCCCGCCTGAACTTGGCCGATTCCGATCTGCCGCTTCGAGCCCGCACGATTGAAAGACAGACTGAATCAGAGGAATCGACAGAGATGAAGAATATATTCGTTGGCAATTTGGATTTTGCCGCGACTGACTCCGAATTGCGTTCGATGTTTGAGCGCTTTGGCTCCGTGGACCGCGTGAACATGGTGACGGATCGCGACACCGGCCGTTCGCGCGGCTTTGCGTTCGTGGAAATGAGCGATGCCGGCAGCGCCGATCAGGCGATCGCCGGGTTGAATGGCAAGGAACTCAATGGCCGCGCGATGGTGGTCAACGAGGCCCGGCCCAAGACCAGTTCCGGCGGCGGCGGTGGCCGCGGATTCGGCGGCGGCGGCGGACGTCCGCGCCGCGAGCCGCGCTGGTAACCTAACTCCGGCGCGGGCGGCGGGTTGAAGGTCCGCCGCCCGCGTTTGTACGCAGCAAATCATTATGGACACATTTAAGAAGCGGCAGAAGGAAATGATGCGGCAGGAAAGACAGCGGGAGAAAGAGGCCCGGCGCAGAGCCAAGATCCGGGTGCCTCTCAGCGAGCAGCCGCTGGCTTCCCCTGAAAACGAACTGGAAGAAATGGCCGAATCCGCCGGGCCGGACAGTCCCGACGGCGGGCAGCCTCTCACCTCCGAGTAACCTGGACTACGGCGGCCGGCCCGCCATCTCGGACGGGGATCCAAGGAGGATTCTCTATGGACATCCGCTACATGGGGTTCGATCAGCAGCAGAATGCCCGGATCTACCGTTTTGACGTGGTGGAAAAGGGGCATCCCGCCAAACGCTGCCTGGTCAGCGTGGACGTATCCCTGTTTCTCAGGCACCACGTCGCCCTCCAGGACGGCCCCACCCTTTCCGCCAGCAAACTCGCTGCGGACATCGAAAAGAACTTCGACGGCAGCCACGAACTCACCGACCAGGACCTGCGCGAGCACACCGCGGCGCGCCTTCAGGCTGAAGCGGCGCGCGCCGAAAAGCGCAGCGGACGCCGTCCCTCCCCCACTTCTCCCGCGGTTCAACAGCAGCGCGCCAACTGGCGCAATTTCGGAATCTGAGAACCCCAACCGTCATCCAACGATCGAAAAGGGCAGGCGCGGCGCGCCTGCCCTTTTTGCATGGTTCGGGTTCTACAGTTGGACGTAGCAGTCGCGGCCCGGACTGCACTCGAACTCGTCGACCAGCTTTCCGTCGGGTCCGAGACAGTTCCAGGTGTGCTGGCACCAGAAGCCCCGTTCATTGGAGTGCTGGACCGAAGGGTCCCACTCGGCTTCGATGAACAGACCTTTCCAGCGCAGTTTCTCGCAGCGGTTCATGCTGACCTTGGTCAGGCCGGGACGTTCGGCTGGCATGGTTATGCCCTCTTCGCCGCTTCGAGCAGCGCGCGCTTCACCGCCACCCGCGCCAGGGTCACCTTGTAGGCGTTCTGGCTGAGCGGATGCGCGTCCGCCACGGCGGCTTTGCCGGCCGCTTCCGCCAGGTCGGCGGTCACCGTCTTGCCGGCGATCGCTTTGGCGGCATCGGCCGATTCCCACGGTTTGGGTGCGACGTGGCCCATCACCACCCGGGCGCTGCCCACGGCCGTCCCCTTCATGGTCAGGACCACGCTCGCGGTGGCCAGCGGCCAATCGAGCGCGTCCTTCTGCCGGACCTCGTACGTGGCGCTGTGCGTCGCCGCCGGCACGAGGATCTC
>JAFDVU010000279.1 GCA_018268835.1 Acidobacteriota bacterium | reverse complement strand
GGGACGACGCTAAGCGGCGCGAACGTCACCTTCAACTGGAGTTCGGGCACCGGCGCCACCGCGTACTGGCTCGATATCGGGACCACCGCCGGCGGCTTCGATCTCTTTTCACAAACCGCCGGAATGGCTACCAGCCAGGCCGTGGCCAACTTGCCCCTCAACGGGAACACGATCTACGTCCGGCTGTGGACCGCGCTGGGCGGCGCCTGGGACTTCAACGACTATACCTACACGGCGGGCCATTAGATGCGCACCAAGACTCTGCTCCTCACGCTCCTCGGGATTTCGGCGTATGCCCAGGCGCTGCGCCTCGACCCATCGTCGATCTCCAACGCGGCCAGCCAGATTCCGCCGGGCTATCCCAATAGCGGCGTCTCGCACGGCGGCATGTTCATCGTAAAAGCTGCCCCGGGCAGCGGGCCGTTGGGGGCGTGCGGCATTAAACTCGCCGACAAGTTCCCCATCGCCACCAGCATGAACGGCACCAGCATGAAGATCGCCGCGGGCAATTCTTCCTACGATGTTCCGATGATCTACGTGGTGGCCTGCCAGAGCGTGCCGGACCAACTCGCCGGCATCGTGCCCTCCGCCGTCCCGCCCGGCGCCGCCACCCTGACGGTGTCCTACGGCGGGCAGAGCGCTTCGGCGCCCATCCTCATCGCCGACCGCACCCCTGGCGTCTTTACCGTCAACCAGGGTGGCACCGGGCCGGCCATCGTGCAGAACGCCAACAGCAACACCGACGTGCCCGTGAACCTGCTCACCGCGCCCGCCAGGCCCGGCCAGTACGCAATCCTGTGGGGCACCGGCCTCGGACCGGACGGCAACTCGGACGTCGATGCCCCCAAACCCACCGACCTCCCTCTGGACGTCGAGGTGCTCGTCGGCGGCAAGCGGGCCGCCATCACTTACAGAGGACGCTCCGGCTGTTGCGCGGGCGTCGACCAGATCGTGTTTGTCGTCCCCGACGGCCTCGACGGGTGTTTTGTCCCTCTCTCGGTCCGGATCGGCAACGCGGTTTCGAATTTCACGACCATGTCCGTCTCGGCTGCCGCCGATACCTGTTCGGACCCCGCCTTTCTCACCGCGTCCGACGTGCAGGCCGGGCAGCGGAACAACCGGATCCGCATCGGACTGGCCGGCCTGATTCGCAGCGACTTCGAACGCGTGACCGCGCCGAATGCCGGTGTCGTCACCCGTACCGACACCGCCTCGGCCGCGTTCGTGGACCTGTCGTACCTCCAGTTGCTCGGCCTGCCCGTGCGGGAAATCTCCAGCCCCGGCGCCTGCACCGTGTGGCGCGGGGGCAGCGACGTCCTGCTCGACCGGCCCACCCTGCTGAGTCCGTTCGTCAACCGGGATGCCGGCACGATCCGGATCACGGGAGCGTCCGGCGCCGCCTCGCTGAGTTATCGCAGCGGCTACCGCGCCGGCTTGGGGACCGCGTCGTACCGGGAACCGGCCGGGGGCCCGTCGCCGAGCACCTCTCTTCTGGAACCCGGCACGGTCACCCTCTCCTCGGCGGGCGGCGGACCCGTGCCGGGAGGGAACGCCATCGGCGCGTGGAACACCGCGGTCGCCGTTCCATCCCCTCCGCGCTTCGAGAACCGCTTCTCCGCCGGCGACGTGCAGCGCGCCCAGGGTATGACCGTGACCTGGTCGGGAGCCGATGCCAATTCGCTGGTGACCATCCGGGGCGTGTCGAATCCGAACGATCCCACGGCTCCGCCGGTAGCTTTCTTTTGCGTGGAGAAGGCATCGGCCGCGCAGTTCACGATTCCCCCGGCCGTATTGCTCAGCCTGCCGGCATCCTCATCCACCGGCTCAATCGGGTTGAGCGTCGGCGCGACGTCGGTCACCCGGTTCAACGCGTCCAACCTCGATGCCGCGTTCGCTCGCGCCACCGCCCTATTCGGACGCAACGTGAATTTCCGCTAAGGCCGACACGCGCGCATCCCGGCCGACCCCTCGCTGCCTGCTACCCCGCCAGGACTTCGTCGAGCGGGCAGAAGCGCGTGATCTTGTCCAACTGCTGACGGCCGCGGAGCAGCGGCCGGATGGTTTCAAGCGCGAGGCTTCCGGGCGTCGCGATCACAGACTTCCACAATTCTGCCACGTCCGGCGGAGGCACGTGGGCCACGAGTTTCCGGCACGTCTGGTCGCCCGGGGTGGTGTCCTCGCGCATCACCATGGAGCAGGCGATGCCCTGGGCGTAGCTCGCCTGGTCCGTGCTGGAAAGGCGGGCGATGCGCTCGCGCAGCACCGACTCCAGCACTTGGGGAGTCTTCATATTGACCATCACCATCGCCGCTGCGAGGCCGGCGAAGAGGTTGGCGCGCCGCACCGGTTCGGTGCCCATTTCTTCCATCAGCAGGAACGCGGGCCACGGATCCTTCCATCTCGGCATGAAGTTCAGAAAGTAGCAGGCCCGCCCGACGCCGTGCCACAGGAAGGGAACCCGCGCGGGGTCGATCTTCTCCATGGACTCCAGCACCGTGGCCAGGAGCTTGCGGTAGAAGAACGTGGTCACCATGCCCCAGGCCTCGTAGGAGATGCCGGAGAAGCCGCTGATGCCGTTGTCCTGGATCAACTCCGCCGTCTTGCGCGTCGCTTCGTAGACGGCGCCAGGGGATGGCTTTTTCCCGATCGCGTCCAGGTGGTGCCGCGCGAAGCCGAGCGCCATGCCGGCGTGGGCCATCAGCAGCAGGTGCTGCGGAATCGCCTCGCCTTCTCCCACGGTGAAGAGGTTCTTGGGGTGCTCGTTCTGTTTCAGCGTGCGCAGCCCGAAGTGCAGGCCGAGCCCTTCGCCCAGCCACAGCCCGCGAAACGGATCGCTCGCCTCGATGCGCTGGACGAGTTCCGCCACCGGGGCATCGCCTCCCAGGAAGGCGTTTGCGAACTCTACGCTCTCGATGGTCGAGATCTTGTTATTGCTCTCGACGTAAGCCACGTCGCCGTAGCCAACCGGCGAACATAACACCTTGCCGATAGGTGGCACGATGACGTGGGCGATTTTGAAAATAAGTGGGTTCATCGAATGCCCTCATAACAGCCGGAAGTCCCGAACATGAATGTCCACCAGGACGGGATGGGGTATCGGCCTGTCACCCGGGCCGATCGGCGTGACGCGGCGGTGCGTGGGGTACGGAATCCCTTCCCAGGAAGAGTTCGCCAGCACCCGGTTTGCGGCGTACGCCCACTTGCCGAAAACCTCGGCCGTGTAATCGTGGCGGAGAAGCAGTCCGTCGGCACCAATGTGGAACACCTGCCGCGCCGAGTGGGTGGGCAGCGAGGGCGGGAAGATCGCTTCGATCCGGTCGTTCGGCAGATCGGTGAACTGGATATCGTCGCGGAGCAGCAGGGACGGAAAGGTCAGATAGTTCCACAAAGCATAGGCGGAGAAGTAGGACCGATCGAGCGCATCCCACCAGAACGCGCGGCGTCCATAAGGAAAGAACCGGCGCGGATCTTCGCGCGACGCTACCGTGTTCCCGGAAGCGTCCTGCAGGCGAATCGAGTGACCTTCGAGCACGGCGGTGAGCCCGTCGCGGGTAGCCGGGGTATAAGTCACGTGCGGCCGCCCGATGGTGGCGCGCACCAGGATGTCCCTGTCGGGATGCTGCCACTTAAGCCGGAGGGCCCAGCCTGACGCGGAAACACGCGCTTCGAGGGCGCCGGCGGCCCGCCACCGCGACTCTTGATACGCCGTAAGTACTCTCCGGATCAGCGTCGACGCCATTGGTTAGACGGTTAGTATACACTGAAGCATTGTCTTGACGCCTTCACCATGCCGTCCAAACTTGTAATTCTCTGCGGAAAGGGCGGCGTCGGGAAAACTACCATCAGTCTGGCGCTCGGGTTGAAGCACGCCACCCAGGGCAAACCGGTGCTGGTGGTGACCTCACATCCCTTGAAAGAGCTTGCCCTCGCCGTGTCGATGGACGGGCTCGGCGTGCGGTTCCCGCAGGCGGCGAAGAACCTGTTCATTGTCCACATCGACCCGCGACAGCTCCTGACCGAACTCGTGCACAAGCATTTTCCGGTGGCCGCGGCCGCGGACAAGGTGGTGCGGAGCGCGATCTTCCGGAATCTGGTGGAGGTGGTCCCCGGACTCAAGTCCTTCTACTTCCTCTCCAGGCTCCAGAACCTGGCGGAGCGCAAGGCTCCCGAAGCCGGGCAGCACCGTTACGAGTTGCTCATCTGGGACGCACCGGCCACCGGTCACTTCCTCTCCACGCTCCGCTCCGCCAGGACCTTCGAGCACTATCTGAGCGGCCCTCTGGCCGAGGCCGGCGCCGAGGTGGCGCGGTTCTTTTCCACCGCCGGCAATATCTGCCTGCTTCCGGTCACAACCCTGGAGGAAATGGCGATTCAGGAAACCATTGAACTCGACCGCGCCATGCGAACCGACTTCTCCGTCAGGGGGCGGACCTTGCTTTTGAACCTGGTTTCGCCGATGGCCTCGGCATCGGCGGCCGAGTTCAGCCAACTGGAAGCGGCCGCCGGCGAAGAGTTGGAAATGGTGGTCGGCAAGGGCAGGTACGAACGGAGTTATACGGAGGATCTGCGGACCAAACTCGGGATGCCGGTGCTGCCGGTTCCGCGCTTGAGCCACGGATCCTCCGACCTGGAGTTGCTCTGGAGGATGGCGAGCCTGATGGACATTGCGGTGGACTGATGCGAATCACGGTGTATTTCGGCACCGGCGGAGTGGGTAAGACCTCGGTGGCGGCGGCAACTGCGCTGGCCCGGGCGCGGGCGGGTCTCAAGTGCCTGGTGCTCACCACCGATCCGGCCTTGCGCCTGCGCACCGCTCTCCGGCTCGAGGATTCGACCAAAGAACAACTAGTGCTTCGCGACCCCGGCAGCGGAGGCGAGTTGTGGGCGGCGCTGCTCGATGTTCGCGCCACCCTCGAGGAAGCGGTACGGGCAACGGCACGGCCCGGCGAGGTCGACCGCATCCTGCAACACCCCATCTTCGGCAGCATCGCCGACTCCCTCTCGGGGATGACCGAGTTGATGGCGGTGGAACGCATCGATCAACTGCGGCGGCACGGCTTCGAGGAGATTGTCGTGGACACGCCGCCGACGCGTCACGCCCTGGAGATTCTCGATAAGCCCGTACTGTTCGCCGAACTCGCGGGCTCGCACTGGGTCAGGCTGATCGGCCGCACTTACAAGTTCGTGGAAAGTACCGGCATGCTCGCGCTCGGGCGCAAGACCCTGGATGTGTATTCCCGCGTCGAAGCCATGCTGGGCTCAACGCTGGTCCGGCAGGTGCTCGATTTCTATTCCATCTTCCTGCCGGTTGCAGAGGGATACGCGACGCGCGCGCAAAAGACTGTCGCGATGCTGAAGGACCCCGCGATTACCGAGTTCCGCATGGTCACCAACCCGCAAAAGGCGTTACGCGACGTCGGTTTCTTTTGGGATGCCCTGCACCAGCGGGGATTCCGCCTGTCGCAAGCGCTGGTCAATCGGGTTTGGAAGCCAGGCCCCGCCCTGCCGGAAGGGGAGGGGTTGGCGCGTAGCGTGGTGGAATGGTACCTCGACGTACAGCGCGACCAGTCGCAACGCATCGCGCAACTGCGGGAGGCCTTTCCGCGCGCTCCCGAGGTCCGCTTGATCGGCGAATTGGACCGCGACGTCGATGGGCTCGAAGCCCTCCAAATGCTGGTCGCGCACGGCGTCGATCCGGGGCCAAAACAAGACTGATCTTCACTAACCCGCACCTTCTGCCTCGTTGGCCGCCAGCAGGCGTCTGAAATCCGTGTCCAT
>JAFDVU010000278.1 GCA_018268835.1 Acidobacteriota bacterium | reverse complement strand
CGCTACGCACTGGGGCAGCCACTGCAATTCGATCCCGGCACAAAGTACGGCTACTCCAACTTCGGGTATGCGGTGCTGGGGCGGATCATCGAGCGGGTGACCGGGATGAGTTATGAGCAGTACGTTAGGACGAACGTGCTGGCGCCGATGGGGATTTCCGGGATGCGAATCGGACAGACCCTGCCTCAGGGGCAGCAGCCGAACGAAGTGAAATACTATCCGCTGGACCCGGCGCCCAGCGTGTTCCCCGACTCGCCGGCAAACGCGACGTGGCCGTACGGCGGTTGGTACATGGAGAGCATGGACGCGCACGGCGGCTGGATCGCGAGCGCGATCGACTACGCCCGGTTCGTGAACGCGATCGACGGCCGGCGCGGTACGGCATTTCTCTCGCGGAGCAGCGTGGCGGCGCTGACGGCGAAGCCGGCGGGGGTGCAGGATTGGGTCGGGCAGCCGGACTGGTACGGCTTCGGAGTCATGGTGAGACCGTCGGGGAACGACGCGAACTGGTGGCACAGCGGACTGCTCGACGGCACTCTTACGTATCAGATCCGCAGCTACGACGGCAATCAGTACGTGGTGTTCCTGAACTATTCGCCTTACGGTAAGGCACAGGACAACCTGTTCACCACGCTCGACAACGGGTATTGGAACGCCGTGGGTCAGGTAAGCTCCTGGCCGGCGGGCGACCAGTTCACGACGAACTATCCGGACTCTACCGCGGCGGTGACGGCTCCGGCGATCACGACCCGGGAAGGCGTGGTCAACGGCGCGACGTTCGACCGCGGCGTGGTCGCAGGCTCGTGGATCACGCTGTTCGGGATCAACCTGTCGAATTCGACGAGGACCTGGGGCGCCGCGGATATCGTCAAAGGAGCACTGCCGCTTTCGCTCGACGGAGTGAGCGTCAAGGTAGATGGAAAACCGGCGGCGGTCTACTACATCAGCCCGACACAATTGAACGTGCAGGCGCCTGCCGGCCTGACGCCGGGCTGGGTGACGGTGGAGGCGACGAACAACGGCGCCAGCACGGGAACGGTGCTGACCCACGTGGTGAGCAACGCACCCGGGGCACTGACGTTCTCCCAGAACGGAGTGCGCTACGCGGTAGCCACGAACGCCCGCTACCAGGTGCTGGCGGGAGGGCTCACCGCAGCGCCGGGAGACACGATCACGATCTATGCCTCGGGCCTGGCTCCGTCGCCGGCCGGCACCGTACTCAACGCGCCGGTGACGACGCCGGGGGTGAGCGCGACGATCGGCGGCATGACGGCGGCGGTCCGGTTCGCCGGGGTCATTTCGCCGGGGCTGTTCCAGGTGAACGTCGTGGTCCCGAACGTGGGAAGCGGAGACCAGCCCCTGGTGATCACGGTCAACGGCGCGAGTTCGCCGCCGGGAGTGTTCGTTCCGGTTGGGCGGTAGCGGCCCCGGGTCCGAAGTCATCAAGGATCAACTGCCGATTTAGCGGACTACCGTGCGACACGAGCCAGGCCGGGAATCGGGTACAATAGGAGAGTCCCGGCACGACCACGCGGTGAGGTGCGAGAGCGGTTGAATCGGGCGGTCTCGAAAACCGTTGAACCTTTACGGGTTCCGTGGGTTCGAATCCCACCCTCACCGCCACTTCTGAATCAATTCCCTCCCGCCCAGAGCCGCCGCGGCTCCATGCCATAAGTGGCCCCTCTTTAGCGACTGATCGACGATTTCGTGGCTGAGGATCGGGTCCATTTCGCCGCCGGTGCTCATGCCGATGACCGGGGCTCCGGACCCCGGTTGCGCGCCTCCCGCTCACCCTTCGGCGACTTGGTCCGATAAGCCGGATTGAGAGTCCGAAATGAAACGGCGGATCATCCTGCTTGCTGTGTCTGTCTGGACCTTGCTGCCGGCGGCTGTTCTGGCACAGGCCCCGGGTGGGGAGGAGGCGGACGCCCCGCGGCGCGGGCGATGGGACGAACGGCTCAAGTTCGGGCTGGAACTGCGCGGCCGGGCGGAGTCCGGCACGGGGTTCGATCCCAACCAAACCGGGAGACTCTACCTGAACCGCCTGCGCCTCGACGCGTCCGCCGCGCCGGCGCCGTGGTTTCAACTCTTCTTTCAGGGGCAGGACGCTCGGGCGTCGGGCCTCGGGGGCGGCGTCGATCGCAGCTTCCTGGGCGATGCCTTCGACGTGCACCAGGCCTATCTCGATCTGCGGCGGTCCGAAACCGGGTGGAGGCTGCGGGTTGGACGGCAGGAACTGTCCCTGGGCGACGAACGCCTGCTCGGCGCCGACAGTTATTGGGACGCTTTCGGGCAAGCCTTCGACGCGGTGCGGGTTGACTTTACCGCCGCCAGGGTCCATGCCATGGCCTTCAGCGGATTTCGCGTGGAACCGTCCCGCCGGCGCCTGAATCCTTTCGACACCGCCAGCCGCATTGCGGGCCTTTCCGTGCGCATCGGAATGCCGGGCGAGGGTGTCCTGGAGCCCTACTCCTTGTGGAAGCGCGGTGGAGATACCGTAGATCTGCTGGATCGTCCCGGGCATCGCGACGTGTTCGCGCCGGGGATCCGCGCGCAGGCAGCGCTGCCGCACGGCCTGGACTACAACGTGGAGATGGTGTTGGAGCGCGGCCACGTGGTCGGCGAAGCGATCAACGCCTGGGCGGGACATTGGGAACTCGGTTGGAAGCCGCTGGGGGCGGAGTTCGGACTGCGGCTGGGATTGGAATACAACTTCGCCTCCGGTGACGCGGATCCCGCCGACGGGCGGTACGGGACGTTTGACGATCTTTATCCGGCCGGCTTCAATAAGTACGGCATGGCGGACCCGATCGCGTGGCGCAACATCCGCTACCCGGCCATCGGCGCCGAGGTGCCGCTGTCGCGTCGCTGGACACTGTACGGGGCCTACCGGCACTACCGGCTGGCCAGCATCCGCGACGGGCTCTACCCGGGAGGCGACCGGTTCCTGGTGCGCAACCCGGCGGCGACCACCCGGGATGTCGGCGCGCAGGCGTTGGTATCGGCCGGCTATGCCTGGCTGCCGCGGTGGCGGATCTACGCCGGCTACTGCCATCTCTTCCCCGGGGGGTTCCTCCGGCAGTCCGGATTTGAGACTCCCTTAACGACGGTCTACATCCTCTCCAGCCTGACGTTCTGACGCCGGCCGGCCACAGTCCGCAACCTCGCCGTCTGCGTGTTTCCCCAGGCGGCTGATGTGCACAGTAAGCGACTGCCACCCGTATTTCCAGGTTCCCAGCGTGCACATCTCCAATTCGCCGCAGCGTGCTGCCGGCTTCCCGAAATCGCGCCCGGCACCGGCAGGCGCGCGCCAGAGCAGGCCGCGATTCCTGGCGTTGCACGGAGGCTTCTTCGCGTCCCCAGCCAGACTCGGGAGCGCAATCAGGAACGATACGATGGTCCACTTCACGGGTGTTCGTCTTACCTCAGCCGAAGTATGTGACGGCGGATTCTAAGGTGCAATCCGTACCCGTACCAGGACTCAACTGTGGGCGCCTTCTGTCGCGCCGCGGAATATGCGAAGGTCAAGAAAGCGGGCCTCGACGTCCGCCGGAAGTCATGAAGACTTTGATTGCATGCCTGTGGGTTGCCTTCGCCGCCAGCGGGGCGTTCGCCGCACCGCCTCCCGCGCCGGCCTATCTCGCGGTGGTTGAGAAAATCGCGGGAGCGATCGGTTTTCTCAGCGAAGACGGCAAGCTGCTGGGCGAGGTGAAGGTCGGCAGTTTTCCGCACGAGGCCGTGCTGGCGCCGGATGGCCGGCTGTATGTGAGCGTCAACGGCGTGCTCTGGATGACGGAGGACAAAGAGGGTGCCAACACCGTCGCGGTGGTCGACACGCGCGCCATGAAGAAGGTGGGCGAGATCGGCCTGGGCCGCTTCCACCGTCCGCACGGCATCGCGCTGGTGCCCGGATCCGACCGTCTGCTAGCCACTACCGAGCGCCCCGCGGGGCTGGTTCTGATCGACCCGGCGACTGGGCGCGTGGTGCGCGATTACGATGTGAAGGGCAGAAGCCCGCACATGGTGATCCCGATGCCGGGCGGGCGCATGGCCTTCGTCAGCGACACGGACTCCAACGCGGTGGCCGCGATCGACCTGGCCACCGGCGCGGTTACGCTCATCCCCACCGGAGCGCGTCCGCAGGGCGCGGTACTTTCGCCCGGCGGCGACAAACTGTATGTGGTCAACACCAGCGGCAACCAGATCTCGATCATCGACACCGCCCGGCTGGCCGTGACGGGCGTGATCCCGACCGGAAAAGGGCCGGGGCGAATCGCCATCACGCCCGACGGCAGGACCCTGGTCTACAACCTGCAGTTCGAGCCCGCGGTGGGATTCGCCGATACGGCATCGGGCAAGCAGACTGCGATGGTGTCGCTCACCGGGCGTCCGCTCTCCCTCACCATGACGCGCGACGGTGCTCGCGCGTTTGCCGGGATTCAGGACCAGGACAAGGTTTGCTTCGTTTCGGTGGCGGGCCGGAAGATCGAACGCGTCATCGAGTTGCCGAAGGGCAGCGGACCGGATCCGGCGATTCCGCTCGGCGGGCGGTGAGGCGCGCGCGACGGGGCCGGTGCGGCGTGCGATTATTCTTCAAGGAGAACTGGATCGTGTCCAATATCGGATTTGTCGGATTGGGAATCATGGGCGGCCCGATGTGCCGCAATCTGCTGAAGGCCGGTCACCGGTTGGTGGTATACGACATCGTCCCCGAACTCGTGGAGCGCGTGGTGGCGGGCGGCGCCTCGGCCGCGGCGAGCGCCAGCGCCGCCGCCGCGGTGTCGGACATCGTGATCACGATGCTCCCGGACGGTCCCGAGGTCGAGACCGCGGTGCTGGGCCCGGGCGGGGTGTTGGAAGGCGCGCGTCCGGGCTGCACCGTGATCGACATGAGTTCGATCAGCCCGCTGGTGGCGCGGAAGGTGGGGGCGGCGTGCGAGGCCAGGGGCGTGAACTTCCTGGACGCGCCGGTGAGCGGCGGCGAGCCGAAGGCTGTCGACGGCACGCTAGCCATCATGGTGGGCGGCAGCGAAGAAGTGTTTCAGAAGATGCAGCCGGTGCTGGCGAGCATGGGATCGAGCGTAACGCTGGTGGGCGCGGTGGGCGCGGGCAACGTGACCAAGTTGGCCAACCAGATCATCGTCGCGTGCAATATCGCCGCCATGGGAGAGGCGCTGGTGCTGGCGACGCGCGCCGGGCTGGATCCCAACGCGGTATTCAATGCGATCAAGGGCGGACTGGCGGGCAGCACGGTGCTCAACGCCAAGGCGCCGATGGTGATTGGGCGCAACTTCAAGCCTGGGTTCCGCATCCGGCTGCATCAGAAGGACCTGCGCAATGCCCTGCTGGCTGCCGAATCGCTCAAAGTCGGGCTGCCGCTGACCAGCAGCGTGCAGCAGATGCTGATGGCGCTGATGAACGAGGGCAAGGGAGACCTGGACCACTCGGCGATCGTGACCTTTATTGAAGGGATGGCGGGGATCGAGGTCCGGCCGCCGGACGCATAGGCCCGGCGGCCCCGGCGGCTTAAGCGGCGGTGCTCCCGCGGAGCCAATGCAACAGGAGGCAAGGCAGGGACGCGAAGACCTCCTTGAAAGTGCGGTGATGGCGCAGGCCGCCGCCGGGGGTGATCCGGGCGCCGGCCTGCGACATGCGCTCGAGCAGGCGCCGCCCGGCATCGTCCACGGCGGTCACATCGTCCATTTCCACCACGAAGCCGCGGTCCTGGATGGTGGAGGAGGCGGTCTGCCAGCAGGACTCGGCTTCATTCACCGCCGGCCCGGCAAGCGGCCCTTCCATCTGCAGACGGAACTCCCGGGCGCCGTCGTGGATGCCTACGCGAAAGGCATCGCGTTTGCGCCGCTCGAAACAAGGCCACACAACCTTACCCTTCTCCCGGGC
>JAFDVU010000277.1 GCA_018268835.1 Acidobacteriota bacterium | reverse complement strand
CCATCAAGGCCGACCAGGGGAAACTGGCCGAAGCCGAGAAGATCTTCCAGGAGGTCGCCGATAAGGGCAACGAAAACTACGCCTCCCTGGCGAAGTACTCCCTGGCCCAGATTTACTTTTCCGACGGCCGCAGCCAGCAGGGGGAGAAGATCCTGCGCGAACTCATGGCCCACCCCACAATCTACGTCTCCAAGGAACAGGCCACCATCGCGCTGGCACGCTTCCTCGGGCCGAAGAACCCCGCCGAGGCGCGCAAGTTGCTCGAACCGCTGCGCAACGCTCCGGACGCGGTCAGTAGCGTGGCCCTGACCATGATCGGGGAGTTGCAGGGCAAGTAAAGCGCGGCCCATGCTGGCTCCGCTGCGATTTCCGGTGGGAGAGAGCCGGGGCCGGGAGTATCCCGAACCCGAACATCCGTATCGCAATCTCTTCCAGCGGGACCGCGACCGCATCGTCCATTCGCGCGCCTTCCGCCGCCTGGAGGCCAAGACCCAGGTGTTCACGGCCGGGCTCAGCGATCATTTCCGCAACCGTCTCACCCATACCATCGAGGTGGCGCAGATCGCCCGCACCCTGGCCGCCGTGCTCCAGCTTGATGAAGACCTGACCGAGGCCCTCGCGCTGGCCCACGACATCGGCCATCCCCCGTTCGCCCACGCCGGCGAAGAGGCGCTCGACCTGCGCATGCGCGCTTTCGGCGACCGCTTCGATCACAACCTGCACGCGCTACGCATCGTCGAGACCTTCGAGCAGCGCTACGCCCGCTTCCCGGGACTCAACCTGACCTTTGAGGTGCGCGAGGGCATGGTCAAGCACTCGCGCGATTTCGGCCCCGGCGAAGACGCCCGGCTGGATCGCTTTCTGCCCGGGCGGCGTCCCTGCCTCGAAGCCCAGTTGATCGATCTGGCCGATGAAGTGGCGTACAACACCGCGGACCTGGACGACGCCTGGTCTGCCGGCTTGATCGCCGCCGAAGACATCGCCGAAGCCGTGCCCGCCTACCGCGCCATCCACGAGGCCATCGAGACCCAGTTCCCCGGTGCCTCGGACCGCGAACGGTTCCACGAGGGGATCCGCCATCTGGTCGACGCGCTCGTCTCGGGGTTGATCGAAGGCACCGTCGCAGCGGCCCGCGCATCCCGCGCGGAGAACTCTGAGGATGTGCGCGCGTTCCCCCGGCGCCTGGCCGCGTTCACCGCCGAGACCGCCTCCGCCAGCCGCGAACTCAAGCGGTTCCTCTATGAGAGGGTCTACTCCACCCCCGCGCTGGGCGAAGACCGCCGCCGCTCCATGCAGTCGATCGACGAACTGTTCGGCTGGTTTCTGGAGGACCCCGCGCGCCTGCCCGACGCTTACGCCGAACGCGCCCGCCAGGACCCTCCGCACCGCGTGATCTGCGACTACATCGCCGGCATGACGGATGGCTTCTTCAACCGCGTCTACCGCGAGGCCCTCGGCGGGAGGGTGTCGCTGCTGCCTTAGTACATCTATTCGTAAATACGGTGACGTATTTGGCAGACCAAACGGTGACGTAATCTGATACGCTTGCATCAGAGGAGCCGCGTCTCTGATGCCGAGAATAAGCCCGTATACCATGGGCCTTTCCAGCGAGGAACGGCAGGCGCTGGAGTCTGTGGCGAGAAAATATACGTCACCGTACTGCGACGTGATCCGGGCCAAAATCATTCTCCTCGCCGATAAAGGCCTGCCCAACGATGTCATCGCCGCCCGACTGGACACGCCCCGCCAGATCGTCAGCAAGTGGCGTAAACGATTCGCTATGGCCAGACTGCCTGGCCTTGAGGCGCAGCCTCGAGGCGGTCGTAAAGCCCGCTTTTCCCCCCAGTCTCGTCATCCAGGTTAAGGCCTTGGCCTGCGAACTGCCTCACCGCCTCGGACTTCCGTTGTCGCGTCTCTCGATTGAGGAAATCCGTCAGCATGTCATTTCACAAGGTCTGGTCGCCGAGATCAGCGGCGCCACTTTGTGGCGCTGGCTCAGCAGAGATGCCCTCCGTCCCTGGCAACATCGAAGCTGGATCTTCCCTCGGGATCCGAACTTTGCCGACAAAGCCGGACCCATCCTCGATCTTTACGAACGCGTCTGGGAGGGCGTTCCGCTGGGCGCTGACGACTACGTCATCTCCGCAGACGAGAAGACGAGTATCCAGGCCCGCCGACGAAAACAGCCGACGCTGCCATCGGCACCCAACCGTCCGATACGCGTTGAGCATGAGTACTTCCGCGAAGGCGCCTGGACCTACCTGGCAGCCTGGGATGTCCATCGCGCCAAGGTCTTCGGCCGCTGCGAAGTCAAGAGCGGCATCGCCCCGGTGGATAGGCTTGTCGCCGAAGTGATGAGCCAGGAACCCTACAAATCCGCTCGCCGTGTCTTTTGGATCATGGATAACTGCTCCGCCCATCGGGGCCAGAAGGCCGCCAAGCGCCTGCGGGACACATGGCCGAACGCCATCCTCATCCACACTCCGGTTCACGCCAGTTGGCTCAATCAAGTCGAAATCTATTTCTCGATCGTCCAGAGAAAAGTCCTAACGCCCAACGATTTTTCCTCTCTGGCCGATCTCGAACAGCGACTCCTTGCCTTCCAGTGCCACTACGAACGATCGGCCTCGCCGTTCAAATGGACCTTCACCCGCCGCGATCTTCACGCCCTGCTGACCAAGATCGCCGGCAAACGGCTGGCTGTTGCAGCCTGATGGAATACGTCACCGTAATTCCGAACGTGAGTACTTAGTTAGCGGCGAACGGCGTTCGCCGCCGTCCGCGTCAGTTGTCGGTTTGTGTGTAACTGGTCAGCTCGGCTTCGCGCACGCCGTAAAATTTCATCAATTGGCGCCGGATCTCCTCCCCCAGACGCTCCGGACGCTCTTCGGTATCGTGTTCGATTTCGACTTTGAAAAACAGGTTGGTGCGTTTCATCGGCGATGCGTATCCCTCCCTCTATACTAAAGGGATGTCGTGCGCGATTTGCGAAAAGCGGCGGCCGCGGCGATTCTGTCCCGGAGTCCGCGGCGAGATCTGTCCGGTCTGCTGCGGCACCGAACGCGAGGTCACCGTCAACTGCCCGCTGGAATGCGGGTACCTGGAAGAGTCGCGCCGCCGCGACCGTCCCGTTCCGATCGACCCCGCCACCGTCCCAAATCGCGATATCGAGTTCAGCGAAGAACTCGTGGTTCGCAACGAGGCGTTGCTGAATGCCCTGGGCGCGGAATTGGTCCGCGCGGCCCTGGAGACGGGCGCCGTGGACGCCGATGCCCGCGAAGCCATCGACGCGCTGGCCCGCACCTACCGCACGCTCATCGGCGGCGTGTACTACGAGACCCGGCCCGCGGGGTCTTTCGCCGGCGCCATTTACGCCGCCATGCAGGCCGCGGCGAACCAGTTTCGCGCCGAGGAGCAGCGCCGCTTCGGGCTGACACGCACGCGCGACGCCGATATGCTGGCGTTGATCGTTTTCCTCCAGAGGATCGAACTCGACCGCAACAACGGCCGCCCGCGGGGACGCGCGTTCATCGGCTCGCTGCGTCACCTCTATGCCGCTTCCACGCCGTCTCCCGAGCGCTCGTCCTTGATCCTGCCCTGATCCGCCGTGGGCCGCACCAGTTCCACCTGGCAA
This sequence comes from Acidobacteriota bacterium, assembly GCA_018268835.1. GTDB lineage: Bacteria > Acidobacteriota > Terriglobia > Bryobacterales > Bryobacteraceae > Solibacter. The sequence goes on along the minus strand of JAFDVU010000277.1, from coordinate 2,274 downwards.
CCGCGCTTCCTGCCGGTACTGATCACCTGGCCGGTGAATTTACGCGCTCCGTTGACCACCAGTTCGACCGACCGGTCCACCGGATAGTCGAATGTGAGCAGGTGGCCCTCGCGCAGGCTGAGCAGGTCGCGGACGGTCAGGGTGGTGCCCTCCATACGGGCTTCCAGGGACATCGTCGCGCGCCGCAGCACGCGCAGGATGCGCGCCTGTTCGCTCTCGCTGGCCTGGGTCTTGCGCACCATCGACCACTGCTGATCGAACTTCTGCCGCATCATCTTGATCACGATCGAAGGCATGGCGATGTTCATCATCCCCACGGTCTCGCCGATGCGCACTTCGATGCCGATCGAGACCACGGCTTCGTTGGGCGCCAGCACGTGCAGCAGTTGCGGCTCAGTCTCCATGGACTCGATCGTGAAGTCCACGCTGGTCACCGCTTTCCAGGCCTCGCGCAGGTCCTGCAGAATGATGCGGAACAGCCCGTCCAAAAGCCGCCGCTCGATTTCCGTGACGTCGCGCTGAATGTTGATCGACGACTTGCCCGTTCCCCCCAGCAGCATTTCAATGATGGGGAACACCAGCGACGGGTTCAGTTCCAGGACGCCGTTGCCGTCGTAGGGGCTGAGTCCCAGCGACACGATGCACGTGGGCGACGGCAGGCCGTCGAGGAACTCGGCGTAAGAAAGTTGCTCCACGCTGACCAGGTTCACCGTCAGGTACGACCGCAGGTAGGCCGAAAGACTCGAAACCAGGTTGCGGACGAAGGTGTCGTGCAGCAGGTGGATGGCACGGACCTGGGATTTGGGGATCCGGTCGGGCCGGCGGAAGTCGAACTTCACCGCGGGCACCTCGCGCTTGTGGTCCTGCATGTTCTGGAATACGGCGTCGATTTCCTGTTGCGATAGCTGGCGGCTCAATTTCCGGTCTCCTCTTCCCATGATCGGCACCTTCGTCTCCGGACTTTAGGCGGGAGGAGTGCCCTAAGTGACCGGGCCCACGTAACTGTTTCTTGCCGTTCCACCCTAATGAAATTCCGCTTCCCTCCGATGAATACCCATGTAAGGAGGCGAATGGACTCTGACGTCTTGGTTGTGGACGATTCCGCCGCGATCCGCAAGATTCTACAACGCGTACTGAGGCAGACCGGGCTGGCAATCGGCGCGATTCACGAGGCCGGCGACGGCGTGGAAGCGCTCTCGGTGATCGAGCAGCACCCCGTGAATCTGGTGCTGACCGACATCAATATGCCGAAGATGGACGGACTGCAGTTGCTGGCGTCTCTGAAGGGCTCCGCCCAGTGGCAAAAGGTGCCTGTCGTCATGATTACCACCGAGGGCGGGGAACTGAAGGTCAGTGAAGCCGTCCGGCTGGGCGCGGCGGGCTATGTTCGCAAACCCTTTACCGCCGACCAAATCAAGGAGAAGCTGGCTGGAATTCTCGCGCCCGCACTACCGCTATGAACCTCGAAAAGCTCATCACCGATTCGATGTGTACCGCCACCCTCAACGTGTTCTCCACGATGCTGGGCCAGGAGTTGCCGCCGGGCGAGGTCGCGCTGGAAACCGGCAGCCCCGGTCCCAATGACGGTGTGGCGTCCTTCATCGGCATCGCCGGAACCTGGGCAGGTACCGGCAGTGTCAACTGCTCCCCCAATCAGGCCTGCCGGATCTGCTCGCAAATGCTCATGGTGGAAGCGTCCGCCGTTGATGCCGATGTGCTCGACGCCGTTGCTGAACTCACCAATATGATCATCGGCAGCGTCAAGACCGATCTCGAACAACATCTGGGGCCGCTGGGACTCAGCATCCCTACCGTCGTCTACGGCCGCAACTTCCGGACCAAGAGCGCGGGCCAGCACGAATGGATCGTGATCAATTACCTCTGGGATCAGGAGCCGTTCACGGTCAAGCTCTGCCTCGCTCCCCAGGAGCGCAACCCGCACGCCACCCAGGCTCACTCGTACGCAATCGAAGTCTGAAATATGGAGAACCCGATGTCCTTAACGATGACTCTCACCGAAAACGCGGCGCCAGCGCAGGCCGATGTGCGCGCCGGCAAGTATCTGACCTTCCAACTCGACAAGGAAGAATTTGGGATCAAAGTCCTGAAGGTCCGCGAAATCATGGGAATTCAGGAGATCACCGCCGTGCCCCAGACGCCTTCCCACGTCAAGGGTGTCATCAACCTGCGCGGCAAAGTGGTTCCGGTCGTGGATCTGCGTCTCAAATTCGGCCTGGCCGCGGCCGAGTACACGCAGCGCACCTGCATCATCGT
>JAFDVU010000276.1 GCA_018268835.1 Acidobacteriota bacterium | reverse complement strand
GCCTGGAAATTCTTTTCGATCTCGCCGATCTCATCGAGCAGGACAGTGCCGCGGTTGGCCGCTTCGAAGACGCCGGCGCGGTCGCGGTCGGCGCCGGTGTAAGCTCCGCGCACGGCGCCGAACAGTTCGCTTTCGAGCAGCGTGGGCGCGATCGAAGCGCAGTCCACCGGCACGAAGGGCTGCCTGGAGCGGTGGCTGAAGCTGTGGATGAGGCGCGCGACCAGTTCCTTGCCGGTCCCGGTCTCACCCTCGATGACCACGGTGGCGTCGGTGGGAGCCACGCGGATCACGGTCTTGTAGATTTCTACCATCGCCGGGGAGACGCCGATCATCTGGGTCTCCGGCAACTCCTCGTCCGCGGCTTCCTTTTCGTTGTCGCCGCGCACCGCCTGCGCGCGGTTCACGGCCTCGATCATGGTATCGAGTTCGAACGGCTTGGCGATGTAATCGAAGGCGCCGCCGCGCGTGGCCTCCATCACGGTCTCCACCGTGCCCCGCCCGGTCATGAGGATCACGGCGCACTCCGGATCGTTCTTCTTGGCGGCGTGCAGCACGTCGATGCCGGTGCGCTCGTCAATGTAAATGTCGGAGATCACGATCGGGTAAGTGCTGCCGGTGAGCCGTTGGATGGCTTCGCCGGTCGTGGAGACGGCGTCCACTTCGAACCCGCTGGCTTCGAGCGCGGTCTGAATCGTGAACTGTAGCGCCGGATCGTCTTCGACCAGGAGTAGTTTCTGCATCAGTCTCGTTCCACCGCGGTGATCGCCGGTGTACCGGCCGGCGCCGGCATGACCAGCGTAAAGCAGCTTCCCTGCCCCGGCTGGCTGACCACGTCGATCCGTCCGCCGTGCTGTTCGACGATCTGTTGGACGATCGAGAGTCCGATTCCGGTACCCGCTTCCCCGGATTCCTCCGCTTTCCTGGTGCGATAGAACTTCTGGAAGATCTGCTTCACTTCCTTCTGGTCCATGCCGATACCCTGGTCCTGAACCGCGATACGCACCTGGGAATCGTTCTTACTGGCGGAGACGGTAACCTCGGTGTTCTGGGGCGAGTACTTCACCGCGTTCGTAAGTAGATTGTAGCAGGCGTATTCCATCAGTTCCCGGTCCCCCGCCAGAGTAAGTTCGTTCGCGATCGGCTGGAGTGTGACGACAATGTGCTTGCGGTCGGCGACGGGTCGGACCCGCGTCGCGCAGACCCCGATCATCTCCGCGACCCCGATGGTCTCGCGCTTGAGTTCCATCTGCCCCGCGCTGAGCCGCTCCACGTTGAGGAAGATCTCCACCATGCGCGCCAGCCGCTTGGATTCGCTGTTGATGAGCAGGGCGACCTGCTTGCGCTTTTCCTCCGTGAGCGGGAAGCGCGAGATCAGTTCGCTCGAGCCCTGGATGGCCGAGAGCGGAGTGCGCATCTCGTGAGTGACGAAGTGCATGGCCTGCTGGTAGCGTTCGCGCGATGCCTGCTCGATGCGCAGATTACGGCGGACCACCAGGTGATAATACGACGCCGCGGTAATCGTGCCGAGCCACGCCACCGATGCCGACACCGAGAATGGAAAGACGCGCCCGTGGGTGAAAAAGACGTATGGGATCAGCATGGAGGCCAGCAGGATGGCGCCTCCGGCGAGATAAGCGCTCCATCCGGGCAGATAGCGGAAGGCGCACCCGGTCAGCGCCATGAGCGCGAGCGCGATCAGGATCACCCACTGCCCGCCCAGGTCCGTGATGAAGCTGCCGCGCGCGATGGTCTCATACGCGGCGGCGTTGATTTCGATGCCGGGCGTGTTGCTGAGCGGCGTGAAGAGGCGGTCGCGGATATCGATGTTCTGCGCGGTCAGCCCGACGAAGACGGCCTTCCCGTCGAGCCGGGCGGCGAGCGCGGGATCGTCGATCAGCCGCTTGAGGGAGATGCGCGGCACGCTCATTCCGGGCGGGAAGTAGCGGACGCGCATGAGGCGTTTGGGGTCGCCGCCGAACCGGTCGTAGGACAGCAGGACCGGGATCACGGTGCCGCCCACCCGCAGGGTCTTCTTGGCCAGTCCGCCGTCGAGCACGCTGGTCTCGACGATGGGCGCGCCGCGGGCGATGTGGAAGGCTTCCAGCGCGAACGCCCAGCGGCGCAGGTCGCGCGGGTCGGCGACCGGAGCGCTCCCGGCCACACGCTGTTCGAGCAGGATGGAACGGGTGATGCCGTCCTTATCGGGCTGCGCGTGGACGTGGCCCAGGGCGGCGTTGCGCGCGAACTCCGGGCGCGGATTCTCCCAGGCGCGGCCGTCGTCGACCAGTTCGCAGGAAAGCACCAGCCGGGGAGTGGCCTGGAGTGCGGCGGCCAGGGCGCGGTCCTGCGCGGGTTCGCCCGAATCGGCGAGAAGCACGTCCACCGCGACCACCTTGGGCGTGGATTTCGCGGCGACGATCTTCAGCGCTTCGGCCAGCGGGGTGCGGATGTTGCGGAAACCGCCGAAGCCCTGCAGCGTCGGCTCATCGATGGCCAGCACGACCACCTCAGGCTGCCAGGGAGCGGCCCGGTAGGCGTTGAACATCGTGTCGTAGGCGTAGTCGTCCAGGCGGGAGCCGAAGAACCAACTGAAAAGCAGCGCGCCGAGGAAAGCGCCGGTGAGCAGGGCGACGTACGACGCGGTACTTTTCCAATTCGGGCGGCGCATGGGACGCGGCTCTTTTCCAAGTATAACGGGGGCGGCGAAAACGGCACGGGACGGAGCGGTGCTGGCGGGGAAATGCGGGGGGAGGAAAAGGGGCAGGCCGGGGAGGCCTGCCCCACTGGGGTTTACTGATAGGTTGGGGTGTTGCCGGTGCCGACGAAGCTGGAGAAGATTCCGCTGTCGATGGATCCTCCCGCTTTGAGGGGCGCGGTGAAGGTGCTCGAGGTACCGGAGGCCACCTCGAGCAGGCCGGGGTTGTTGGCCGTGGTTGTCGGGAGCTGAGTCAGGATCGACGCGGGAACCGTGAAGGTGCCGGCGCCGGCCGTGGTCAGGCAGATGAACGTGGTCGAGGTGGTGACCTTGCTGGTGCCAGTACCGGTGCTGGTGGACGCCCCGCCGATGATTTCAACCATGTCGTTCGGGTTGCCGCCGGTCCAATTCAAGGTGAGCCCTGCGCTGCGGGTAACCGAGGACGGCAGTCCGCCGGTGACGGTGAGTGGGGAGCCGATGGTGATTGAGGCGTTGAACGAACCGACGTCGTTGCCGCCCGCGCCGGCCAGGCTGTAGGATCCGGCGGGCAGCGAGAAGTTCATCTGTCCCGGGATGCTGAAGCCTTCCGTGCTCGAGATTCCGTAGCTGTTGTTCGTCTGAGTGAGCGCCGTGTTGCTCAGGCTGGAGCCGGACGGTCCGGTGACCGAAACCGTGCCGGCATCGAGGTACTTGACGGTGCCGGTGCCCGTGGAGGTGCCGCTGCTGGTGGTCTGAATGATCTGGCAACTGCCGGACTGGATCACGGACGAGTTCACCTGGGCGGCGGAATCGAGCGTGAAGCCGCTGATCTGGGCGAAGCCGCCGCTGATCGCGTTGGTCTTGACCGAGCCGACCTGGGGCACGGTCATCTGGAACTGGGTGATGCCGAAACCGCCCACCGTGATGGTGCCGCCCTGATCGAGCTTGGACAACTGCGCGGAGGTATATCCGGGCAGGACGCACGTGTTGGAACCGGAGTCGGGCGCGATGGCGATGAACGACGGGTTGCTGAGTTGGCCGTTGACCGAGACCTGGAAGGAGACGGTGCAGCCGGTGGTAATGTCGCCGGGCAACTGGAAGTTGATCTGGTCGGCGCCGGCGAGCCCGGGAGCGCGGCCGGCGTAGAGCGGCTTGATGGAACGGCCCCCCACGATGACCTGTACGTTGACGCCGTTGGCGTTGAAGTCGTAGCCGGGGGACGCGGTGTTGTCGCCGCCGGTTACCGGACCCATGCCAGTAGCCCAGGCAATCAGCACCTGGCCGGGCTTGGAGGGCGAGAACGTGTAGCCGCCGGAGGCGAAGGTGGTGAAGCGGTCGATATCGAGTTGCGATGCCGAGATGTAGTTCTGAATCACCGCCAGGCCGGTGCCGCCCGAGTTCGCGGTAATCAGGCCGAGTTTGCGCTGTACCACCGCCACGGAGAACGGCGCGCTGGCCGTACCGTTGTTGGTGACGGTGACGTTGTAGTTGCCGGCTGCCACGGTGGAGGGCAGGACGCCGGCGAGCTGATTCACGCCGCCCTGGTTATACAGGTAGACCAGGTACGCGTCGGTGCCCGAACCGCCGGCGGCGGGGGTGAAGGTGATCTTCACGCCGCTGGAAGAGGTGGGCAGGGGGAAGCTCATGGCGGTGTAACCGCTGGCGCTCAGGTTGCTGCCCTTGACCACGAAGATGCTGCCCTGGGCGATGTTCTTGGTGTAGCTGCCGGCGTCGAGCACGTCGGTCACGGTGGGACCGCTCGCTCCGCCGCCACCGCCGCCGCCGCTGCCGCCGGACCCGCTGGTGGTAATGGTGCCGGGACCGGTGAAGGCGAAGCTGAACCCGCCGGTGCTGGTCAATCCGCCGTTCCCGGCCAAACTCGGAAAGCTGCCGGTTGCACCCGCATACGCGCCGGTGCCGCCGGTCACCGTAGCGGAGCCGGTGCCGCTTGCGTTGCCGTTGCCGGACAGGGCGCTGGTGATGAGAGTCGTCGGGATCAGCAGATTGCCGGTGATGGTGTCGCCACTGGAAAGCTTGATGGTGTAGGGCGCGGTAGCGGTGGCGCCGCCGAGCGCCGTCAGGCTGAGGCTGCTGGTGAACGTGCCGCTGCCGATGTTGGTCAGCGACGCGGTGCCGGACACGGCGAGGCCGCTGGCGCCGATACTTCCTGTGGCGGTGACGTTCAACGTGGTACTTACGGTCGCGGCCTGCGCGGCCGCGCAAAGCAGCAGGCCGAGCGCAAAGCTTGAGTATTTTCGGGTCATAGGTTGGGGAGAGTCCTCCACTCTTGTCTTCTCTATACGCTGAAAATCATGAGAAACCGGCTCAACGGCCGGTACTAGGCCGGGAATCCGCCCGGCGAACTCTTGCAAGCTTATCGCCGCCGGGGAGCCGCGTCAAACGAAATCGGTACTCTACCTTTGGCTCAGTCCGCCGTCCACCGCGAGCACCTGGCCGGTGATGAAGTTCGATGCCGTGAGGAAGAAAAGCACCGCGTCGGCGATTTCGTCGGGAGTGCCGCCGCGCCGGGCTGGGGTGTTCTGGATCATGCGCAGTCCGCGCTCATCGATATCGTCGAAGGGGATCACCCCGGGCGCGACGGAGTTGACCGTGATGCGCGGCGCCCACGCTTTGGCCAGCGCGCGTGTGAGCATAATCACACCCGCCTTGGAAGCGCAGTAGTGCGCATGCTCGGCCCAGGGGCGCAGACCGCCGAGCGAGGAGAGGTTGACGATGCGGCCGGCGGGCGTGTCGGGACCGGCAAGCATCAGCTTCGCGGCCGACTGGCAAGTGAAGAAGACGCTCTTGAGGTTGACGTCGTGGATGAAGTCCCAGTCGGCTTCGGTGATATCGAGCGGGTCGAAGCGGGTGAAGCGGGCGGCGTTGTTGACCAGGGCGTCGAGGCGTCCGTGGCGGGCGGCGATTTCGTCGAACATGCGGCGGATCTCGGCGACGCTCGAAAGGTCCGCGCGGAAGAGATCGGCGTTGCCGCACTCTTCGGCGGTGCGGCGGGCGTCGGCCTCGGAGTGCTGGTAGTGGATCAGAACCCGCGCGCCTTCGCGGGCTAGGCGGAGAGCGATGGCGCGTCCGATGCGCTTCGCGGATCCGGTAACCAATACCGTCTGGTTGGTCATAGTAGCGCAGGCCTCCCGGCCTGCATTCCCAACACACCGGCACGACACTCCCCGGGCGAGCTTCCGCTCGCCTTTGCAGGCCAGGAGTCCTGCGCTACCAACACGCCTTCGCTCGCCTTTGCAGGCCAGGAGGCCTGCGCTACCAGCACGCTTCCGCTCGCCTT
>JAFDVU010000275.1 GCA_018268835.1 Acidobacteriota bacterium | reverse complement strand
CGACTCCGCCCGCGGTCTCCAACCGCCTGAATGTGCTGGAACGCCCAGGCTGGTGGCGCCTCGATGCGGTTTCGAGCGCGCCCTCGACTCGATGCGCCGGGGCTCCGCCGGCGAATCAGGGCTTGTGGAGTTCGTCGCCGAGGTCGTGGATCACTTCTTCGCGACGCTGGGAATCGAGGTCACGCTGCAGCCGCCGCAGCGCGACCCCGACCACGTCGCGGTGATGCAGGCGCGAGCCGAAGTCCTCCTGCAGCCGCAGCCAGATGCTATGGGCGCGATCCACGTCTTCCGGCCACAACCGCGGCGGATGCGGTCCCAGGTTCACGTAGTTGCTGCGGCGCCCGGGCGCGATGATCTCCAGCGAGAAGGGGTGCCGGGGCTCCGGTAGTTTCTCCCACGCCAGGCCGATGCGGCGCGCCAGTTCCTCGCTGTCCATGCTCGCGCTGACCCCGGTGACCAGCCGGGAAGCCTGCAGGCGGGACGCGGTCTGCACCATCGCGTCGAACGGGTTGATGCCCGGTACCACGATCAGGTCGGCGGTTTTGCCCTGCCGCTCCGCCATGGTCACGACGCGCGTCAGCAGTTCCTTCTCATAGTCGCTGAAGAGCTGGCTTTCGCTGAGTTCGTACTCGGCGGCCCCGGTGGATACTGGGCGCACGGTCATGACCACGATATCGTGGCGGCGCAGATTGGTCTTCTCGATCACATTCTCCAGATGCGCCATGCGATTGTAATCGCGCACCGCGACCAGGATGCAGCCGGGCCGCGCATGCACGGTTTCGGCCGTGACCTCGGGCCGCATTTCCAGGTTGAACTCTTCGAGTCCACCCTTCGCCGCTTCCGCCCGCCTCTTGTTGATGTACTCACTGGTCGTGAAGACAACGAACAGGAAAACCGTAAACCCGATGCCGTAGATGGTGGCGAACTGCTTCGAGAAGAGGTTGGCGATCGCGACCAGTCCCAGGATCAGGGTGGTTGTGGCGAGTCCGACCGGGATCTCGTGTCCGGCGATGTGCAGGTTGAAGGGATGCTTGTACTCCTGGTCGTGGCGCTTGGTGCGCAGCACCAGCACCCCCAGCGATTTCAGGAAGAAGCTCCACACCACGCCGAACGCGTAGGCTTCGCCGAGCAGGTACACGTCGCCGCCGCTCATCAGAATGGTGGCCAGTTGCAGCCCGGCGATGACGTTGATCAGCCGCGAACTCGTTCCATAGCGCTTATGCGGCCTGCGGAACCACTCGGTGAGCACGCGGTCCTCGGCCAGGCGGTTGAGCACGCCGTTGGCGCCGATGATCGAAGTGTTCACCGCGCCCGAAAGAATCAGCACCCCCACCACAACGACGAACCCGTGGAAGGCGAGCCGCAGCAACTCCGGTCCGGCCAGGTGCATGGCGAGTCCGCCGAGAAGGTTGTCCACGTACTGGCCGCGCACCTGGTCCGGGATGATCATGCCCGCGAAGACGGTGATGACTCCGGTACAGAAGACCGCGTAGATGCACACGATGTTGCCGGTGCGCCGCAGGTTCTTCATCTTGGGATAGGCGATTTCGCGGTACACCTGCGCCAGCGTTTCGAAGCCGCTCATGGAGAGCAGGGAATGGCCAAACGCGATGAGCAGGGCGACGGCGGAAATTTGCGGCCAGATCGTGCCGCGGAACCAGCCGAGCGCGTCGTCGCTGAACTGCAGGTTCGCGGGCACGGGAGCCGGAGGCAACTGGACTCGGTGCTGCAGCAGGATCGTGAGTGGACACCAGATGAGGAACGCGACCACCATGACGGTGGTGACCTGCATGATGCGCAGCGCCTTCCCGCTGGATTCGTGGATGCCGCGCACGTTCGCGCGCCAGAAGTAGATGGTGACCAGCAGGCCGAAGCCCGCGGCAAAGGTGTTCGGTGGAACCTCCGCGGTCACGTGCAGGAGGCCGGCCAGTTCATTGAGCAGGCGGCCCAGATACTGTCCGGCGCTGACCACGCTGATGGGACCGGTGAGGATGTAATCGAAAATCAGCGCGCTCACCGAAAGCCGCGCCATGAAGTGCCCCATGGCGTCGCGCACCACAACGTAGACGCCGCCGCGCACGAACATCGAGCAGCTCTCCAGGTAGACGCTGCGCACGGCGAAACTGAACAGCATTACCGCCAGGATGAACCACGGCGCGCTTCTGCCGATGGCATGGTCGGCGATGCCGCCCGCGTAGAACGCGCTGGACGCGAGATCGCTCAACACGATCGCGGCGGCGCGCCAGAAGGAAATGAAGGACAACGCCACAGTGGTTGCCACCACGACCTTCGCGGCGGTCGCGCGCTGCGGATTGCCCGTGTTCTGGTCCGGTGACACTCGCGAACTCTCGCCTTCAGTCTAAGTCCAGTATGCGGATGCCGCCAACCTCAGCGGATCTGCGAGAAGGGCAGCGGCGTGACCAGGTAGTTGCTGATGTTGGACACGATCTCCGCGTCGCTCAGGCCCGGAGTGGAGCGCAGCTTCACCCACGTCGGATCGGCGCCGAACGCCTTCCAGACTTTGTCGCGGCCGGCGAGGTCCTCGTAGGAAAGCATGTATGTCAGGCTCGGCTGGTTCGGGCCGATCACTGTCTCCCCGAAGAAAACCGGCTGGCCGCCGGCGCGTTCGAAGGCGCCGATCTCGCCATCGTTGAACATCTGCACTTTCCTGCGCAGGGTGGACGTGTTGTTGGATTCGTACGTGCGGACTTCGAACAGGCGCCCGGCGCGCTTAGCGTCGCCCGGCGGCGGCACCACCTTCGGGTAGCCGGCGAACGCCAGCAACAGGCTGCTCTCCATGCGCTCGTAGTTGAGGCCGGGCTGCGCGTTGTACGCGGTCAGCGCCTTCTGGTAGTCCGCGTCGCCCGCGAGCTTGACGGCGACCTCCTGGATGGCGGCCGCAGTCGGATAGCTTACCAGCACCAGGAGGAACGGACTGTGCGGCGCGATCGAAGAGGCGAAGGCGCCGATGGGTCCGGCTCCGGCGCGGACCAGCGCGGCGCTCTGCTCGCGCAGGAAGGCGGTGGTGCGCTGGCGCTGGTTGTCGGCGCTGTTGCGCAGTTGGTAGCGGCGCAGTTCGAGGAAGACCGGCTGTGTCGGGTCCGCGGGCGCGGCGGTGGCCGAAGCGGCCGCGAACGCGGCGGGAACGAAGTTGCGTCGTGTCATAGAAGGATCAGGGTATCAGTGTTGAACGGGTTCCGCGACCAGGTGCGTGCGGCCGCTCACCACAGGCGTGGCCTTCGCCGCACCCGGCAGCCACACATCCGCCGTAATCCCCGGAGGCAGAACCACCGTGAGGTCGAAGGAGCGTCCGGCAGCCTTCCAGTGGACCTCCACGGGACCGCGGAACGAGTCCCACTTCGCATCCACCCGCGTGAGCGCCCCCGCCGGCTGGGGACGGATCGTCAGATGCCGCAGCCCGGGATCCTCTACCCGGATACCGGCGAGGCCAGCCCAGAACCACTCCTCGATGTGCCCCAGCATCAGGTGGTTTTGCGACGAATTCGGGTTCGCGTCCCACGCCTCGGTGAGCGACGTGGCGCCGCGCGCGAGTTGGGCGGCGTAACTCGGCGGCGTGTCCTCGGTGGCCATGTCCCAGATGACGTCGCTGCGTCCCGCTTCGAGCAGCGCGCGCAGCACGAAGCGGTAGCCGATGTCCCCCGCGGTGGTGTGATTGCCGTGGGCACGGATGTCGGCTACCAGTTTGTCCGCAAGCGCCGCGCGCGCCGCTTCGGGAGCGAGGCCAAGCGCAAGGGACATCGCGAGCGATGTCTGGCTCCCGGTGGCGACGGTGCCGTCGTGGAAGAACGCGTTCTCAAACGCGGCTGAGAGCGCCACCGATTGCGCGGCGGCGCCGGCAGCCGCATCGTCAAGGTGCAGCAGCCGTGCCGCGCGCTCCAGGATGCGCAGGTCGTCGTAATATAGCGCGCTCGCCGTGACGCCCTGCGGCGTAAGCTGCGAGTAGCCCGGCGCGCGCGGGCCGATGTCGTACCAATCGCCCAGGCCGTAAGTCAGCAATCCGTTTTGCAGGCGCCCCTGCAGGTAGTCGCGGTAGCGCAGCATCGCCGGCAGCGTAGCCGCCAGCGGCGCGCGGTCGCCGTACCATTGCCACGCCAGCCACGGCAGTTGAAACGTGGTGCTGCCCCACTCCGGGGAATCGCGGAATCCGCTGCCGAACACGACGTACTCGGGCGCGATGTCCGGCACCAGTCCGTCGGCGGTCTGCGCCTCGCGGATGTCGCGCGCGATCTTGGGCAGGTACGCGCGCAGGTCCCAGTTGTAGAGCAGGGAAGGGCCCATCAGGTGGAACTGCTCCAGCCAGCCGAGTTTTTCGCGATGCGGACAATCCGTCAGCACGTGCTGCAGGTTGCTGCGGATGGCCGCGTCGATCAGCGCGTGAATGCGGTTGAGCCGCTCGCTCGAAGTCGCGATCTCGCCCACGCGCGCCGCATCCAGGTGGACGAATTCGCCCGTGAGCGAACGCAGCGCGCCCACCGCGCCTTCCACCTGGACGTAACGGAATCCGGTGTAGGAGAAGCGCGGCGCCCAGGATTCCTCGGCGCCGCCGCGCAGGGTGTACGTGAAGTAGGTCGGCCCTCCGGAGGAGCGCTGCGTGACCAGTCCTTCGGGTGTGAGCAGTTCGCCGGTGACCAGCTTGATTTGGGCGCCCGCCGCGCCGGACGCGGTGATGCGCGGCCATCCGGCGAAGTTCTGGCCCAGGTCGTACACCTTCACGCCGGGCTTCGGTTCGGTCACGCGCACGGGACGGAAGGTCTGTTCGACGCGCACCGGCGGGCTCATTTGCAGGCGCAGCGTGCCGCCCGCGGGTTCGACGCCGGACGCGCGCCGCCACGCCGAATCGTCGAAGCCGGGCCGGTCCCATCCGGCGGGTTCAAGTCGCGCGTCGAAGTCCTCGCCACCGTAGATGCAGGAGAACGTGATCGGTCCCGGCGCTACCCGCCACGTGGTGTCGCTGGCGATATCCGCCGTGCCGCCGCCGGCGAACTCCAGCCGCAGGTCCACGCGCGCGCGCGGCTCTCCGAAGGACGCGGTGAACTTGGTGTAGCGCCCGCCGGCGACGTTGTAGAATCCGTTGCCCAGCAGCACTCCGAGCGCGTTCGCCCCCTGCCGCACCATCGCCGTCACGTCGAAGGCTTCGTAGTAGACCGAGTCGCGGTAGTTGCTCCACGCCGGCGCGAGCACGTGGTCCCCCACCTTCGCACCGTTGATCCTGAGTTCGTCGAACCCCACCCCCGCGATGAGCACGATGGCGCGCGCCACAGGCCGCTCGATCGTGAATTCCTTGCGGAAAACCGGCAGGGGACCGCTGCGCAGCGCGTGGTCGGGATGCGCGATCCATCCGCCTTTGAAGCCCGCACCGTCGGCCGGCAGTTGCGTCCACTCGGCCGTCGCGCTCCATTCCGAAGCCGCGCCGCCAGAGTCCCACACGCGCACGCGCCACCAGTAGCGGCGGAAGGGTTCGAGGCTCGCGCCCGCGTAGGGGATCCACGAGGTCTCGGAGGATTCCACGCGGCCGGAATCCCACGCGGACGCCTCGCCCGGCGCGACCCCCACCTGTATCCGGTACGCCGTCTGCCGGTCTCCGGCCGCATCGGAGCGCAGTTTCCAGGCGAGACGGGGCGGCGCTACATCGACGAACGGAGCCGTGCGCGCCTCGGTCTGGAGCGCGTAGGGAGTCAGCGCGGCGGAGAGGGCGCCGGCGGCGGCAAGCAACAGAACGGCGGCTTTCACAACGGTTAGGGTAACGCCGTGCGCCGTCCGCCCGCGATGCCTCGCGCTACTCGAACCCGCGCTCGGCTTCGGGCAACTTGTCGGTGGGGCGCGCGAACCACACGTAAAGCGTCGGCAGCACCAGCACGCTCAGGAATAACCCGGCCAGCAATCCGCCCACGATCACAATCGCGAACGGCCGCTGCGAATCGCTGCCGATACCGTGCGAGACGGCCGCGGGCAGAAGCCCGAGCGTGGCCACCAGCATGGTCATCATAATGGGCCGCAGCCGGAGGACGGCGCCCTCCACGGCGGCGTCCTCCACGCTGCGTCTGGCCGCGCGCAACTGGTTGATGTACTCCACCATGATCACGCCCGTCTGCACACTGACGCCGAACAGCGCCAGGAAACCGACCCCCGAGGACACGCTGAAGTGCGT
>JAFDVU010000274.1 GCA_018268835.1 Acidobacteriota bacterium | reverse complement strand
CGGTGCCGCACGAGGTGGATTTGCAGTGGACGGGGGCGGCGGACGACGGCGCCGGGATCGGGGTCAGCGGGTATCGGGTGTACCGGCACGGGGGCGGGTATCTGGGGACGGTGACGGGGACGCAGTTCATCGACGAGAGCGCGCAGCCGGGGGCGAACGTGGCGTACGACATCGTGGCCTTCGACCAGCACGATAATGCGGGCAGTGCGGTGACGACAGCGACGATCGCGGTGCCGGCGCGCGTTCCGCACGCTCTAGGACCAGCGGGAGCCTCCGAAAACAGGTTGATTGGTTGAGACGGGGGACGCCTTCAGGCGGCGTCGCGGACCTCGACGGTCATCTGCTTGCCGAGGACGGCGAGAGCGGCTTGGATCTTCTCGGCCTTGGTGGCGTGTTCGGGATCGAGCATGCGGCGGACCACACGCTCGTGAACGCCCAGGCGGCGGGCCAACTCGGAGTTGCTGACGCGCTGATCGCGCAGGGCCAGGTAGAGCGCGAGCTTCGGCGCCAGCCAGAGCGGCACAGGCACCAGACGCTGGCGGCGCTTGGCCGGCGAAGGTGTGGGGATCTCCTCCCGGCGGGACAGGCGGATGGAGAGATCGGAGCCGAGAGCGTCGATGGCTTCTTCCATGGCCTCGTGGTCGTCCTTGCCGTCCGTGGCCACACGCGGTAGATCGATAAACTCAACCAGCACTCGGTTGTCGCTGCCGGCCTTGAACTTCGCGGGGTAGCTGAACGAGAACATGCGTTTACCTCCTACAACGGTGATGCGGATCGATCTTCAGATCGGCGCACATCTTGGCCAGCAGGTCGAGCGTGGTGAACTCGTCGCCGAGGTAGAGGCGGCCGTGGCTTCCTTTTCCCTTGTCGGCCACGAACTGACAGGTGAGCTTCCGGTCCCGCGCCAGTTTCCGAACTTTCCGCTCGAACTCCGCGCCCTTCACGCTACTAGTCTCGGACAGTTCTGTCCGAGTGTCAAATCGTTGGGTCCATAAGAAGGTGAGTTTGCTCATTTCATTTGGCCCACCTTCTCTAGTGCGGATTCCGAGTCATGAAAATCACCATTCCAAGCCGAAGAAAATCATCGTTCCGAGGGGATCGCGATTGTGTATTCCGAGCGGATGGCGATCAAAACGTCGCATCGACCTCGGAACGAACGATCGTGTTGACCTCGGAATCGATGATCGCGATCGCCTCGGAATCGGAGGCGCTGGACATCAAACAGGGCAGTCTGATTCTGTTTGGAATCAAGGAGAATCAGCTTGCCGGAAAGGCTCTGCCCATGCGCAAAATCCGCGCGGTCCTGCGACTCAGTGCCTTCAGCGCCGGCTACCGGCTACGCCCGCTGAGTGAGGTCAACCAGTTGTGAGTGCGGTTCCAGACAAAATCGCCGTGCGATGCGTCCTGTGATATAGAGCGCCCCGACCGGGACCGAGGATCGTACCGCATGGTAGAACAGCAGGTGATGGAGACATCGACGAAGACGCAGCCGGCGGAGAGCCGCGCGGCGAAACTGGTCCGCGAGGCCTTCGACTCGGGACGCCCGGTAACCTATATCCACTCCGCCGAGGAGCAGCGGGTGGCGCGCGTGCTGCACGAGGTGGGGCGGATCATGAGCGACGCCTCCCCGGTCGCGGTATGGACCTGGACCATGACCGAGGGCCTGCGGCGCGACGGTGCCGCGCCCGAGCCGGACACGGCCGACGCGCGCCGCGCCCTGGATTTCGTGATCGCGCATGGTGAAGGGGCCATCTTCCACTTCAAGGATTTTCACGCGGCGCTGGGCGAATCGGCCGAAGCGAGGCGGCGCTTGCGCGACGCCTATGAAAGCTGCCTGGACCGGCGCAAGTTCGTGGTGATCTCCTCGCCGGTGCGGCTGATCTCCGAGGACCTGGAGCGCATGATGCTGTTCCTGGAACTGCGCCCGCCCGACCACGTGGAACTGATGGATTTTCTGCGCGAGGAAGCGGCGCGGCTGTCGCCCGACGGCAGGGCGCCGGAGGAAACGGTCCTGCACCAGGTGGCGCGCGCGCTGCTCGGCCTCACGCTGGACGAAGCCCGCTACGCGCTGCGCCGCGCGCTGGCGCAGGGATCGCGGCTGGGCTTGGAATCGATGCCCGCGGTGCTGGAGGAGAAGCGGCTGCTGATCAACCGCAGCGGGACGATCGAGTTCATCCCCACCGGCACTCACATCGCCGAGGTCGGCGGCTTGCAGAACCTCAAGAAGTGGCTGCGGGAGCGGCGCAAGCTGTTCGAACTGCGCGACGAGATTTCGAGCGAGATCGTGCCCAAGGGGATCCTCCTGATGGGGATTCCGGGCTGCGGCAAGAGCCTCTGCGTGCGCGCGGCGGCGAGCCATTTCGGACTGCCGCTGTACCGCGTGGACATGGTGGAGATCTTCTCAGGGCGGCACGGCAAGCCGGAAGGCGCCTTCGTGCAGGCCTGCCGCATGATGGAGGACATGGCGCCGGCGGTGCTGTGGTTCGACGAAATCGAGCGAGGCGTGACTGCGACCGTGTCGGGCGGCGAGGAGGGGCGCATCTTCGGCTTCTTCCTGACCTGGATGCAGGAGAAGGCGCGCGGGCTGTTCGTGGCCGCGACCGCGAACCGCATCAACGAGCTGCCCGCGGAAATGATCCGCAAGGGGCGCTTCGACGAAGTCTTCTTCGTGGACCTGCCCACCGAAGACGAGCGGGTCGAGATCTTCCGCATTCACCTGCTGGCGCGGAAGGTGGATCCGGCGCAATTCCAACTGGAGCAACTGCTGCAGTTCACGGTGGGGTGGGCCGGGTCGGAGATCGAGCAGTGCGTGGTGAGCGCGATCACCAAGGCGAAGCTGGAGGACCGGGAACTTACCGAGCAGGACCTGATTCTGACGGCGGCCAGCATCGTGCCGCTTTCGCGCACCATGAAAGAGCAGATCAGCTACATCCGCGACTGGGCCTTCGAGCGCGCCATGCGCGCGTCGCCGAAAGAGGCGAGGTAGAGCGGCCGGGGGCACTGCGCCCGCGGCCGCTGGCGCGGTACCGGGTGTGATAGCTTCTTAGCTGGAATGAAACTACTCACAGGTTGGAAAGCCGGTCTTGTGCCGGCGGCTCTCTGCTGGTGTGTTCTGGGGCAAACGCCGCCCGCTAAAGAAATGCCGGCCGAGGCCAGGGGCATACCGCCGCGCGCGTCACCGGCTGACTATCAGGCGCACGCCAAAGCCGGCGAGATCACGATTGGGGCCGAATTCACCGAGCACGGGTTGCCGACCGCGCAGGGCGCGCTGACGACGGACGAGTACGTGGCGGTCGAGGTGGGATTTTTCGGCGCGACAGGCGCGCGGACCACAATATCGGCGCAGGATTTTTCGCTGCGCATCAACGGGAAGAAGGCCGCCCTGCCGAGCCAGCCGTACGGACTGGTGGTCGCCAACGTGAAAGACCCGGAATGGCAGCCGCCTGACGCGCCGTCGAAGTCGAAATCGAAAACCGGCATCAACAGCGGCGGCGACGATGGGCAGGGGGAGTCCAGCGGGCCGCCGCCTCCGGTGGTGATCCCGATCGAAGTGCAGCGCGCGATGGCGCAGCGCGTACGGGCGGCGGTGCTTCCGGAGGGAGAGCGGGCTCTGCCGGTGGCGGGGTTGATCTTCTTCCAGTACCGCGGGAAGGCGAAGGGCATACACCAGGTCGAACTGATTTACGCCGGTGGCGCGGGGAAGGCCACGCTGGCGCTGGCACCGTAGACGCGGGAGGGCCGCGGGCCCGAATGACGCGCCCGCGGCGGGAAGAGCCGAAAGGTATGTGGCGGTCAGGCGGAGTGGCGCGCCTGATGCCGCTTGAGCAGCAGAGCGCCCAATGCGGCGATGCCGAGGGCGAGTGAGAACATGACCGGTTCGCTCACCGCGGGAGCGCCGGCGGCGGGAGTCACCGGGGCGGGCGGCGGGGGCGCCGCGGTCAGGCTCCAGGTATGACTCGAGCCGTTGTCGGCCGCGCAAGCCTGGGTCAGCCCGGTACACCAATACCCGTTGCTCCGGGTGAAGACGGTGTTGGTCGCGGTCATGATCGACACATTGGCGGCGGCCGGGAGTCCGGCGGGAATCATCCCGCCCACGGTGGGACTATCGGACTGCGCGATGGTGAAGTTCACCAGGTTCGAGGAGTAAGTGAAGCTGACGAAGTTGTACGGGTTGATTGTCGAGCCCTGGGTGTAGCCCTGCAGGACCAGTTGACCGGTGCCGGTGCCGGTGCAGTCCGAGCAGGTACCGGTGAAATAGAAGGTAGTCCGGGGGGCATACACTGCAGGCAGCGAGCTCGCGAAGAGGAACAGGGGAATCAGCTGCTTGAAGAAGGTGCGCGTCACGTAAGTCTCCCGATGCATTAGTTTGGTTGCGCTTGAGACAAGCCAAAGCAGTATATCAACATCCGCTGGAGGTCCGCGGAGAGTCACTCGCGTCCTGTCGCCCCTGGCATATTAAGTAAAAACGGCCTTTTAGTAACTGTTTTCTGATATGATGGCGCTATCCCAGGGGTAAGTTAGCGCCTGCGCGATCGAGGAGAAGGTGCGATGAGGATCCTCCTTGCCGGACCCGATCATGAGGAAAATCTGCCCATCCGCTATCTGTCAGGGTCGCTGCGGAGCGCCGGGCATGATACGGTACTGGCGGCGTTCAATACCGGGGCCGACGCCGATGCCGTCGCCAATGCCGCGCAGGACGCGGATCTGGTAGGCCTGTCACTCTGCTTTCAAGCCAGGGCGGGAGAGTTTCTTCACCTCGCCCGGCGAATCAAGTCGTGCGATCCCGGTAAGCCCGTAGTGGCGGGCGGCCATTATGCTTCCTGCGCGGCCGAACCGCTGCTGGCCAACCACCCGGAACTCGACGCCGTCGTGATTCATGAAGGGGAGCGCACGCTGGTCGAGATCGCCGATGCCTTGCCCCAGATCAACGGCCGCCTGCCCGAAATCGCCGGCATCGCCTATCGCGACGGGGGCCGCGTGCGTTTTACGGCACCGCGTCCGACCCTGGAGGATCTGGACGCGCTACCGTTTCCCGACCGGCGCGGTCCGGTGTACCGCATCGCCGGCGTCCCAAGCAGTTACCTGCTGGGCAGCCGCGGCTGCTATGAGGACTGCGCGTATTGCTGCATCACCACGCTTCACCGCATGGCGCCGGGGAAGCGTTTTCGGCAACGGCGCGTGGAGCGTGTCGCCGATGAGATGGCGGCCCTCTACCATGAGCGCGGAACCCGCCAGTTCATCTTTCACGACGACAACTTCCTGGTCCCCTCCGAGGCGGCCAACAACGCGCGTATTTCCGCGTTCGAAAAGGCGCTGGGCGAACGCGGTGTGAATGATATCGCGCTGGTGATCAAGTGCCGCCCCGCCGACGCCAACCACAAGGTGCTGCGCCGCCTGAAAGATCTCGGCCTGGTCCGAGTCTTCCTGGGCGTCGAATCGGCTTCGACGCGCGGACTTTTGACCCTCGAACGCAACCAGAGCGTGGAAGACTCCGAACGGGCCCTGGAGGCCTGCGCCGAACTCGACATTTCCGCGCAATACACGTTAATGATTTTCCACCCGGATACGACGCTCGATACCCTGCGTGCCGACGTAGCGTTCTTGCGCCGCTTCTCCGCGAACCCCCTGAACTTCTGCCGCACTGAAATCTACGCCGGCACGCCGCTGGAGAAACGGATGATCGCGCTCGGGCGTGCGCACGGGAATTACCTTGCCAGGGTCTACGACCTGCCGGATCCCGTCGCGCGCCTGGCATGCGACGCCGCGCTGGACCTGTTCCAATTCCGGTGCTGGAGCAACGGCAGCCTGATGCAAAACGCCATCGGGCTCGACCACATGGCGGCCGTGCTGAAGCGATTCTACCGGGGGCCGCAAGTCGCGGCGTTGGGTCGCCGCGTGGCGGACTGTGTACGCTCGGCCAACTCGGACACCATCCGGCTGCTCGATGAGCTCATCGAACTGACGGCATCCGCGGGCGGGCGCGCGGATGGCCGGTATCGAAGCGGATTGCGAACTCTCACAGAGCGTGAGGCCGGGCATCGCAAGGCGTTTCTCGCGGACGCGGCAGTCTTGAGGGCGGACCTGGGAGCACTGCGCGTTGTGTCCGGAAGGCCGGGTCCCTCTTCGTGGCCGAAGCTGGCCAAACAAGCCGCCGCAGCGGTCCTCGCGCTGGGACTACCGGTAACCGCGATCAACCAGCACGCGATCGCACAGCAGGGGCAGGCGGCCCCACCCGCATCCGCCGCGGGACAGGACAAGGGCGTCTGCTCGCTGCGGGGAGTGATCACAGATCAAGCCGGAGCCGTGGTTGTGAACGCGCGGGTCACGATCACGAACACGGACACAGGCGCGGTGCGCAGCCTGA
>JAFDVU010000273.1 GCA_018268835.1 Acidobacteriota bacterium | reverse complement strand
AGAGTGCGCACGATCCTGGCTCAAAAGCTGAGACCGAATCCAAACGCGAGTTCCAACCAGTGATCGGTGGTTTTCGTCGCGGGAAAGTTCGCGACTGCCTGGCCGCTGGTGGAACCGGCGATGTACTCCAGCGTGGTGCCGATCCGGAACGTGCGATCGCTATTCAGGAAGTAACTGATGTTGGCCAACCCGTAGCCACCCCAACCGCCGCGGGTTGTGCAGGTATAGCAGCCCGACCCATAGCCGTAGCCGCCGTAGCCATAACCACCATAACCGCCGCCATTGTTTGGAGCGGTTTCGGAGTAGTGCAGGTGGACGGCACCGCCTCCGATCGAGGTTTGAATCCGGCTAACAGGCAGAGGCAGGTAAACGCGCCCGCCCAAAAGCGGAAACATGAATTCGTGATCGCCGCCCATGACTTGTCCAAAAGTCGTGGTTTCAGGATTCTGGTTGTGGGCGGCGCCGAAAGCCATCTGAAAGCCTGCGTCCGCCTGGAAAAGCCGGTTGAACCGGTAGCCGTAGGCCAACCGGATGAAAGGTGCCGTGCTGAGGTAACTGGTGGCATTCCCCACTGCCATCGCAGGCCCCGCTCCAAAACTGATGTTGTGGTGGTGGACTTCCTGGTCCTCGGCTTGGGCCAATGCCAGGGAAGCTCCCATACAGCAGAGGCAAGCCAAAATAGATAGCCGCATAGCGTCATTGTAGTTTTGCTTACCTCCGCGACCCATACTCGGGATGCAGGAATTTCGGGGGGAATCGTATAGTAGAACGCCGGTTCCGGTCTCCGCGTCCGCGACTTCGTCCACACACCCCTTGACACCGCCCCGGCGCTCCTGTAAAAATCAGGGCATAGGCGAATAAAAAGCGAATATGAGCGCGGCCGTCCTCCATCACCAGTTCGCGTCCCTGCTTGCCAGTCCACTCTCCTGGCAGGACCGCCGGGAGCCGGAATTCGTCCCCACCGGGATCGCGGAAATCGACTCCGCGACCGGAGGGCTCCCGCGAGGCGCGCTCACCGAAATCGTCGGACCCGCCTGTTCGGGCCGCACCACGATGCTGCACTCCATCCTCGCCGGGGCCGCCGCGCGGGAGGAAGCCTGCGCCCTGGTCGATGCCGGGGACGCCTTCTGTCCGCACGATGCCGCCCTTGCGGGAGCCGCGCTCGACCGCCTTCTCTGGGTGCGCTGCGCGCACAACGCCGAGCACGCGCTCAAAGCCGTGGACCTGTTGATTCAGGGCGGCGGCTTCGGACTGGTGGTGCTCGACCTCGGCGATACCCCGCCCGCCATGGCGCGCCGCATCTCGCTCACCTCGTGGTTCCGCCTGCGCCGCGCCGTGGAACATACGCCCACGGTGTTCGTCGCGCTGGCGCGGCAGTCCAACGCGCGCACCTGCGCTTCGCTGGTGGTCGAGTGCAGCCGCGCCCGCGCGTGCTGGAGCGGCGCGCGCGGCACGTCGCGCCTGCTGCGCAGCGCGCGATTCCAGGTCAGCGTGACACGCCGGAGCCCCTGGCGCGGGGGCATGCCGCCTCTGGCGGACCGGCAGGATTCCAGGATTCGGCAAAACGGTCATGCTGTGTTTCCAGGGGGAATACAATGTACGCCTGTCTTCACGGCCGCGGCGATCTGATCGGGATCGCGCGCGAGTTTTCCCCCACGGTCGAAGCCACGGCGCCGGGGACAGTGGCTTTCGACGTCGCGGGACTCGACCGTCTCTTCGGCCTGCCGCAGGAGATCGCGGCGGCCATCGCAGCCCGCCTGCGCGAGACCGGGGCGAAGGCGTCGCTGGCCATCGCCGATAATCCGGATGCCGCCATCTGCGCGGCGCGCGGCTGCCCCGGGGTCAGCATCATTCCGCATGGCGACGAAGGCAAGTTCCTTGCCGCGCTGCCTGTGACCCTGCTCGATCCCACGCCCGAACTGCTGGAGACGCTGGAACGGTGGGGCATCCGCCGCCTGCACGAACTGGGCGCGCTGCCGCCGCTGGGGATCGCCGAACGTCTCGGCCCCGAAGGACTCCGCCTCCGCGAACTCGCCCGCGGCGAAGCCGAACGCAAACTCCGCCCCATCGAAGATCCGCTCCTTTTCGAGGACGCGCTCGAACTCGAATACCCGGTGGATCTGCTGGAGCCGCTCGCCTTCGTGCTGGCGCGCCTGATCAACGGACTGGCCATGCGGCTGGCCACACGCGCGCTGGCCACCAACCAGGTCGATCTCCGCCTGCGCCTCGAAGATCGCACCACGCACGAGCGCACCCTGCGGCTGCCCGTGCCCACGCTGGACACCAAGGCGTTCCTGAAACTGATGCAGCTCGATCTCGAAGCGCATCCGCCGGCCGCGCCCGTGGTGCATCTGTGGATGGCGATGAATCCGGTGAAGCCGCAGTCCGCGCAGAGCGGGCTGTTCATTCCCGCGGCGCCCGAACCGGTGAAGCTGGAACTGACGGTGGCGCGCATTCAGGCGCTCGTCGGGGAAGGCCGCGTGGGCGTGCCGGAGTTGCTCGACACGCATCGTCCGGACGCCTTCCGGATCGTTGGAATGGGCCGGACCACGAGCGCCCCGGCGAGCATCGAGGCGCACCACACACGGCTCGCGCTGCGCCGCTTCCGTCCGCCTCTTCCGGCGCGCGTCGCGCTCGCTTCCGGACAGCCCGGCTTCGTCGCCGCCGAAGGTATCCACGGCAAAGTGATGGACTACGCCGGTCCCTGGCGCACTTCCGGAGACTGGTGGACCACGGACCCCTGGCAGCACGACGAATGGGACATCGCCCTCTCCGACGGAACCCTCTACCGGCTCTACTGCGGCCCCCAGGGCTGGTATTTGGAGGGCAGTTATGACTGACGGCTTCGTGGAACTCCACGCCCGCAGCGCCTTCAGTTTCCTCGAAGGCTCCGCCCTCCCCGAGGACCTCGCCGGACGCGCGGCCGAACTCGGCCAGCCCGCCATGGCCATTGTGGACCGCAACGGCGTTTACGGCGCGGTCCGCTTCCACATTGCCGCGCGGAAGGCCGGCATCCGCGCCCACATCGGCAGCGAGATCACCTGCGCCAACGGCCTCACTTATCCGCTGCTGGTCGAATCGCGCGCGGGCTACCAGAACCTCTGCCGCCTGGTCACCCGCATGAAACTGCGCGCGCCCAAGGGCGAGGGCGCGGCCACTTTCGAGGAGATCGCCGAATTCTCGCCCGGCCTGGTCTGCCTCACCCGCCACCCCGACGAGCGCCTCCTCGAAGTCTTCGGACGCCATCATCTCTACGCCGAACTCGCGCGCCACCACGACCGCGAGGAAGAAGCCGCGAACCAGGCGCTCATCGAGCGCGCCCGCCACCTCGGCATCGGCATCGCCGCCGCCAACGCCCCCGCCTACGCCGTTCCCGCGCAGCGCGAAATGCTCGACGTCTTCACCTGCATCCGCAACCACACCACGCTGGCCGAAGCCGGACGCCTGCTGGCGCGCAACAGCGAGCGCCACGTGAAATCCGCCGCCGAAATGGCGCGTCTCTTCGCCGATCTCCCCGAGGCCATCGCCAACACACGCGCGCTTTCCGCGCAGCTCGAATTCACCCTCGCCGATCTCGGCTACCGCTTCCCCCTCTACCCCGCCCCCGAAGGCCACACCGAAATCAGCTTTCTGCGCAAGCTCGCCGGTGAAGGCGCGCGCCGCCGCTACCGCCCTTACCACGCCCGCGCCCGCGCGCAGATCGAGCGCGAACTGGCGCTCATCGAAAAGCTCAAGCTCGCCGGCTATTTCCTGATCGTCTGGGACATCGTGCGTTTCTGCAAGGAGCAGGGCATCCTCTGCCAGGGACGCGGCAGCGCGGCCAACAGCGCGGTCTGCTACGCGCTCGAAATCACCGCCGTCGATCCCGTCGGCATGGACCTGCTGTTCGAGCGTTTCCTCAGCGAAGAGCGCGGCGAGTGGCCCGACATCGATATCGATCTGCCCAGCGGCGAGAAGCGCGAACAGGCCATCCAGTACGTCTACCAGCGCTTCGGGCAACTCGGCGCGGCCATGACCGCCAACGTCATCACCTACCGCGGACGCTCCGCCGCGCGCGAGGTCGGCAAGGCGCTGGGCTTCGAGGTCACTTCGCTCGAACGGCTCAGCAGCCTGGTCCGCAACTGGGAATGGAAGGACCCTTCCGACACCACCGAGCGGCAGTTCCGCGAAGCCGGCTTCGATCTCGCCCATCCCAAAATCCACAAATTTCTCGAACTCTACCGGATGGCGCAGGACCTGCCGCGGCACCTCGGCCAGCACTCCGGCGGGATGGTCATCTGCCAGGGCGCGCTGGACCGCGTGGTGCCGCTCGAACCCGCCGCCATGCCCGGACGCGTCGTTGTGCAGTGGGATAAAGAGGACTGCGCGGACATGGGCATCATCAAGGTAGATCTGCTCGGGCTGGGCATGATGGCGGTGCTAGAAGACTGCATCCGGCTGATCCCGGAGGTCTACGGAGAGTCCGTGGACCTGGCGCACCTGCCGCCGGACGATCCGGCGGTCTACGCGGCGCTGCAAACGGCCGACACCATCGGGATGTTCCAGGTGGAGAGCCGCGCGCAGATGTCCTGCCTGCCGCGCATGAAGCCGCGGCGGTTTTACGACATCGTGGTGCAGGTGGCGATCATCCGGCCCGGGCCGATCGTCGGCAAGATGGTGCATCCCTACCTGAACCGGCGGCAGGGGCGCGAGCCGGTGGATTGCCTGCATCCGCTGCTCGAACCCGTGCTCAGCCGCACGCTCGGCGTGCCGCTGTTTCAGGAGCAGTTACTGCGCATGGCGATGATCGTGGCCGGCTTCACCGGCGGCGAGGCCGAGGAGTTGCGGCGCGCCATGGGCTTCAAGCGCAGCGAAAAGCGCATGCGGGAGATCGAAATCAAGCTGCGCGCGGGGATGGAGAAGAACGGCATCGCGGGCGAAGCGCAGGAGGCCATCGTCCGCTCCATCACTTCGTTCGCGCTCTACGGATTCCCGGAATCGCACGCCGCCAGTTTCGCGCTGATCGCTTATTCGAGCGCGTACCTGAAGTGCCACTACCTGGCCGCCTTCACCTGCGCCATGCTCAACAACCAGCCGATGGGCTTCTACTCTCCCGCCATCCTGATTAAGGATGCACAGCGGCACGGACTGCGCGTGCTGCCCGTGGACGCGGCGGTATCCGACTGGCCCTGCACGGTGGAAAACCGCAACCTGCGGCTCGGGCTGCGCTACGCCCGCGGATTGCGCGAGGAGACCGCGCGCGCCCTGCTGCGCGCCCGCGCCGGGCGGCCGTTCACCAGCGTGGACGATCTCGCGCTGCGCGTTCCCCAACTCCGCAAGGACGAGTTGAACCGGCTGGCGGAAATCGGCGCGCTGAACTCCCTGGACCGTCTCCAGCGCCGCGACGCGCTGTGGCAGGCGCAGCGCGCGATCCTTCCGGTGGGGCCGCTGCTGGCGCCGCTCGAAGAGCGCGGCGAAGCTTCCCCGCTGGCGCCGATGGATGCCGAGGAGCGGCTCTGGGCGGATTTTCGCGGCACCGGCGTGACCGTGGGCCGTCACCCGATGGCGCTGCGCCGCGCCGAGATGAACGCGCGCGGCGTCACGCCAGCGGCGGGCCTGGCCCGGGTCCGCGACGGCGCCGTGGTGCGCATCGCCGGAGTGGTCATTGTGCGACAGCGCCCCGGCACGGCGAAAGGATTCGTCTTTCTCAGCATGGAGGACGAGACCGGGATCATGAATGCGATCGTCACGCCGCCGACTTTCGAGCGCTACAAATTCGAAGTCCTCGGTGAATCCTACCTCCTGATCGACGGCATCCTGCAGAACCTCGACGGCGTGATCAGCGTCAAGGCCGGGCGCATCGCCGCGCTACGCGCGGGAGCCGCCGCCGAGTCGCACAATTTTCATTAGCCGGCCGCGCCCTACATCGTCATCGGCCGCTCCGCGCCATCCGATACGAGCGTATTGTGCAGCGCCACGATCCACCAGCGCGTGCCGCGCCGCTGCACCACAATGCTGCACATCGACTCGTGATCGCCCGCCATCGCGCCCAGCGGGATGTGCGCCGTCATGCGCACGTGCGCGACCGCCACGCTGTCGCACAGCCGCCGCACCCCGGCCACCGCGCACTCCAGCCGGCTGCTTCGGAACACGCTGCGGAACAGCATTTCGTACAGCCCTGCAATGGCCTGCCTGCCGCGCAGGCGCATGCCGTAAATATTCACCAGGTCCGCGTCCTCGGCGAACTGGCCGGCGAAGGCCACCGTGTCGCCCGCGCTCCATGCCTGCTCCATGGCGCGCACGACCTCGGCGATCTCAGCCGGCTCCTCCGGCAAACTCATCTCCTCTTGCCCAAGAGACAAAGTTTCCTCCCTCAACATCAACACACTCTGACGCGTCGGCTCGAGAAGCGTCACGGCC
>JAFDVU010000272.1 GCA_018268835.1 Acidobacteriota bacterium | reverse complement strand
GGCTCGGGCTCGGCGGCGGCAACGGCCACGGCGTGAGCGACTGGCTCTGGTTCGAGCGCGGGTTCAGGCTCGACAGCGATGGCCGCGACCGGCTCGGGCTCGGCGGCGGCAACGGCCACGGTGTGAGCGACTGGCTCTGGTTCGAGCGCGGGTTCAGGCTCGGCCGCGATGGTGGCGACCGGCTCGGGCTCGGCTGTGGTCACGGCCACGGCGTGAGCGACTGGCTCTGGTTCGAGCTCAGGTTCAGGCTCGACCGCGATGGTGGCGACCGGCTCGGGCTCGGCGGCGGCAACGGCCACGGCGTGAGCCACTGGTTCGGGTTCGACGGCGGGCTCAGGCTCGGCCGCGACGACGGAGAGCGGCTCGGGCTCGGCGACAGCAGCGGCCACGGCGTGAGCGACTGGCTCTGGTTCGACCGCGGGCTCAGGCTCGACCGCGAGGGCGGCGACCGGCTCGGGCTCGGCAGCGGCGACGGCGTGAGCAGCGGGTTCGGGTTCGATTGCCGGCTCGGCGACGGCTGGTGACGCGGTTTCGATTCCGCCGAGGGTCGCGGCAAATTCACCCGCGGCCGGACGGGCGGCCGGGTCTTTGGCCAGTGCCTGGAGGACGATCGCGTCGAGAGCGGCGGGCAGTCCCGGGGTGAAGCGGCTGGGCGGCGCCGGGGTCTCGTTGACGTGCGCCAACATGACCTCGAACTGGCTGGTCGAGTTGAAGGGCGGGCGTCCGCACAGCATGTCGTAGAGCACCGTGCCCATCGAATAGATGTCGCTGCGGCGGTCCAGGGAACCGCCCTTGACCTGTTCGGGGGAGAGATAGCGGACGTTGCCGCTGACGTTGCCGTTGCTGTGGAGCGGCGTGCCGTTGACGACGTGCGCCTTTTCGAAGCCGCAGAGCTTCCAGACACCGTCGCGGCACACGATGCTGTCCGGGGTGATGTCGAGATGCACGATGCTCATCTCGTGCAGGCATGCCAGCGCGGAGAGCAGTTGCCTGGCCGCGCGAACGGCGTCGCGCCACGGCATGGGACCGGAGCGCAGCCGCGCCGCCAGCGTTTCATCGCCCGTGAATTCGCTGGTCAGCACCATGCGCCCGTCGATCGGTTGGGCGCTGTAGAAAGTTACGATGTTGGGGTGACTGAGACGCGCCATGATGCGCGCCTCGCTGAGGAACGCGTCGCAGGCGTCGCGGTTGGCCTGAGCCGCCGCGGCGAGGACCTTGAGGGTCTCCTCCCGCTCCGCGAACACGTTGCGCACGTGGTACTCAATGGCGGTACGCGAATTTCTGAGGACTTTCAGAAACTCGTAACCCGAGTACGTCTGGCCGAGTTCGAACTCCATCCCACAAGCCTCCTGGCCGGCTGGTTGAAAATCGGCGCACGGCCGGAATCCCGATTCTAAAAGTGAGGGAGCAAGCGATTCAATTCACCAAACGTTAGCAATGCGACAACGCCCCATCGATAACATTTCTTCGCGAGCCGGTAACATTTGTGCCGGCCGCGCTCGTCTTCTTGACAATCCCCGTTACAACGGCGGGCGCACAACCACTCCAAACTTCCTCAGTGCGCCCGCTTTCGCTCCGCTGCGCGATCGAACTACAATCGGGTTTCATTCCGTTAGGAGCGCCCGATGCCCAAACGCCTTCTTGCCGCCCTGATTCTTTGCGCCGCGCCGCTCGCCGGACAGCAGGCGCAGGCACTCTACGACGAAAGCCGGGTGCCCGCTTACACCCTGCCCGACGCGCTGACGCTTACCGGCGGCGGAAAGGTGCGGGACGCGAAAACCTGGACCGCGCGGCGGCGTCCACAGATCCTGGCGCTGTACCGGACCGAGGTGTTCGGGCGCAGCCCGGCGCCTCCCGCGAGGCTGAACTACGAAGTCGAGGCGGTGGACGGCGGGGCGCTGGGGGGGAAGGCGCTGCGCAAGATCGTCACCATCCGGTTAGGCGCGAAGCCGGAGGATCCGAAGATGAACCTGCTGGTCTATCTGCCGGCGGGGGCGAAGAAGCCATCGGGAGTTTTCCTGGGGATGAGCTTTGCCGGGATCTGGACGGTAGCGAACGATGCGGGGGTTCCGCTGGGCGGGCAGTGGGTGAGGAATCGCGAGACCAGGGTGTGGGAGAAGCAGCCGGCGACGGAGAAGGACCGCGGCGCGAGCGCGTCGCGCTGGCAGGTGGAGAAGATCCTGGACGCCGGTTACGGGCTGGCGGTGTTCGACTACGGCGACGTGGAGCCGGATTTCGTGGGCGGGATGAAATACGGCATCCGTCCGCTGTTCTTCAAGCCGGGGCAGACCGAGCCGGCGGCGGACGAGTGGGGCGCGATCGGCGCGTGGGCGTGGGCGGCGAGCCGGGCGATGGACTACCTGGAAAAGGACCCCAACGTCGATGCCCGGCACGTGGCCCTGTTCGGGCATTCGCGGCTGGGCAAGACGGCGCTATGGTGCGGCGCGCAGGACACGCGCTTCGCGATCGTGATCGCCAATGAGAGCGGAGAAGGCGGTGCCGCCATCAGCCGCCGGCTTTACGGCGAGCGGACGCGCAACCTGAACTCCAGTTTTCCCCACTGGTTCGACGGCAATTTCAAGAAATACA
Organism: Acidobacteriota bacterium; assembly: GCA_018268835.1. GTDB lineage: Bacteria > Acidobacteriota > Terriglobia > Bryobacterales > Bryobacteraceae > Solibacter. The sequence continues at coordinate 3,875 of JAFDVU010000272.1, read as the reverse complement.
ACGACCGTGAAGACCAGATGCCGTTCGATTCGCCGATGTTGCTGGCGCTGACTGCTCCGCGCGGGCTGTATGTGGCCAGCGCCGAGGAAGACCGCTGGAGCGATCCGAAGGGCGAATTTCTGGGCGCGGCCAACGCTTCGGCGGTGTGGGCGCTGTTCGGCAAACAGGGCATCGGGACCATGGAGATGCCCGGGCTGCACCAGCCGGTGGGCCAAACGGTGCGGTATCACATCCGCGCAGGCAAGCACGACGTGACCGCCTACGACTGGGAGCAGTACATCCAATTTGCGCGCGATCTCTGGAAGTGAACCGCTCAGCGGGGGTAGCTGCCGGCGATGCGGCGGACGAGGCCGTGTACGCGGTGGAACCAGGGCGTGCCTTCGAGGAACATCATGGGGCACTCGCCGGGTACGACATCGATGCCGTTCGCCTCGCAGAAGATGACTGCGTTGGGGCTGACCGCTCCGGAGCCGGCGGCGCGGTACATCCACACCCGCTTTATGCCGACGGAGGGGAATTCGTTGGCCAGGGCCTCGGTGACGGCGGGCGAGGTCATGAGCAGGACGCTCTCCACCGGCGGGGTCACGGCGGCGAGGGAAGGGACGCATGGACGCCCGTCGATTTCAGCGGCCTGGGGGTGGATGGGCAGCACCTCGTAGCCGCGCGCGAGGAAGGCGCGAAACAGAGCCCGGGAGAAATCGCGCGGGTTGCGCGAAACGCCGATCATGGCGAAGCGGCGCTGCGCGAGAAAATCGTCGATCCGTTTTCGTGTAGACATTTCGGACGAAGGAGTCTCTTTTGACTATGACACGTCCGCGCCCGCGGGTTGGGCTTTTCTCACTTTCCCCGGGCGGGAATACCCCGGCGGCGAGAAGGGAACCCAGGAAGCACCCTAGTACCAGAGACCGTCCGTGACAGTACCTGCAACTTGGCATCATTCGGGAATCACTTCCATTAAGGGCACGGCTGTGAGACGATGATCGAACGTAGCTGAATGGGACCACGCGCCGGTGGCGGAGCGTGGAATGAGGGTAAAGGGAATTAGGATGCCGGCGGGATGCCGGCGGCTGTGGTTTCGCGGACATGGCTCCGCACTCGGAGACTGTTGAATGACTTTGACCCGGATTAGCTGTCTGATCCTTTCGGCATGCGCGTGCGCGGCTACCGCCAGCGCGGGCGCGTTCTCCTTCTCGGGAGCCTTCACGCAGGACGACCAGTTTCAGGTGTTCCTGTTCACTGCCGCCACACCCGATGCGCTGGTGCAGACGTGGAGCTACGCGGGTGGAACCAACGCGAACGGGACAGTGATCCCGAGCGGCGGCTTCGACCCGATTCTGACGGTGTTCGATGCCACCGGCGGATTGTCCGCGTCCAGCCTGCTGATTGGCCAGAACAACGATGGGCCCACCTGTCCCACGGGCGCTCCGAACTGCGTCTCAGCGGATGTAAATACCGGGATGGCGCTGGACTCGCTGCTGACGCTGACCGGGTTGAATGTGGGCGGCACCTACGCGGTGGTCCTGACCCAGGCGGACAACTCGGCGATCGGTCCGAACTATGGCGCGGGGTTCACGGAGGCGGGGCAGGGCAACTTCACCTCGTCACTGTATCCGTGTGGCCAGGCAGGGTTCTGCGACGCGGGTCTGAACGCGAGGAACGGCAACTGGGCGGTGGACATCACGGGTGTGACATCGGCGGCCGCGAGTGGGGTTCCGGAACCGGGCACGGTGTTCTTCCTGACTTCCGGGCTTGCGGGTTTGGGATGGCTGCGCCGCAAGCGGCGCGCGGGACAGGCATAAACGGGATCGGCTTAAAGGGTCGCGCGCGTTCACGGTGAACGCGGGAGGGGGAGCGCAATGTCTGGGCGTTTGTCGGTAAGACGCTTTCTGGGAGCCGGCGTTTTGGTGCTGCTGCCGGCCGCCATCTGGGGCCAGTCGGCCCCGCTCACAGGGGATACATTCATCCTGCCGGGCGGGAGCTCGAACTACGGCTCGCTGATCAATGTCAATCTGGGCGGGCCGAACGGGTTTCAGGGCCTGTTTCAGTTCGATCTGAGCCAGCTGCCGGCGGGGACGACGGCGGCGAGCGTGTCGGGCGCGTGGCTGCGGATCTTCGTCAGCAAGATCGGCTCGCCGGGCGCGATCAACGTGAACGTGCCGACGGGCGCGTGGACGGAGACCACGGCGAAGGGTACGAGCGGGTTGGCCGTGGGGGCCTACGTCGCCGGTCCGATCTCGGTGCCGGCGGCCGGTTCCTACATTTCGATCCCGGTGACGGCGCAGGTGCAGGCGTGGCTGAACGGCGCGCCGAATAACGGGTTGATGCTCACCGCGAGTCCCTCCACGGCGTCGTTCTTCATCGACAGCAAGGAAAATAGTTTGACCAGCCATCCGGCGGTGCTGGAAGTGAACCTGTTCGGCCAGCAGGGAGCCCAGGGAGCGCAGGGTCCGCAAGGAGCTCCGGGCGCACCGGGGCCGCCCGGGCCGCAGGGTGCGACTGGACCGGCGGGCCTGCCTGGGCCGGCGGGAGCGGCGGGACCGACGGGCGCGACGGGGCCGGTTGGGGCGCAGGGACCGGCGGGAGCGACCGGGCCGGCGGGACCGGCGGGAGTGCAAGGGCCGACTGGCGCGACGGGGCCGATCGGGCCGCAGGGAGCCGCGGGCGCGACCGGGCCGCAAGGGCCGCCGGGAGCGGCGGGGCCGGCGGGCGCAACCGGGCCGGTCGGTCTGACGGGACCGCAGGGGGCGGCCGGGCCGCAGGGGCCGGCGGGTCCGGCGGGAGCGGCGGGCCGGATCAACAACAACTTCACGTATGTGCTGCTGGCCAGTGCGCAGAACGTCACGATCGCCGACAACGAGACGCACACCAACATACAGGTGGACAACACCAATTTCCAGCCGAACATCCTGCTGCCGCACAGCGCTACGATTGGCGCGGGGACGGTGCTTTCGATCAGCGGTCAGAACTGGAGCGCGAGTTCGAATGTAATCCTGGTCGGACCGCAGGCCGGGGATCAGTTATTGCTTCCGGCGGAGGGGCATCTCGTTCCAATCGGCGTGATTAATCCGGGCACGTTCTGGACGCTGAATTACTCGTGCGAAGTGATCTCCGACGGACACGGGCACTGGTATTTCCTGAGCAACAACTGAGAAGGAGAAGCAGACCATGAAACCATCCAGAATTTTGCGAACGGTGCGCGTGGTTTCGGCCGCGGCCGCGCTTCTACTTCCGGTTGTGTCGCGGGCGGATACGGGGACGCTGGCGGGGGATGCGACGATCACGCCGGGAGTGGCCACGAACTACGGCACGCTGCCGACGCTCAACGTCGGGGGCACGGGCAATTCGGCCGGGCTGCTGGTTTTCACCCTGCCGGCGATGCCGGCGAGCGCGAGTGTGTCCTGGGCGCACCTGCGGGTGTACGTGAACCAGGTGGATGCGGGGGGCATGCTGAACCTGAGCGCGGCGAGCGCCGCGTGGGCGGAGGCCTCGGTCAACGGGACGAGCGGCATCGTAGCGGGCGCGGCAGTGGGCAGCGCGGCGGTCTTCGCGCCGGGCTACGTGACGTTTGACGTAACCGGGCAGGTGGCGGCATGGATCGGCGGATCGCCCAACAACGGGTTCATTCTGACCGCGGGAAGTCCGGGTACGACGGTGTACCTGGATGCGAAGGAGAACACCGCGACGAGCCATCCGGCGACGCTTGAAGTCGTATTCACGGGCATTGCGGGCGCGCAGGGGCTGCAGGGGCTTCCGGGCCCGGCCGGCGCCACGGGTGTGACCGGACCGCCGGGTGTGACCGGACCCACGGGACCGGCGGGACCGACGGGAGCGCAGGGCGCGCAGGGAGCGCAGGGTCTGGCGGGAGCGCAGGGGCC
>JAFDVU010000271.1 GCA_018268835.1 Acidobacteriota bacterium | reverse complement strand
CCGTTGCGCAGGATGGTTTCGAATTCCTGCTGGTCTTTGCTGGTGTCCATGGATTTCCAGAAGCCCTCGTGCAGGTAGGTGTAGAGGCCGCCGCGCCCGGCCAGTTTGGGCAGCACATCGTTCTCCAGGTTGGTGCCGTGCCAGTGCTGGAATACCGCCTTTTCGAACACGAAGAAGCCCGCGTTGATCCAGTAGTCGCGGATCGTCGGCTTCTCCTTGAAGGCCTGCACCTGCCGCTCTTCGCTGAACTGGATCGTGCCGTATTGCGAACGCAGCGGCACGGAGGTGACCGTCGCCAACGCTTGCGATTCGCGGTGGAAGTCCAGCAGTTCGTGCAGGTCCACGTTGCCGAGTCCGTCACCGTAGGTGGCGAAGAACGTGTCGCCCAAGTAAGGCTCGCAGCGCCGGATGCGCTCGCCCGTATCGCTGGTGGGACCGGTATCGGCCACGGTCACGTTCCATTGCGGGAAGCGCCGGTCGAAGTAGTCGTCCAGAATCTCTTTCCGCCACCCCGCGGCCAGAACGAAGTTAGTGAACCCCTGTGCCTCGTACAGGCGCATCAGGTGGATCAGGATCGGTGTGCCGCGAATCGGCATCATGACCTTCGGAAAGTACTCTGTGAATGGATAGGATCGCGTTCCCTTGCCACCGCAGAGGATCACAACTTGCATCGCACGTTCCTCCTGGTTGAATTCCATCCGGCCCTCCGGATTCCCGGTTCAGACTCCCCGCGCCGCCGCGGACTGAAGCGTCGCCGCCGTCATCCACGGCGGAGTCCCCGCCTTCACGCTCTGTTCCAGTTCGTGTTGATCCTTGCTCGTGTCCATGGACTTCCAGAAGCCCTCGTGGCGGTAGGTGAACAGCAGGCCCTTCCCGGCCAGGTTCGGCAGCACATCCACTTCGAGGTCCTCGCCCTCGCAGTGATCGAGCGCCCGTTTGTCGAAGACGAAGAAGCCGGCGTTGACCCAGTACTCGCGGATGAGCGGCTTCTCTTCGAAACGCTGCACCTGCCCGGAACCGTCGCTGTGCACCGTGCCGTACTGCGACCGCAGCGGAACCGACGTGATCGTCGCCAGGCCGCCGCTGCGCATGTGGAACGCCATCAGCTTCCCGAGGTCGACGTCGCCCAGCCCGTCCCCGTAGGTCGCGAAGAAGGTTTCGCCCACGTAGGGCGCGCAGCGGCGCAGCCGCTCGCCCGTGTCCGCCTCTTCCCCGGTATCGACGATCCGGACCGACCAGTCCGGGAAGCGTCCGTCGAAGTAGTCTTCCAGGATTTCCGGCCGGTGGCCCACCGCGAGCACGAAGTTCGTGAACCCCTGCGCCGCGTACAATCGCATCAGGTGCACCACGATCGGCGCGCCGCCGATCGGCATCATGACCTTGGGGTAGTTCTCCGTGAACGGATGCGAGCGCGTGCCCTTCCCGCCGCACAGTATGACCACCTGAATGGCGTCCCCGGCGCCGGTGACGGCCGCGGCGGAGTGCGCCGCCGGGTTCACCGTCACTAGCGGAGAATGCGCCCCGCAGCCGTTGGTGTGCGCGGCCGCGCTCGCCACGCGGGTTTCGATTTCCGGTTTCACAGTGTTCACAGTGCTCCTCAGAATGTTCGGCGGCAGTGAATACCCCGCCTGTCCCATGGAGTGTTCGTAACGGACCGCCGCCGTGGCCGGGTTGTACGGAATCCCCAGCCGCTGGCGCACGTCCATCTCGACAAAGTTGCGCAGTTCCACGATCTCTTCCGGCTTGAGGTGATCGGTGTACACGAACGACTTGTACCCGGCCTCGGGGTCGCCCTTGTAGTAGTCCGCCACTTCCGTGTAGTCGAGTTCGTAGCTGTACAGGCGGTCGCCGTGGATGGTGTACTCCCACACATTGGGATTCGACGCCAGCGGCACCGCCCGGTCGTAGTACGGCGTCCCCGGGTAGGTCGTGATGATCGTCATGTCGAAATCCGCGGGCTTGACCTCCAGCAGCCAGTCGTGGGTCTCGCGAATGGTTTCGGTGGACTCGCCGGGATGCCCGCAGGACATCAGCGCCTTGACCTTGAGATTGTGTCGCGCCGCGATCTCCATGCACCGCGTATTGTCCGCCAGCGATGCCTTCTTCTGGATATTGCGCAGGATTCTCGGGGAGCCCGACTCGAAACCCACCAGGATCCAGCGGAATCCGGCGGCGTACATTACCTCAGCCTGCTCATCCGTGAACAACTCCGATTTCACGAATCCCCTCAGCCGGAATTCCGTGTTCAGTTCCCTGGCCGTGCGCGCGATGGCCCGCATCAACTCCACCATCCCCGGATTCACGTTCAGTTCGTCGTCGTAAAACATGAAGCCGCGGACCCCGTAGGTCTTGTGCAGATGCACCATCTCGGCGATGATGCTGTCCACCGTTCGCATGCGCACGCGGCGCAGCATCGGGGACTCGCGCCCGCCGCAGAAGCCGCAGCCGAACGGGCAGCCGAGTTGCGCGATCAGGCTCAGGGCCCGCACGCCGTCGATGGTGTAGCGATAGCTGTCCACATCCACCAGGTGCCGCGCGGGAAGCGGCAGGCTGGAGAGCCGCGCATTGTTCAGGAACAGGTCGGAGCGCGGATCGTCGGCATCGATCAGCGGCGCGCTATCCCGCGCCAGCGATTGGAAAATGGCGTCTTCGCCGTCGCCGGCGACGAGCACGTCGAAGTTCGCGGCCAGCTTTTCGAAGGCCCGGTGCGCGCGGCCCGTCAGACCGAGTTTCTGTTCGCGTTTTCGGGCGGCGTTGACCAGCGTGATGTGCGGCCCGCCCAGAATCACCCGGGCATCGCCGCGGACCGATCGGATGGCCCTGGCCACGGACACCGCCGACGGCAGTTGCGGCGTCGTCGCGGTCAGCCCGAAGCAGTTCGAGGACGACCGCAGCGCGTGATCCCGCGCCGCCTCTTCGTAGTTCTGAATTCCGGAGAGATCCAGCATCTCCACTGGATACCCCTGCTGCTCCAGGACCGAGGCGACCTTGAGAATGCCGAGGTTCATGAACACCCGCTCATCCAGCAGGAAAACGGAAGGCGGAATGACGAGAGTTACCGGTAGGTTCATGGCTGTAGCTCTACCTGCGCTAGCGGGCCCCTTCGCCGCGGATCATCGCGGGAATCGTCGCCAGCAGAATCCGCAAATCCAGCAGGAGGGACCACTTGTCGATGTATCTCAGGTCCTGCATCGCCATCCAGTCGAAATCCTGCTGGCGGCCCTCCACCTGCCACAATCCGGTCAGACCCGGCTGAACGCTGAACCGGCGATACAACTTCGGATCCGTCAACTGGTCGGCGACCCAGACCGGGATGGGACGCGGACCGACCAGGCTCATATCGCCCACCACCACGTTCCACAACTGCGGCAACTCGTCCAGGCTGGTGCGCCGCAGGAAGGCGCCAACGCGTGTCACCCGCGGATCGTCGAAAATCTTGAACGAGATCCCACGGGCGTTGTTCATAGCCGAAACCTCGGTGCGCAGGTCCTCCGCGTTCGAGACCATGCTGCGGAACTTCAGCATGCGGAACACTCGCTGGCCGCGCCCCACTCGCTCCTGCCGGAACAGGACCGGTCCGCGCGAGGTGAACGCCACCGCCAGCGCGATCGTCGCCATCAGCGGCGACACCAGGATCAGTCCGCAGCCGGCCACCAGTACATCCAGCACCCGCTTCACCATCCACATCGGACCGCTCACAGAGGCGTGCTCGCGGGATGCAATCAACAACCCGTCCTGGTTTACCCTGGCGCCGGCGCCGAACATCCAGGGCGCGATATCCACGTGCACGGTGACGCGGGCGCCGACCTCGCTCGCCGTGCCCTGCAGGTCCGAAATCACGTGCGCGAAGCTCTTGAGCGGCAGCGCAATGTGCAATTCATCCACGCAGTTGGCTACGATGCAGTCCGCCAGACCGTCGAACGACCCCAGCCAGGGCACCTCCGGGAAGGCCTCGGAAAACTCCCTCTGCGGTTCGGGATCGATCGCGCCGCACAGCACCGCCGGCATCCCCCCGGCGAGGAGGTTGCGCGCGGCGGCGACCGCGGCTCTTCCGGTGCCGGCCAGCAGGACCCGGGGTTGGCGCCGCGGCGTGTAGCGCAGTTTGCCGGGGTTCGGTCCGGCGCTCGTACTGTTCCGCGTAGTCTGAGTGCTCATGCTCGCCTCGGATGTGTTCACACTGATCCGCAATGGCGGCCGTGCGAACCGTTCTTGTGTCTGCGTGGACGGGTATGAAAACAGTCGACCCGGCGGGCAGGATCAGGAGATGTATCCACCACTTATGCGTGGCATAAGTCTTCTGGGCCGGGGCAGTTAAGAGGAAGGCGTGCCGTGCGGAATGGACGGATTAAGACATGCTACCGCCCCATTCAGAGCCAAGGTCCCCTCCGAAGATATTCACTAGATATGGGACATATGCCGTCATTTGTCAAGAAAGCCTCCTGGAAACAGTACTGGATCTTTTGGCCAGTCTCGCCGGCATATGGTGCCCTCTTTGTACTCCCTTGCCCCTCCTCCCCGCGATTCTGGACTGAATCCGCTAGGAGTGCCGGCCCCAGGCGTTCACGCGGCCGGACAGCACAGACAACTGCTTGCTCAGTTCTCCGTGCTGGCGGTTCAGCGCCTCTACTTGGAGGGTGAGTTCGGAAAGATCTTCGCTTGGCGTGCCCACCGCCCGGCGGACGGCCGCGCGGGCGAAGTCCGAAACGCTGCGCGCGCCTGTCGCGCGGCAGAATTCGTACAATGCCTGGTACTCCTTCTCGGACAAGCGGAAGGAGACAGTGCGGTCACGACGTGTCAAAACGCTCATTGAGGCCCCGTGCCCGGGCGGTTACGGCGGGTCTGATGGCCCCCGCTTACCGCGTGGCGGCTTCGGCTTGAGAATGCGTCTCCCCCCGGATCGAATCCGGTGAGCCGGACCCGGAGTCGACGCGGACATAGCTGCGATCTACTTCCGCCGCTACGCTCCGCCGGAGCAGACTTATAGACACCACGACGCGGTATTGGTTCTTGACCTCCACCAGGGAACCCCTTAGTCCGCGCAGCGGCCCGCCCGCGACCACCACCTGCTGTCCCACCTCGGCGAAGGGCCATGGCTCCGCAAACGTCCCCGACCGCGCAATTAGTTGAAGCGCCGCGATTTCCTCGTCGGCAATGGGTAGTGGACCCAACCGCGTGCCGACAATGTGCACCACGGCCGGAATCGTGAGTACGGGTAAGCGCTTCTCCGGATTAAACCGTGCAAACACGTATCCGGGGATCAGGATTCGCTCGACCTTGCGAACGCGGTTGGACCACTTCCGGAATTCCCGGGACAGTGGAAGGAGGTATGGATAGCCTTTCCCCTCAAGCCCCACTGCGACACAGCGTTCGCACTTCGACTTGACGCGGATCGCGTACCATTCGCCGGGTGGGCCGATGGCTGGCTCCAACCACGCCCCCGGCGCTACGATGTCTGACATTGATCCCCTCCGATAACTGCACGGCCGGTCGCCCCGGCAAGGGAAATAGGATCGGGCGATTACCGCCGCTTCCTCATGGAGCAGCCCGCCCCGTTGTCCCCCTTAGGGTCGCCGGCTCTATGTCCACCACCATTTCCGCGGCAACTGTGCGTATCGCCGCGTGGCGTGGTCTGTGTGCCCGTCGCTTGCCTTGATAGAGGGACCTCAAACCGGGAGGTGCGCCGGCTCCTTCCGTTCCGCACGCGCGGTGCGGATAGGGGATCGTCCGAGGCAAGCTACCGCCGCTTAGGCCGCCAAAGGCGGGTCTGCATCCACCCCAAAAAGGCGTAGACAAATGATGCACAAGCGGGAGACACGCTGTCAATAGTACTGCCGATACAGATGTTTTATTCTGAGGTAAATACCCCACGTACCGAAAAGATCACTAATGCTTGAGATATTCATAGACTAAGACGATTCGTATGTGATACAAGTCTCCAGAGAGTCTTTCGTTGCATTCGGAGGATAAGCATGAAAAAGCTCACTTATACGGGTCGTGTGTTCGCGATCGCGATCGCGCTCTGCTGGATGGCCAGCCCATCGCGCGCCAACGTCATCACCCCGTCCAGCGGGGGTGCGCTCAATTTGGCCGTGACGTTTTCCAGCTTTGCGCCGGGTCAAACAACTGTAAGCGCCTCGGGTACCGTGCTTCAGATCGCGGGCATCGGTGACGTTCTGCTCGACACACTCGGCGGCGGGCCGGGCACGATGACGGCCATGGTCGTCAACCAACCCGTTGTCTCACAGGTCATACAACTCAGCTTCGTCTTGGGAGGCCTTGCGCCGGATCTGACGGCGGCCCTATTGACTGCCACAGGCAGTCCGCTGACTCCCCCAATCACCGATCCGGCTCTGGTGGCGCTTCTGAGCCCGAGTTCGTTCAGTTTCGCGTTGAACTCGAACAGTCTGGGGGGCTTCGACGCCAACACGGGAAACGGGACGCTGGTCTACGATTTTGTCGCAGGTCAGGCGGCCGGCAGTGTTCCGGAACCGGGTTCGCTGGCACTCATGTTGGGCGGTGTCCTCGTCCTGGCCGGCCGACTGCG
>JAFDVU010000270.1 GCA_018268835.1 Acidobacteriota bacterium | reverse complement strand
TTGGAGATGACGCTGGCCAGGTTGGCGTTGCCGCAGCGTTCGCCGTAGCCGTTCATGCAGCCCTGCACGTGCGTTGCGCCGGCTTCGATCGCGGCCAGGCTGTTGGCCACGGCCAGGTCGCTATCGTTGTGGGTGTGGATTCCGATCGTGCCGTCGAAACGGCGCCGCACTTCGGCGACGACTTCGATCAGGCGGGAAGTGGACGTTCCGCCATTGGTATCGCACAGGCAGAGCACGCCGGCGCCGGCCTTCCGCGCGGCTTCGAGCGTGCGCAGCGCGTAGTCCGGATTGGCGGCATAGCCGTCGAAGAAGTGCTCGGCGTCGTAGACGACCTCCTTGCCGTGCTCGCGCAGGAATTGTACGGTCTCCGCGATCAGGTCGAGGTTCTGTTCCAGCGAAATGCCGAGTGCGCGCTTGACGTGCAGATCCCAGGTCTTGCCGAAGATGGAGACCACCGGGGTTCCCGCGGCCACCAGTGCCTGCACGTTGCGATCCTCCTGGACCGGGTTCTTCGCAAAGCGCGTGGAGCCGAACGCGGTGAGCTTCGCGTGCTGGAATTTCAGCTCGACGGCGCGAGCGAAGAACTCCTTGTCCTTGGGGTTGGAGCCGGGCCAGCCGCCTTCGATGTAATCGATGCCGAGCTCGTCCAGCTTCTGGGCAATAATCAGCTTATCGTCCACGGAGAAGGCGATGGATTCACCCTGGGTGCCATCGCGGAGAGTGGTATCGAAGGTTTGGATTTTCATGGCTGGCCTCGTTCGGTAAGCAAGTAGGTAGGCCGGAGGCCTACCCCACAGGTACGCCGACTTCCTTCTTCTTTTTGAGGAAGGTCATCATTTCGCGCAGCTCGCGGCCCACGACCTCGATCTGATCGTTGTGGCCGGCTTCACGCATTTTGAGGAAGTTCTTGCGCCCGGTCTTGTTCTCCTGGATCCACTGGCGGGCGAACTCGCCGGACTGGATCTCCGAGAGGATCTTTTTCATTTCGGCGCGGGTCTGGTCGTTGACGACGCGCGGTCCGCGGGTGTAGTCGCCGTACTCGGCGGTGTCGCTGACGGAGTAGCGCATGTAGCTGAGGCCGCCTTCCTGGATCAGGTCCACGATCAGCTTCAGCTCATGCAGGCACTCGAAGTAGGCGATCTCGGGAGCGTAGCCGGCATCCACCAGGGTCTGGAAACCGGCGCGGATCAATTCGGCGGCGCCGCCACAGAGCACGGCCTGCTCGCCGAAGAGGTCGCTCTCGGTCTCTTCCTTGAACGTGGTCTCGATCACGCCCGCCTTGAGGCAGCCCATGGCCTGCGCGTAGGCCAGCGCGCGCTGGAGCGCTTCGCCGGTGGCGTTCTGGTGTACGGCGACCAGCGCGGGCACGCCCACGCCTTCGGTGTAGAGTTCGCGCACGCGGTGCCCGGGCGCCTTGGGCGCCACCATGTTGACATCGATATCGGCGGGCGGCTTGATCTGGCCGAAGTGAATGTTGAAGCCGTGGGCGAACATCAGGGTCTTGCCCGCGGTCATGTGCGGCGCGATCTCGCTGTTGTAGAGATCGCCCTGGATGTGGTCGGGCACCAGGATCATCACCACGTTGGCGGCCTTGGCGGCATCGCCCGCGGAGAGGACCTTGAGGCCGGCGGCCTCGGCCTTGGCGCGGCTCTGGCTCGACGCGGGCAGGCCGACCACCACGTCCACGCCGGAATCGCGCAGGTTCAGCGAGTGGGCGTGGCCCTGGGAGCCGTAGCCGATGATGGCGACGGTGCGGTCTTTCAGGAAATTCGGATTTCCGTCTTTTTCGTAATAGCGGTTGGGCATCTGAAAAAAGTCCTTTGCGTTAGTGGCAGGCAGGAAGCCTACCCGACCAATGTCTTGGTTGGAATCGGGGGTTGCAGTTTGAGTTTCTTGGACTCCAGGGCGATGGCGACGCTGCCGCTGCGGATGACGTCGACTTCGCCGTAGGCGCTCATGACATCGACGAACTCACCCAGCTTTTCGGGGTCGCCCGTCACTTCGATCGCATAGCCTTCGGTGGAGGAATCCACCACGCGTCCGCCGAAGATTTCGGCTTCCTTGAGCACGGCGGTCCGATTCTCCTGCGTAGTGCGGATCCGCAGCAGAACGAGTTCGCGGATCACCGCCGGGGACTCGGTGAGGTCGGTCGCCTGCAGCACGTTGATCAGCTTGTTCATCTGCTTGATCACCTGCGCGCGCTGCAGTGAATCGACGTCCACCACGATGGTCATGCGGGAGATCTGCGGGTCGAGCGTACGGCCGACCGAGAGACTCTCGATGTTGTAACCGCGCTGGCTAAGCAGGCCGGTGACGCGCATGAGGGCTCCGGGCTTGTTTTCGAGTAGGAGTGAGATGACTTGAATCATGGTCGATATCCTTGTAAGACCGCGGGCCCGGAGGCCCGCGCTACGCGGCCTCCACGGGTTGGGGCGGGCCTAGCACCATTTCGTTGATGGCGCTGCCGGCGGGCACCATCGGGTAGACGTTTTCCAGGGGCGTGACCTTGACGTTGAGCAGGAACGGGCCGGGCTCCTTGATGGCCTCTTCGAGCGCCGGGCCGAGTTCCCACGGCTTTTCCACGGTGCGGCCCTTGATGCCGTAGGCGGCCGCGAGCTTATCGGTATCCGGGAAGCAATCCAGCTCCACCGCGCTGAGCCGGTGGTTGTAGAACAGCGTCTGCCACTGCCGCACCATCCCGAGATAGCCGTTGTTCATGATCACCATCTTGATGGGCAGCGCGTGGCTGGCGATGGTGGCCAGTTCCGGGATGGACATCTGGAAGCCGCCGTCGCCGCAGATGGCGAACACCAGCTTGTCCGGCCGCGCGAACTGCGCGCCGATGGCCGAGGGCAGGCCGAACCCCATGGAGCCGAGGCCCCCCGAGTTGACCCACAGCCGCGGTTCGTTGAAGCGGATCAGTTGCGCGGCCCACATCTGATGCTGGCCCACGTCGCTGGTGACGATGGCCTGCCCGCCGCTGCACCGGTCGATTTCGCTCATCAGGTGCTGCGGCTTGATCTCGCTGTCGCTGGTGGACCTGTCGTAGGGATGCTCGGCCTTCCATTCGGCGATCTGATTGGCCCAGGCGCGGCGCGCGGCGGCGATCTTCTGCTCCGGCGCCGGCGTCTCGTCGATCAGCTTGTTGAGCTTGGCCAGAACGCGCTTGACGTCGCCCACGATGGGCACATCGGGCACCCGGTTCTTGCCGACTTCGGCCGGGTCGATGTCCACGTGGATCACCTTGGCGTGCGGCGCGAAGGCCGCCAGTCGCCCGGTCACGCGGTCGTCAAAACGCACGCCGACCGCGATCAGCAGGTCCGCATTGGTCAACGCCAGATTGGCCGCGTAGCTTCCATGCATCCCCGGCATGGAAATGAAATTGGGATGTTCGGTGGGCAGCGCGCCCAGACCCATCAGGGTGCTGACCGTGGGGATGGAGGTGAGTTGCACGAATTCGCGCAACTCGGGCGCCGCGCCGGCCAGCACGATGCCCCCGCCCGAGTAGACCAGCGGGCGCTCGGATTCGGCGATCATCTGCGCGGCGCGGCGGATCTGGCCGGTGTGTCCCTCCGTGAAGACCTTGTAGCCGGGCAGGTGAATCGTGCTCACAGGCTGGTAGTGGCCCTGTCCCTGCAACGCGTCCTTGGTGATGTCCACCAGCACCGGGCCGGGGCGTCCGCTGGCCGCGATGTAGAAGGCCTCGTGGATCGCCTGCGGGATTTCATCGAAACGCTTCACCAGGAAGTTGTGCTTGGTGCAGGAACGTGTGATGCCGAAAGTATCGGCCTCCTGGAAGGCGTCGCTGCCGATGAGTTTGCTCGAGACCTGCCCGGTGAGCGCCACAATCGGGATGGAGTCCATCATGGCATCCACCAGTCCGGTGGTGAGGTTGGTCGCGCCGGGGCCGGATGTGGCGCAGCACACACCTACCTTGCCGGTGGTGCGCGCGTAGCCTTCGGCAGCGAAGGCGGCGTTCTCCTCGTGGCGCACCAGCACGTGGCGGACGTGGTGTTCGTACAGCACGTCGTAGAAGGGCAGAGTGACCCCGCCCGGGTATCCGAAGATGCATTCCACGCCTTCGCGGGCCAGACACTCCGCCAGCATGCGCGCGCCGCTCATCAGTTGTGACATAGGTTCGTTTGCCTCGATACAGACAGTCAAAATAAAAAGGCCATCAAGAGGGGTGTTTTTGATTCGCCCCGCTTGATGGCCTGAAACCTTGCTTTCCGGCAGGCCTAAGCGGGGCCGGGTACGATGACGCCGATAATAATTACGCCTACGGGGAAACCGCTGGAAATCAGGGTGCGGATTGTGGAGGCGTTGGTCATCGGGGGTTAAAATCCGAGTGTACGGCAAAAGCGCGTTTAATGCAAGAGAAGTTGAGTATTAATTGTATTTATGGGAGCATTTGGCAGCGGACCGGCCGGGAGCCCCCCGCCACCGTCTGCAGGTGGCGGCGTCCTTCTACCCTCACTTCGGTGCAACCAGACCAGATCTGGTCTGCTATAATCGATTCATGGTGGTGCGCAATATCTCGGAGGCGAAGGCTGAGCTTTCGGCTTTGATCGAAGAGGTGCGGAAGGGCCACGAAGTGATTCTGGCGAAGGCCGGAACCCCGGTAGCGAAAATCGTAGCGTACCGCGGGCCCAGCCGCCCGAGGCAACCCGGTTCGATGGCGGGAGAAATCTGGATTGCGCCCGACTTCGATTCGCTGCCCGACGACATGGCGGAGAGTTTCGGCATGCGGGAGCCGCATCGTTGAAACTCCTGCTGGATACACACCTGCTCCTCTGGTGGCTGGCCGACAGTCCGTCGCTCTGCGCGGAGGCTCGCGAATCGATCCGGGCGCCGGAGAACCCGGTCTTCGTCAGTGCTGCGAGCCTATGGGAGATCCGGCTCAAAGAGAGTCTGGGCAAGCTGCGTCTGCCGCCCGATTTCGAGGAGAAGCTGGCGGCGGAATCCTTTGAGAGCCTGCCGGTGACGGCCGCGCACGCGCACCGCGTGGCTTCGCTGCCCTGGCACCACCGCGACCCGTTCGACCGGATGCTGGTTGCGCAAGCGCAGGTCGAGGGATTCACGCTGCTGACCGCCGACAAGACCCTCGGTGCCTATGGGGAGAGCGTGCGCGTGGCCGGCTAAGCCGGGCCTGCCTCCCCGCGCCGCGCAGTAGTATAGAGTTGATGCTCCGCCTCTCCTGGCTACTCGCCGCCGCCGCGGCCGTACATGCCGCTCCGGCGATCATGCCGCTGCCCACGAAGCTCGTCGAAGGCAGCGGACGCCTGCCCATCACCAATTCCTTCCGCATCGAGAGCACCGGCGTATCCGACCCGCGGTTGAGCGCGGCCATCGCGCGCGCGGCGTCGCGGCTTTCCCGCCAGACCGGCGTCCCCTTCCTCGGACCCGCCGCCTCCATCCCCACGCTGCGCGTCGAGTGCGCGGCTCGCGGCAACGATTACCCGACGCTGGGCGAAGACGAAGCCTACACGCTGGACGTGACTCCGGCGGGCGCCATCATCAAGGCGCCGATCGTAGACGGCGCGCTGCGTGGACTGGAGACCTTCCTGCAACTGGTCGGCCCCTCCCCGGACGGGTTCGCCGCGCCCGCCGTGCACATCGAAGACCGCCCGCGCTTCCCCTGGCGCGGCCTGATGCTGGACGTCTCGCGCCACTGGATGCCGCTTGACGTGGTGGAACGCAACCTCGACGCCATGGCCGCGGTCAAGTTCAACGTCTTTCACTGGCACCTCTCCGACGATCAGGGCTTCCGCGTGGAGAGCAAGCGCTTCCCCAAGCTCCAGGAACTCGGCAGCGACGGCCACTATTACACGCAGGACCAGATCCGCGAAGTGGTCGCCTACGCGCGCGACCGCGGCATCCGCGTGGTTCCCGAATTCGACATCCCGGGCCACACCACCGCCATGCTTGCCGCTTATCCGGAGCTCGGCACCGTGCCGGGACCGTTCGAAATCTGGCGCCGCTGGGGCATCAATCCCAACGCGCTCGACCCCAGCCGCGAGGAGACCTACCAGTTCCTGGACGAATTCTTCGGCGAGATCACCGCGCTGTTCCCCGACCCCTACTGGCACATCGGCGGCGACGAAGTGAAGCCCGACCAGTGGAACGCTTCGGCGCGTGTGCAGGCGTTCGCCAAAGAGCATAACCTCAAGGACGCCGACGCCATCCAGGCGTACTTCAACCAGCGCGTGCAAAAGCTGCTGGTGAAGCGCGGCAAGATCCTGGTGGGCTGGGACGAAGTGCTGCATCCCGACCTGCCGAAGGACATCGTAGTGCAGTCCTGGCGCGGGCAGAAGTCGCTGGCCGAATCGGCCGCGAAGGGGTACCGCGGCATCCTTTCGTGGGGCTATTATCTGGACCACTTGAGGCCGGCGAGCTTCCACTACAACGTGGATCCCATGGGCGGCGACGCGCTCTCGCTGCCTCCGGAGGCGCAGGCGCGCATCCTGGGCGGCGAGGCCTGCATGTGGGCCGAGTACGTGACGCCGGAGACGGTGGATTCGCGCATCTGGCCGCGCGCGGCGGCGATCGCCGAGCGCTTCTGGTCGCCCGCGGAGAGCAGCACCGCGGCCTCCATGTACGACCGCATGGCGCGCGAGAGCCGGCTGCTGGAATTCAC
>JAFDVU010000026.1 GCA_018268835.1 Acidobacteriota bacterium | reverse complement strand
CCAGTATAGAGCGGCCGCGCCTAAGTGTAAAGAATTATCTGGGACAGGACACTAGGCCCCGGCTGACCGAAGAAACGCGGACCGGGCCCGGCGGGTTATCGCCAGTGAACGGGAAGTGACGTTAACGCGGCTCAATCCGGTTACGGTAGAATCAATTTCCCGTCCGGAGCCGACCGTATGAGACGCCGTTCCATTGCCATTTCTCTTTTTGCCATCGCCGGCGCGGCGATTTTCTCGCTTGCGCAACAAGCTGAAAGCGGCCGCGCGGCCGGCGACCCCGCGTTCCGCGGGATGCGCTATCGCCTGATCGGTCCCTTCCGCGGCGGGCGCTCCCTGGCGGTCGCGGGCGTGCCGGGCGATCCCGCCACGTACTACTTCGGAGCCGCGGGCGGCGGCGTGTGGAAGACGACCGACGGCGCGGTCACCTGGGCCCCCATCTTCGACCGTGAACCCGCCTTCTCGATCGGCGCCATCGCGGTAGCCGCGGCGGACCATAACGTGATCTGGGTGGGCACCGGCGAAACCGCGCTGCGCGGCGACATCGCGCAGGGCGACGGCGTCTACAAATCCACCGACGCGGGCAAGACCTGGACCAACATGGGGCTGCGCGATTCGCGCGCCATCGGCAGGATCCTGATTCATCCGCGCAACCCGGATATCGTGCTGGTCGCCGCGCTCGGCCATCCGTTCGGACCCAACGCCGAGCGCGGCGTATTTCGCACGGCCGACGGCGGCAAGACCTGGCAGAAGGTGCTCTACAAGGACGAAAACACCGGCGCGGTCGATCTCTGTTTCGATCCCACCAACCCCAACATCGTGTTCGCCTCGCTCTGGCAGGCACGCCGCACGTCGTGGGGACTGGACAGCGGCGGCCCCGGCAGCGGTCTTTACCGCTCGGCCGACGGCGGCGCCACGTGGAAGCCGGTACAGGGCGGCGGCCTGCCCAAAGGTCCCTGGGGCAAGGTCGGCGTGGCGGTGGGCGCCGATGGCGAACGCGTCTACGCTCTCGTCGAAGCCAAGGACGGCGGCCTTTTCCGCTCCGACAACGGCGGCACCTCCTGGCGCCTCGTCAATCCGAGCCGCTCGCTGGTGCAGCGCGCCTTCTACTACATGCACATCTTCGCCGACCCGAAATCGCCCGACGTGCTCTACGTGCTGAACGTGGAGTTCAGCAAGAGCATCGACGGGGGCCACACGTTCACGCGCATCCGCCCGCCGCACGGCGATAATCACGCGCTGTGGATCGACCCCGCGAATACCGAGCGCATGATCGAGGGCAACGATGGCGGCGCCACGGTCACGCTGGACGGCGGCAAGCACTGGTCCAGCATCCTCAACCAGCCTACCGCGCAGTTCTACCACGTGATCACGGACAGCCGCGTGCCCTATTACGTCTACGGCGCGCAGCAGGACAACACCACGGTCGCCATCGCCAGCCGCGGCGACTCCGGGTCGATCGACCGGCCCGAGTGGTACCCGGTCGGCGGCGGCGAATCCGGCTACATCGCGCCCGACCCGCGCGACGCCAATATCGTCTATGCCGGAGGCTACGAAGGCTCGCTCACCCGTTTCGACAAGCGCACCGGGCAAAGCCGCCAGATCTCCCCGTGGCCGGAAATCACGGACGGCGAAGGCGCCGCCAAACTCAAGCACCGCTTCCAGTGGACCTCCCCCACCGTGATCTCGCCGCACGATCCCAACGTCCTCTATCACGGCGGCGAGTGCCTCTTCAAAACCACCGACGGCGGCACCCACTGGGACGCCATTTCGCCCGACCTCACCCGCAACGATAAATCCAAGCAGATCGTCTCCGGCGGAGCGATCGATCTCGACGACACCGGTACCGAATACTACGACACGATCTTCAGCATCGCCGAATCGCCCAAGGTCAAGGGCCAGATCTGGGCCGGAACCGACGACGGCCTGGTGCAGCTCACGCGCGACGGCGGCAAGACCTGGAGCAACGTGACCCCCAAGGACATGCCCGAGTGGGCGCGCGTCTCGCTGGTGGAGGCTTCACCGCACGATCCCGCCGTGGCCTACGTCGCGGCCAATCACTACCAACTCGACGACCTGGCGCCCTATATCTTCAAGACCTCCGATTACGGCAAGACCTGGACCAGGATTGTGGACGGCATACCCGCGACAGCCTTCGCGCGCGCCGTCCGCGAAGACCCCGTGCGCCGCGGACTGCTCTACGCCGGCACCGAGGAAGGCGTATACGTTTCCTTCGACGACGGCGCGCACTGGAAATCGCTGAAGCTGAACATGCCGCCCGCGCCGGTGCACGACCTTGTGGTGAAGGACAACGACCTGGTCGTGGCCACTCACGGCCGCGCCTTCTGGATCCTCGACGACCTCTCCCCGCTGCGACAGTATAAAGAGGATACCGCGCAGTCCGACGCCTTACTGTACACGCCCGCGATGGCCACCCGCTTCCTCGGCGGCGGACGCGGGGGCGCGGGCGGAGGGCGCGGCGGCGCCGTCACCACCGGGGAAAATCCACCCGCCGGCGCCGTGATTTACTACTGGCTGAAATCCGCACCGAAGGACGAGGTCACGCTCGAAATCCTCGACTCGGAGAACAAAAGCGTGCGCAAGTACTCGAGCACCAAGACCGCGCACGTGGACCCGATGCAGCGCGAAGCCGGCGCCGAACCACCGCGCAAGGAGATCGAACCCACCGCCGGACTCAACCGCTTCGTGTGGGACCTGCGCTACGAACCGGTCCCGCAGGTGCCCGATTATTCGCTGTTCGTGTATTCACGCGGCGAACTGGGCCCCATCGCATTGCCCGGCAGGTACACCGTCAAGCTCACGGCCGGCGGCAAGAGCTACACCGCCCCGCTCGACCTGCGCGCGGACCCGCGCGTGAAGGTCAGCATGGAAGAGTTGCGCAAGCAGTTCGACCTGCTCACCCGCATTCACCGCGACCTCGACCATCTCTACGTCACGGTCAACCAGATGATCGACCTGCGCGCGCAGCTCAAGGCGCTCGCCGGACGCGGCGTGCTCACAAAGGAGATTGCGGCGCTCGACAAGAAGATCGCCGCCGTACAGGGTCTGCTGGTGGAGATGCGCATCACCTCCAGTGAGGACTCGCTCATGTACCCGCTGGCGCTCGACGGCAAACTCGCGGTACTCGCCTCCACCGTCGCGGGCACCGCCGACGCCGCGCCCACCGACGCGGAAAACGAGCTCTTCCAGGATCTCAGCAGGAAGCTGGATACCGATCTCACCCAGTGGTCCAAATTCCTGACCACGGACCTGGTGGATTTCCAGAAGACCACTTCGCGCATGAACATTCAGGCGGTCCAGGTGAAGACCGCGCCTTCACAGTAGCGGGTCCAGCGACCTGCCAAAGGATTCCGCTCATGAAACGCTTCTTTCTCGCACTCGCCCTCGCCGCCGCGACGCTCCACGCCGCCATCCCGACTCCCGAAGCCTACTTCGGCTTCAAGATCGGCGCCGATAAGAAGCTCGCGCGCTGGGACAAGATCGTGAGCTACTTTCAGGCCGTGGCCGCGCAGAGCGACCGCGTCCGCTTCCGCAACCTCGGCCCCACCACCAACGGCAATCCCTTCGTGCTGCTGGAAATCTCTTCCGCGGCCAACCTGCGCAACCTCGAGCAGATCAAGACCCTGGAGCGCAAGCTCTACTTTCAGGGCGGCGCGCCCGCCGAAGCCGAACGCGAGCAGATATTCCGCGACGGCAAAGCGGTGGTGTTCGTCACGAACGCGATTCACTCCACGGAAATCGGAGCCACCCAGATGGTGATCGAACTGGTCCACCAGATGGCCACCGATAATTCGGAAGCTACCCGCAAGGTGCTGGACAACGTCGTGCTCCTGCTGGTGCCGTGCCTGAACCCCGACGGCCAGATCCTGGTCACCGACTGGTATAACAAGACGCTCGGGACGCCGTCGGAAGCCACCCCACTGCCGGAGCTCTATCACCACTACACCGGCCACGATAACAATCGCGACATGTACCTGTTCTCGCAGAAGGAAAGTCAGATGGCCGCGCGCGTCCTGTGGCACGAGTGGTTCCCCAGCATCTGGCTCGATGAGCACCAGCAGGGCACCAGCGGGCCGCGCATCTTTACGATGCCCGCCACGGACCCGATCAATCCCAACGTGGATCCGCTCATCTACCGGCTCAACGGCGTCTACGGGCAGGCGCAGGCCGCGGCGCTCGAAGCCGAAGGCAAAACCGGCATCATCTTCAACTCCACCTACACCAACTTCTGGGAAGGCGCGATGGCCTGGGCCGGGTGGTGGCACAACGAGGTCGGCCTGCTCACAGAAGTCGCCAGCGCGCGCATCGCCACCCCGACCACGCAGCAGATGGCCACTCCCGGCGTGACGACGCAATCCGCCACCGGCGGACGCAGTTCGGCCAGCGGGCCCGCCGGCAGCGCCAGCGACTTCGAGAGCGAGCGCCGCCGCATGTTCGAGAACCCCGACGCGCCGCTGCCGCCGCCGCGCGATACCACCGCGCGCACCGAGTATCCGCGCCCCTGGCTGGGCGGCCATTGGAGCCTGCGCGACATCGTGGACTACGAACTGATCGCCACCCACGCGCTGCTCGAAAGCGCCGCCGATTCGCGCGAAACGCTGCTGCGACAGATCTACGCCATCAACCGCAACACGATCGACGCTGGCAGGAAGGGGCAGCTTGCGCAGGACCGCGAAAAGTCCTTCGCCGCGCTCATCTCGCCGGAACAGCACGACCCCAACGAAGCCGTGGAACTCGTCAGGACGCTGATGCTGGCCGGCGTCGAAGTCTCGCGCGCCACCGCCGGGTTCAAGCAGGACGGCAAGGAGTACCCCGCCGGCACCTTCGTGATCCCGTTCGACCAGGTGTTCGGCCGCTACGCCAAGGACATGCTGGAAAAGCAGACCTATCCCGAAGTGCGGCGCTCACCGGGCGCGCCCGCCGAAGCGCCGTACGATGTTTCGGCGTGGTCGCTCGGCATGCAGTTCGGCGTTCACACCGAGTTCGCGCACACGGCGCTGCCGGAATCGCTCGCGCTCCGGAAGTTGAGCGCCGATCCGAAGTATGTTCTGCACACCGCATCCAACAGCGACGGCTGGCGCTTCCCCTACAACGGCGCGCTCTCCGCGATGATCGTCAACCGCCTGCTCGCTAGCGGCGCCAAGGTCACGCTAAGTAAGCCCGAGGGCGGCGCCGCGCCATGGGTGGTCGCGCAGGCCACGCCGGCGGTCTGGAACAAAGCGGTGGAAGGGTTCGAGGTGCATGACGACGTGAGAAAAGGCGCAACCGGTCTCGGCATCACGATCAACAAACCGCGCATCGGCATCTATCAATCGTTCGATCCTTCGATGGACGAAGGCTGGACCCGCTGGGTGTTGGACCACTACGATTTCGACTACACGGTGCTGCACAACGCCGATGTGAAGACCGGCAAACTGCGGCAGAAATTCGACGCCATCATTCTCCCCGACCAGCGGGAGCAGTCGATCCTCAATGGACTCGATTACAAGACGATCCTGGCGCAATATCGCGGCGGCATCGGCGAAGAGGGTTGGAGCAACCTGCAGCAGTTCTTCAACGAAGGCGGCACCCTGATCGCGCTCGGCGATGCCACCGCCCTGCTGCTCGACAAGATGCCGCTGGGCGTGAAGGACCTCAAGCGTACCTACACGCGCGACCAGCACTTCGCGCCGGGCACTATCGTGAACCTGCAGGTGGATCCGCTCTCGCCCATCGGGCGCGGCGTGGCGCCGGAGACCTTCGGCTTCTACATCAACTCACCCTTCTTCCAACTCACCGAGGGCTTCGCCTCGCAGAAGGTGAGCGTGGTCGCGCGATATCCGAATTCGAAGGTGAACGCATCGGGCTGGCTCCGCGGCGAGGACCTGATGTACGGGCGCGCGGCGGTGGTGACGGTGGAGAATCCGGGCAAGATCGTGCTCTTCGGCATCCGGCCGCAGCATCGCGCGCAGACCCACGCGACTTTCGGCATGCTCTTCAACGCGCTGTACTGGTCGGCGGAAGGCGATCAGACGAACACAAGAGTACAATAGGGGACGCGCCGCTGTAGTTGAAAACGGCTCATCGCGGGTCTTTGGTACGATGCGCACCGCGATTCTCGTCCTGTGCGCCGCCGTGGCCCGGCCCGCGACAGCGCAGATCGCCGAAATGACCGCGCCCGGTCACGGCACGGATCTCTATTACTCTGTCCAAGTCGCGCAGCCAGTGATGGAGTACTTCGCGCCCCTGTCGTCCTACGGAGCCGCATCAACGGCGGGGCCGGTTTACCGGGTCGGCTCGGTTCCGCCGATGCTGTACGCCTCGTCCCCGCCGCCCGTCTTCCCGCCCAACGGGATCTACCTCACCAACGTGCCGTGGTTCATCAGCCCCTACTACCTGATCTCGCATCCGCAGTTCAGCCGCGACGGGGCGGTGTTCGCTTTCATGGGCCGGCGCGTGTGCCTGGATGGCAAGGGGTGCCTGAACATCAAACTCGCCCAGACCACCGTGCGGACCTCAAGGCAAAGCTTCGCGTTCGAAGGCCGAGGTTGGTTGAGCGGCAACGGACGATTCCTGTTAATTCAACCCGAAGAGTCGCCGGACAACAGCGACCGGCCCGGGCTGGTGGATCTCGAAACCGGTCAACGGCAGACGGTTCCCGCGGAAGCGGGCGCAAGCGCGGGCTATCGCGAAAGCACGGGACGGATGGTGGCCGACGACGGCACCGCCGTACTGGACGGGTGTGCCGGCACCGCGCTCTGCATCTTCCGCGCGGGCAACCTGATCCGCGTGCCCGAGGTCGCGGGAATCGAGCCGGTAATCGATGCCGGCGGGCGCAACATCGTCTACACCGCGAAGGCCGCGAGCGGCACGCAGTACCTGCGCGCGTACGATCTGGCCACCGGGCAGGACCGCATGTTCGTCCAGCCGAACGGCGACACGAACGCTCCCGCGATCAGCGCGGACGGCAAGCGCGTGATGTTCCTCTCCACGGCGCAATGGGGTACGAACAATCCGCCGGGCTCGGTGCAACTCTACGCAATCAACCTGGACGGCACGGGCTTTATGGAACTCACCAGTGGCAGCGAGCCCAACGGCATAGAGCAATACACCATGTCCGACGACGGCCAGGTGGCATGGTACGCGGCCGGTGGAAGGCTGGTGCGGCTCGATCTCAGTGCGGGCGAGGTCGCGCACACGGTATTTCGGCCGGCGATCGCGGACCTTTCGCCGACGCTGGTTCCCGGGTCCGCCGTCACGCTTCCCGGAGCGCAACTCTCCGGCGGCATCGTGCGGGTGAACGGAATCGATGCGCCGCTGCTCTCAGCCACGCAGGACAGCATCACGTTCCAGGTGCCGTGGGATGTGCAGCCAGACGCACCCGCGACTCTTCAAGTCGTCACTAACGCCGGTACCTCCGAGGAAGCCACGGCGGACGCACAGACCAGTCCCGTCGCAGCCCGTCCGTGGCTGATTCCAGCGGCGCCTTGTCAGCGCCCGAACCCCTGCTCTCTCGGTGGCGGAGCCATCCACCAGGACTGGAGCGCTTACGTGACGCCCGATAATCCGGCACGTCCCGGCGAAATCGTCCACCTATACGGAACAGGTTTCGGCCCTGTGGCCCCCGGGGGCATTACCGGCATTCCCGCGCCCGCGGACACGCCCGCACAGGTGCTCGCGAAGCCGACCTGCACGGGCGACCCCGAGTCGCCGATCACGCTACTGTATCTCGGCCTGGCGCCCGGCCTCGTGGGTTACTACCAGATGGATGTCCAGCTACCCGCCGTCTTCAACGGAGTTCACCCCACCGAGAACACGCTGTGGGATCAGCTCTACATTGCCTGCGGCAATGCCATCACAGTCTTCGTGATCCGTAAGCCCGGCGTGAAGCCGTAGCGCCGCTACCGGTGATTGGCGGCGACCGCGGCGGCCTTCAGTTCGTTATCCGCCTGGTCGAGCAACTCTTTGGCGCGCTGCGCGTGGCCCCCCAAATCCCATTCGTTGGCCTTCTGCGCATCGACGACGCGCTGCCATGCCTGGCGGGCGAGGCGCTGGGCAGCGGCCAGATTCGGATGGCGCGCGCCAACGTCTTCTTTAGGACGCTGAGCGACCGCGATACCGGCGACAAAGAGCAAGAGACAGACAGCAAGGTAGGAGACACGGTTTTTCGTCATGGGGGAAATTGTACCCCACTCCGGACCGCGTTTACAGATGGTAGAGCATCACGTAAACCACCACGCCGGTCACCGAAACGTACAGCCAGATGGGCAGCGTCCATCGCGCGATTTTGCGGTGGCGGTCGTATTTCGCGGCCAGCCCGCGGCGCAGCGTGATGACGGCCAGGAACGGCACCGCGGCGGCCAGAATCGTGTGCGACGCGAGAATGCTCAGGTAGACCGTGCGCAGCGACGTGCCCTCGTGCCCGAAGGGCCGCGAACCGATCTGCGCGTGATACACGAGGTAGCAGATCAGGAAGAGGCAGGACGTGGCGAACGCCGTCAGCATCACGCGCCGATGCTGGTCGACCCGCTTGTTGCGGATCAGGATGTAGGCCCACACCAGCAGCACGGCGGAGATGGCGTTGAGCGTGGCGTTGACGGTGGGAAGAACGGAGATCATGTTCTTTCAGATTGCAGGCGCTTGAGGTCGCGCAGAAGATTCTTCGGGAACTGGTCGTCGCTCGACAGGTAGAAACCGCGGATGCGCCGCTGCCCGTCGATCAGCACGAAGCGGGTCGAGTGATCCAGGTTGCCGTCCACGTGGTTGAGCTTGAAATCCTGGAAGCCGAGTTCGTCCAGTTTGGCCATGGGGCCGGTGAGGAAGGTCCAGCGCGCCGGGTCAGCCTTGAAGTTCCTGGCATACGCCGCCAGCACCGGCGGCGTATCGTGTTCCGGATCCACGGTGAACGAGACCAGTTTCACTTCCGGCGTGGACGCCGTGGCCGCCTGGATGCCGTGCATCTGGTGGCTCATCATCGGACACGGCCCCGGGCACGTCGTGTAGATGAAGTTCGCAATCCAGATATGGCCGTCCAGCGAGTGGCTGTCGAACGCCTGCCCGGTCTGCGCGGTGAGGTCGAATTGAGGAATCGTCCCGAAAGACGGCAGCGCCGGATTCGAAGAACACGCGGCGAACAGCGCGCAGGCGACGAAAACAGAAGCCTTGCTCATGCGGCGCTACGAGTCGACTTCTGGGCCGCCATCAGGCCCGAAATCAGCAGCAGCGCGACCCCCACAACCGCCGTAACCACCAGGCTCTCGGCCGCGCCTGGGGAGGCGTTGCGCAACCGCAACGTGTTGTCGAGCAGCGAAATTGAGTACGTCAACGGGTTCACCCACATGATCGCGCGAATCCAGCCGTGCGCGGTAGCCATGGGGAACAGCGCCCCGGAGACCATCCACATCGGCATCAGCAGCAAGGTCATGATCGCGTGGAAGCCGGCGCTGGAGTCCATCTTCCACGCCAGCACGAAGCCCATCGCGGTCAGCGTGAAACTCACCAGGAAGATCGCCGCGACTACCGGCGGCAACCCGCGGAGAGAGATGCTCACGCCCGCAAGCGGCGCGAAGGCCAAAAAGATCAGCCCCTGGAGCCACGCCAGCGTGGCGGACCCCAGGATCTTGCCCAGCACCAGGCTGGTGCGCGGCGCCGGAGAGACCAGCATCGACAGCAGGAAACCTTCGCGGCGGTCCTCGATGATGCTGATGGTTGAAAAGATCGCGGAGAACATCACGGTCAGCACCAGCGCGCCCGAATAAAACCGCGCCAGATCGTTCGACCCGTACCCGATCACCAGCCAGAAGACCAGCGGGGACGCCACCACGCCCAACACGCGGCTCTTTTGGCGCCAAAAGCGAATCAGTTCGCGCTGCCAGAGCGTAGCGGCGCTGAGGAAGAAGCTACTCATCGAAGGACGCTCCTGTCAGGTTGACGAACACATCTTCCAGGGTGGGCTTGTGTAACCCCACGGAATCGATCTCCCCGGGAAACGCCTCCACCACTTCGGTGATGAAGCGGTGCCCGTTCCGGATCTCGATGCGCACCTGGTTTTCCATCACGCTCACCGGCACCTGGAATCGCTCGCGGACCTTCCCGGCGAGCGTCTCGGCCGCGGCGGCATCCAGTACCACCACGTCGCCGCCGATGCGCGCGCGCAATTCCCGCGGACTGCCTTGCCCGACGATGTCGCCCTTGTGCAGCAGCACCAGGCGGTCGCAGCGGTCGGCCTCTTCCAGGATGTGGGTGGTCAGCAGTATCGTGACGCCCTCTTCCTTGCGCAGGTCTTCCACGTGCCGCGAAACCTCGCGCCGCGCGGAGGGGTCGAGCCCGGTGGAAGCCTCGTCCATCAGCAGCACCTGCGGCCGGTGCAGCAGCGCCTTGGCGATCTCCACGCGCCGGCGCAGTCCGCCGGAGAGCGTCTCCAGCAGGTCGCTCCGGCGGTCGGCAATCCCCAGCCGCTGCATCGCGAAATCCATCCGCTCGCGCAGCGTGGCACCGCTCAAGCCGTGCAGGTGGCCCTGCGCGCGCAGGTTCTCTTCCACCGTGAGCGCCTTGTCCAGGCTCTGCGTCTGGAAGACCACGCCGACCTTCCGGCGCACCGACGCCGGGTCGCGCGCCACGTCGATGCCCGCGATGGAAGCGGTCCCCTCGGTGGGAACCATCATGGTGGAGAGGATGCGGAACAGCGTCGACTTCCCTCCCCCGTTGGGTCCGAGCAGCCCGAAGATTTCACCCTTGGCGACTTCGAACGCGACGCGGTTCAGCGCCACCCGGTCGCCGTAGCGGTGGGTCAGATTTTGAACCTGGATCACAGTCCCGGCCTGTTCAACAAAAGCAGCCCGTAGATCAGCGGCAGGTACATCACGCTGGTGATCAGCACACCGCGCGCGCGTACCAGGCTGCGTTCCCGGGCCACACGCAGGCCGGAATACAGAAACCACAGGCCGAGCGCGAGGGCGCCAATCAGGTAGACGCTTCCTGCCATTCCCAACCAGGCGGGCAGCAGGCTGACCGGAATGAGGGCAATGCCGTAAAACACGATCTGGCGCGCGGTGGAACGCCCGTCGGGCTCCACTACCGGAAGCATGCGAATTCCGGCGCGTGCGTAGTCGTCCTTATACATCCACGCAATCGAGTAGAAGTGAGGAAACTGCCACAGGAAGAGGATCGCGCCGAGCACCCAGGATTCGCGAGTGAGCGCGCCGGCGGCCGCCGCGTAGCCGATCATCGGCGGCATCGCGCCCGGGATCGCACCGATCGTGGTGCTCCACCAGGTCCTCGTCTTCAGCGGCGTGTACAGGAACAGGTAGCTGGCGAGCGTGAAGCCGCCGATCGCGGCCGAAAGCAGGTTCACCCCGAGCCACAGTTCGACGAATCCCACGATCGACAGCGCGATGCCGAAAGCCAGCGCGCGCCCCGACGGGATGCGTCCCGCCGGCAGCGGACGCTGCTCCGTGCGGTGCATTTTGCGGTCCAGCCCGCGCTCGTACCACTGGTTGAGCGCGGCAGTTCCGCTGGCGATCAACCCGGTGCCGAGGATGGTGTGCAAGAACGGCAGCAGGGGAATGTGCCGCAGAAACGCGAGCCACGAAGGCGCGGCGGGGAGTCCGAAGAAGTAGCCGATCCCGGTGGACATCAGGATCAGCCAGGTGATGCGCGGCTTGGTCAGATCGATGTAATCGCGCATCAGGCGGCGGCCATCCCTTCCCGCGGCACCGGCGCGGCGGCCAGCGCGAGCGCGGCGCCGAAGGCAAGCGAGCCTGCGGCAACATGCGCCACGGTGAACAGGACCATCATCGGCATGGGTTGCGGCGCGTCCAGATTCGCGACGCGCGACATCCACGCGGCAATCCCGAGGAAGACCTGCGAAAACGTGATCGAAAGCAGCAGCATCGCCCGGCGGCGGAGCGCAGTGTTATCCATGTGGTGAATGAGGACGGGAAACGCGGCCCACATCACCAGCCCGGTGGCGGCGACGGCGCCCGCGATGTGCGGGGCCGGTCCGACCACACCGTGCCGTACCGCCGCGCCGAGAATGGTCTGCGCGAAGAGCGCGACCGCGGCGACGACGGGGATGGGGGAGGCCATACTCACGCGCGAGGGCATCGCGCCGCGCGCGGAAAGCCAGAGAAGAATCGTGAGGCCGAAGAAGAGTTGTGCGATCGCGGCGTGGGCGATGGCCGCGGCCTTGGGATCGAGGAACCGCACCAGCACACCGCCCAGCGCGGCCTGCGTCAGGACCGTACCCAGCGCGGTCCACGCCAGCGCCGTGCGCAGGCGCAGCGCCAGCCCCCCGGCGAGCAGGATGACCAGCAAGCCGAGCACGCGGTGGGCGAATTCGTAGCGGATGCCGCCTTCCAGCACCGGAATCAGCCGTCCCCACGAAAGCGGCCAATCGGGGACAGATAGGGCCGCATCGTTGCTTGTCACCAAGCCTCCGGCGACCACAAGCAGCAGGGTGCAGAACGCTAACACGGACGTGTAGCGGCGTACCCAGAATTGGCCCACGTAATCTAGATGCATCTCAACGGGCAACGGCTTCGAGAAAACCGCTCCCCAACCCTTATTCCTTATAGGAAAAATCGACAGCCTTGCTTTCTTTCGCCCCGACAGTAACCTGCACTTCCTGAGTGCCGAGCTTTTCGTGCCAGGCTTGGACCGTGTAGGTCCCGGGGGGCATTCCTTTTATTGTAAACGACCCGTCGTCTCCCGTCACGGCGAAGAACGGGTGGGACACTACCCCCACATATGCCCGCATCCAGGGATGCACGTTGCACTTGATGGGGACCATGATTTCCTGCTTCGCGAAGGAGCGCATTTGCGGCGGGTCACCGGGACTTTGCACGTCGTTCCACTCCTCGTTGACCTGCGGAACCGGGTGGATGTTGTGATTGACCGGGTCGTCGTTGGAGATCGCCACGTTCTGCCCCACCATCACACCCAGGACGTGGGGATGATACATGCAGAACTTCTGATCGATGGTCGCGGGAGTCGAAGGCACCGCCCAGTTGAGCGCGGGCAAGCCGCTCTTGATCCAGACGAACACGTTGCGCAGGGTGTGGTTGGGGTTGACCACGATATCCTCCGCCGTGACCGGATGGTCCTTGTGAGTGCGTTCGCACTGCGGGTTAGCGGACATATCGATCGGCTTCGGCGCGGGCGCCGTACCGGTGAATGCGACCTTGCCGGAAATGGTGGCTCCGTTGACGAGGTCGGCAGAAACCACGGGACCGGTGCGCACCGTTTCCGCGGGCTTCTCGCCGCCGCCGCAATGGGTGAGCGCGAAGGCGCACAGCAGGATCGCCGGGACGCGGATCGAATGGTACATGGAGGTTTCTATTCTATCGCGGCCCCTCCAGGACCTGTCCATCCCGCAATAGGCGCGCCCGGAGCTGATCGTACGGCACATCCTGCACGGCGACGCCGGAGTCCATGGCGAGCACCGCCGCCGTCGCCGCGGACTGCCCCAGGATCATGAATACCGGCTCCATCCGGATCGACCCGTAGGCGATGTGCGAACTCGACACGCACACCGGCACCAGCAGGTTCGCCGCCTGTCCCTTCTTCGGCACCAGCGCTCCGTAGGCGATCTGGTACGGACCCTTCGTGCTCACGCCGATATCGCCTTCGTTCTGGACGTAGCCTTCGGGCGTGATGTAGCGCTCGACGTTATGCGAGTCGATGCCGTACGACCCCATCCCCACGCTCTCGGGCGTGGGCCGCCGCCTGGTGAGTTCGTTCTCGGTCATCACGTACCGGCCGATCATGCGGCGCGCCTCGCGCACGTAGAGCTGGTGCGGCCAGTTGCCCGTGCCGGTGAACTCGTCCTTCGCCAGGCCCCACTTCGCCATCTGGCCGCGCACGTCCTTTGGTACGCGCGGATCATTGGCGATGAAGTAGAACCAGCCCTGCTCGTAGCGCACGTGGTCGGCGACGATCTCGCGCCGCCGCTGGTAGCCGGCGTCCGGATAATCCCAGTTCGCGCCGATGTTGTCCGTGCTGAATGGCCCGTGATTGTTGGTGTCGGTCTTGGCGTTGGGGATCGCGTCGAACTTCTGGAAGGTCTCGCGCCAACCCGCCGCGAAGATGCGCAGCAGCAGTTCGTACTCCCTGGGATCGTAGCCCGCGGGCTTGGGAAACGGGACCCGGTTGGCCTCCACCTGCGTCAGGCAGACGCGGAAACAGTACGCCTGCACTCGCTTGTCGGCGTCGCCGTAGTTGCCCGGCGCTTCCGTGCCGATGTGCGGCAGCACGCCGCTCCCCGGATTGCCCGGGACGACATACGGCGAGATCGGCGCGGGCAGCACGCCAAAGTGATGCCGGTGGTGCAGCACACCCGTCTGCACGCCGTTCCACCGCTCATCGTAGGTGCGGTTGGATTCGCGACCCACGGTGTACTCCACGCCCGCCGCCGCCATCAGGTCGCCTTCGTAAGTGGCGTCGATGAACATCTTCGCGGCATACGTACTGCCGTCCAGCGTGGTGATGCTCGCGATGCGATCGCCCTGCTTCTTCACGCCGTTCGCGCGATCGAGCCAGGCGTCGCGCACCACGGGGATCTTCGCTTCCCGGATCCAGTCCTCGTAGATCCGCTCGGCCACGTGCGGCTCGAAGATCCACATGGTGCGGTTGGCGCTGTCGCGGGCCTCGGTCCCCTGCCCCTTGTTGCCGTACTGCTCGCGCTTCTGCCAGACCCAGGCTTCGGGCTTCTCGTAGTGCAGCCACACGCGATGGTAGAACTCGCGCGAAAGCCCGCCGATCACGCTTTTGTCACCGGTGTCGGTGAAGCCGAGTCCGCCCGCGGTGAGTCCGCCGAGGTGCTTCTCGGGGCAGACCAGGATCACGTTCCTGCCCATGCGCGTGGCCTGGATCGCGGCGGTGATCCCGCCGGAGGTACAGCCGTACACCACCAGGTCCGCCTGACGGGTGGCGGCGGAGGCGGCGGTAATCGCCAGCGCGAGGAGGGGAGTCGAAAAGACGGCGAGTCTCATAGCGGGCACACATCACTATAATTCGAATCCGCCTCGCCTACTGGATCTCCGGACTCTCCGCGGTGGCGTCCTCCCGGCCCCAGTTCTGATGGACCACGCCGTTGTCGTCGATGTAGAAGGCCCGCCGGCCGGTGACATTAAGCTCCTTCGGACGAGCCCACGCCTCGAACGCTGCTCCCCTAAGCGACACGCGGAACAGGTAGCCGTCCTTCTCGCCAGAGGCCAGACTGCGCGGGATCAGGCCCGCGGCATCCGGACCGGCCTCGCCGCTGGCCGGCGGCCCGAGTTGTGTGAGGGATGCGGCGCATCGGCCATATTGGCTCCGATATTGCATCTGCGCCTGAAAGATCGTCTGCATCTCGCGGATGACCACCGTCTCCGTGGCGTTAAACCCGTCAAGACGTAATCTCCCCGCAGCGCGTGCAGACTGTTGGCCGCGCATGAAATGTCAGAACGGCGCACTCCCGCCCTACGCCAAAGGTTGCGCGGCCACCGCGCGTGCGCCGGTGGACCCGGCTTCTTCGGCGCCCCCCATGAAGGGTAGGGATCGCCCGGCGCCTCGGCTTCGGGATCGCGGCGCGCCTATAGCGCGCCCGCCGCCGCTTTGTTGCGCAGGCGTGTCTTCTGGACCTCCCACTCCTTATGCAGTTCTTCGCGGCGCTTCAGCACAAACGTCTTCGCGTCCTCGAACGTGTGGAAGATCCGGTGCCCCTTGATCACATTGCACGGCCGGCAGGCAGTGACCAGGTTCTCCGCGATCTTCTTCCCCTTGCGTGCCCGTGGCTGAATGAAATCCACGGTCATGATCAGCGAGTTCTCGAACTGCGCCATCCCGTCGAGCCCACAGTACTGGCACCGGTACTGGTCTCGCTCCAGGATTCGCCGGCCCTCTTCCGACGTCAGGGGCTTGGCCACGCTGGCCAGTCCCATTAAAGTCTTGATCGGCACGGAGCGCCTCCTCAAAGGAGTTCAGCTACGCGATCATTATGCGCCTCTCCCCGCGCAAATAGAAGCCGGAAGTTGCGGGCGGCGATCCCCAGCGGGCGTTTACGGCCGGGCGCCGATCATCAGGCCCGCCGGTCCCGGCAGGCGCACGCGCCGCACGTCCACCAGGCCGGCAGCTTCGAGCCACTCGCGATACTCCACTTCGCTGAAGTTGCTGCCCGCACGGGTCCCCACCAGCATATTCAGGGCGAACAGCGCCGCCCACCGGGGCGCCGTCTTGTCCGGCTCCAGGATGAAGTCCTGGATCACGACCCTCCCGCCCGGGGCCAGCGCGGCGCGGCACCGGCGCAGCAGGTCGCGATTCTCCTCCGGACTCAGCATGTGGCAGACGGCCGATACCAGCACCAGATCATAGCCGCTGCCCAGATCATCGGCGCGCAGGTCACCGGTGCGGATCGCGATGCGGTCGCGCAAACCGGCGGCATCGATATGGCACTGCGCGATCGGTTCCACCGTGGGCAGATCCAGGATCTCCGCCGTCAGTTCGGGGTTGGCCTGCGCGAAGGCGATCGAGTAGGCCCCGGAACCGCCGCCCACGTCGAGCATCCTCCGCACGCCCGCGAGTCCGACGGCGCGCACCACGTGCGGCGCGCGTTCGCCGGCGTTGCGGTGCATGGCGGCGATGAACGCGTCGGTCCAGTCCAGCCCGCGATCTTCGAAGTCCTCGAGTTCGACCGCGCTCCCCTTGCGCACCGATTCGGTGAGATGCGACCATCGCGCCCACAGGTGCGCCATGTGCAGCAGGGCCGGGCGCGCGTTATCCTTGGACCCGGCCGCGAAATAGCGCGCGGATACGGGCGCATTGTGAAACACGCCGTCCCGCTTGACCAGCAGGCCCATCGCGGTGAGCGCGTTAAACAGCATCTCGGTCGCGCGCGCGTCGGTTCCCATCTTCTCCGCCGCGGCTTGGGCGGTAGTCCCGGCCCCTACCGCGGTGAAGGCGTTGAGCTCCAGCGCGGTCAGGATCGCGCGGCTTTCCTGGTAGGCGCGGATGCGCTCGAAGAGGTCCTCCGGCAGCGCGCCGGATTCCTCGCGCGCCCGCCGCGCGGCCAGCATCTTTTCGCGATTGCCGATAATCTCCGCGCGCAACTCCGCCGGATCCGTGCGCATCAGGCGTTCCAGGGGAACGCCCTCCTCGAAGTGCGAGCGAACGATCTCCGCCACATCCTCCGCGGTCACCGCGGAATACCAGATGCCTTCGGGATAGACGACCATGTTCGGCCCGTGCTCGCACAGGCCCAGCGACCCGCACGCGGTAACCTGGACCTCGTCCGCCAGGCCGCGGGCGCCGATCTCCCGGCGCAGAATTTCCAGCACTTTGGCCGACCCGCGGGCGCCGCAGCACGGCACCCCCTCGGGCTTCTGCTGGTCGCAAACAAACACGTGAAACCGGAACGGCTCCATGGGACGAATCCTCCCGGTTTCAGAGTATCAGACGGCTTCCACCGGTTCCCGCGAGCTAGCCGGATTTCTTGCGGCGCCGCGGGAACGCCTTGTCCAGTTCCACGGTGCGCATCTCCTGAATGCTGACCCGGGGAATGTGCAGGCGCCACCGCCCCGGCTGCACCTCGACGTCGTCGCTCAGTTCCATGCCGATGACCACGGCCTCCTCGGTCTCATCCAGCAGGAACCCGACCTCCTGAAGCTCGACCAGCCGCGCGTGGGCCGACGCGGGCGTGGAGCCCGAGGCCTCTTCGGCGACCGCGTCCTTCCAGCGGATATATGCCAGCTTCATCTTCCGGTAGCGACGCCTTTCCCGAGTCAAGGTAACAGACGGCGCCGCCACCGGCAACTTACGAAGGGCGGCGGCGGGGGAATTCCCCCGTCCCAGGCGGGTTTTCCGGCATTCCGGGCGGCCCCGCGTTGAATTCCGATACGTCCATCTCTTATACTGTGTGGTCGGTTACGCTCACTCATAGCAACGTCCCGAAGCCTGTGCGGACCGACCGCAGGCGCCGGGCACTAACGCAAGGGGGAATTCATGCTCTCCAAAAGGGTAGCGCTCTGTGTCGAGCGCGTCGCCGCGAACGCGCGGACCAGTTTCGTCGCGCGCGCTCTTGTCTCTCTCTTTTTACTGGCGGCGCTGTGCGCGCCACTAATGGCTCAGGAAGCCTCGGGTGAGGCTAATCTGAAGCTCCCACGACTCGATACGGTGCAATTCCTGGGTGGCATCAGCGGCAGCAGCCTGTTGATGGCCGGCCTGCTGGTCAGCGCTCTCGGCCTGGTCTTCGGACTGTTGATCTTCATGCGTCTGAAGAATATGCCGGTGCATCAGTCGATGCGTGAAGTCAGCGAACTGATCTACGAAACCTGCAAGACCTACCTGGCTACGCAATTCAAGTTTTTGTGCATCCTGGAAGGTTTTATCGCGGTCATCATCGTCTTTTATTTCGGGTACTTGCTGAGTTTCGAAGCGTACAAAGTCGCAATCATCCTGGCATTCAGCGTGATCGGCATCGGCGGCAGTTTCAGCGTTGCCGCGTTCGGGATGCGGGTCAATACCTTCGCCAACTCGCGCACGGCCTTCGCCTCTCTGAAAGGCAAGCCGTATCCGTGCTACGACATCCCGCTGCAGGCCGGGATGAGCATCGGGATGCTGCTGGTCAGCGTGGAGTTGCTGATCATGCTCTGCATTCTGCTCTTCGTGCCGGGCGATCTCGCCGGCAGTTGCTTCATCGGCTTCGCCATCGGCGAATCGCTGGGTGCGGCGGCGCTGCGCGTGGCCGGCGGCATCTTCACCAAGATCGCCGACATCGGCAGCGACCTCATGAAGATCGTCTTCAAGATCAAGGAAGACGACGTGCGCAACCCTGGCGTGATCGCCGATTGCACGGGCGACAACGCGGGCGACAGCGTCGGACCCTCGGCCGACGGTTTCGAAACTTACGGCGTCACCGGCGTGGCCCTGATCACGTTCATCATGCTCGCCGTACCGAGCGACGAAGTGAAGGTGCAGTTGCTGGTGTGGATCTTCAGCATGCGCGTCATGATGGTGATCTCCAGCGGCATCGGCTACTTCGTCAACGGACTGGTTGCGAAGGGCCGCTACGGATCGAGCGACAAGTTCAACTTCGAAGTGCCGCTCACCACGCTGGTCTGGCTCACTTCCATCCTCTCCATCGCTCTGACCTACGTGATCAGCTCCATGATGATCCCCACGCTCAACGGCGACAGTTCGTTGTGGTGGAAACTGGCGACCATCATCAGTTGCGGCACGCTCGCCGGCGCGTTGATTCCAGAACTGGTCAAAGTCTTCACCTCCACCAACTCCGGGCACGTGCGCGAGATCGTCACCAGTTCGCGCGAAGGCGGGCCGTCGCTGAACATCCTCTCCGGTTTCGTGGCCGGCAACTTCAGCGCCTACTGGCTCGGCTTCGCCATGCTCGGCCTGATGGCCATCGGCTTCCTGGTGAGCGGTTCCTTCGGCAACATCATGCTGCCGAATACCAACGCCGTATTCGCGTTCGGCCTGGTGGCGTTCGGCTTCCTCGGCATGGGACCGGTAACCATCGCGGTGGACAGCTACGGCCCGGTTACCGACAACGCGCAGAGCGTCTACGAACTCTCCACCATCGAAACCATCCCCGGCATCGCCGGCGACCTCGAGAAGAACTACGGCTTCAAGCCCGAGTTCGACAAGGCCAAGGACAACCTGGAAGAAAACGACGGCGCGGGCAACACGTTCAAGGCGACGTCCAAACCGGTGCTCATCGGCACCGCGGTGGTCGGCGCCACCACCATGATCTTCTCCACCATCGTGGCGCTCACCAGCGGGCTCACCCAGAACATGGAAAAGCTCAGCCTGATGCACGCTCCGTTCCTGCTCGGCCTCATCGCCGGCGGCGCGGTGATCTACTGGTTCACCGGCGCTAGCGCGCAGGCGGTCACCACCGGCGCCTATCGCGCGGTGGAGTTCATCAAGAAGAACATCAAGCTCGAAAGCGCGGAGAAGGCCAGCGTGGCGGATTCGAAGAAGGTCGTCGAAATCTGTACGCAGTACGCGCAGAAGGGTATGTTCAACATCTTCCTGACGGTGTTCTTCGCGACCCTTTCGTTCGCCTTCCTGGAACCGTTCTTCTTCGTCGGCTACCTGGTCTCGATCGCGTTGTTCGGCCTATACCAGGCCATCTTCATGGCCAACGCGGGCGGCGCCTGGGATAACGCCAAGAAGGTGGTCGAAACCGAACTCCGCGCCAAGGGGACCGAGTTGCACGCGGCGACCGTGGTCGGCGACACGGTGGGCGATCCCTTCAAGGACACCAGCAGCGTGGCGCTCAACCCGATCATCAAGTTCACCACCCTGTTCGGCCTGCTGGCCGTTTCACTGGCCGTGGACCTGACGTCGAAGCAGGGATCGGGCCTGACCAACATTCTGTCGGCGGTCTTCTTCCTGATCTCGATGTTCTTCGTGCGCCGCAGCTTCTACGGCATGCGCATCGAAAGCGAGAACTAGTCACTCTTCCAAATACGGGGGCAGGCGGCGACGTCTGCCCCCGATCCTTCCTCGGAATCTCTCTCCCCGATTTTCCTGCGTGGTGCCGGTCGTTGCGCCGCAGGAGACCCCTATCTTCCCCGTACCGTTCTATTGCGTCTGCGGCGGGTGCTGGCGGCCGAAACTCTGCAGCCGGTCGAAGGGGCGCCCCAGCAGCGCCTGCGCCATGGTGATGCGAGCCAGCACGTTCTGGTCGGGGTCGGTGATCTTGACCAGCGTGGCCGCCGCATCGACGCCGTGGAGCCTGGTGGCGCGGATCACGGCGCGGCGCAGCGCTTGCGTGGAGGGCCAGTTCTCGCGCCAGGCGCGGTTCGGGCGGTCCTTGTCGGCGTCGGTCGTATACATTTCCGCCGCATCGGCGAGCATTTTGTCGATGGCCCGCTGGGCCAGTGCCTCATCTTTGATGAGGGTCGCGGCGCCGGCCACGATATCCCAATCGGTCACGCGGTCATCGGGATACTTCACACTGTCGAGCAGGGAGACGCACTTGGAGAGTACGCGCCGCGCGGTGTCCGGATCGCGATCGCCGGTCATTTCGGCGATGCGGCCCAGCACTTCGGCCTGCTTGGGCGGACTGGGGATTCCGGAGACGAGGTCCAGGCCTTTTTCCGGATCGCTGGCCGCGGCCTCGAGCGCCGCCATCGCGCGATTTTGGATGAGCGCGCTCAGCTTCTGCCGTTCGTTGAGTGCCTCGGCGGCTTTCCGGTCGCCGCCGGAAACGGTGTACATGTATGCTTCACGGTCATTCACGAGGGACGGTCCGCCGCCCGGGAAGAGTTCCAGCGCGGAGCGCACTTCGGTGTGCTGCGCGAGCAGTTCTTCGTAGCGCTTGCGGTCCAGTTCGCGCACCAGGGGCATGATGTCGAACAGATCGTTCTCGACGCGATTGGTGAAAGTCACGGTACCCTTGGAACTGGCGATGGTCGTGGGGTTGTAAGGGATGTCCGCCTTCGTGTCGAGCGCCACGGCCAGGATGCGGGAAAGCGCCGTCTGGGGCATGCCGGCGGGAAGATCTTTGTAGTAGCGGGTGAGCAGGCGTGCGAAGGATGAGTCCGGCTTCACGGAGTAGGCGGTGAGCGCCTGGCTGAAGACAGCGGCGAAACGCGGGTCATCGGGCTTCAGCTTGCCGAGGATCTGGCTGACGCCTTCGAAGGGGTAGGCGCCGGCTCCGCCCATGTACTCGGCCAACTGAATGGCGCGATCCAGGTCGCCCTTCGCGACCAGTTTCCCGACCACGCGGGCGGCGGCGAAGGAACGCACATCGTACCCACCCGGAGGGGCTGCTATCAGCTTGAGCATCGCCACCCCTTCCCCGGCATCCAACTCGGTGAGCGCGACCACGATTTCCATCTGCATCATGGCGGCGAAGACGGCGTTGGAGCCAACCGCCGGATCCGCAGCGGCAGTAAAGGCCTGCTTGAAATACTCGAGCGCCTTCTTCCTGTCGAAGTCCGCGTAGTTATCGGCCAGATGGAAGAGCGCGGCAACCTGAACATCGGGATGGGTGGCGGCGATCATCTCGGCGGCGCCATCCAGTAACTCCCGGGCCTTCTGCCGGGGCGTAGGCTTATCCGCGGCGGCGGACACGACGGCAGCCGCGAGCGCGATGGTGAAAATCCTCACACTTTGACTGCTGAAACTGAGCTGCACGCAATTCAGACTCCGGAGTCCGCAAATAAGTTCCCGCCAGGCCCCCTAATCCCACTTCTTGATCTTGGGCCAGACCTGCGCCAGCGGCCATTTCATGCCCCGGCAATAGAAGATATCGATATGCTCGTAGGGCATCGCGTAGGGATGCGCCACGTGGGCTCGCCACTCCACGTGGTCGAACTCGCGTTCCAGAGTCGCCCGGTTGTCCCCGAGCACGATCATGCTTTCTCCGGTGTAGCCGCGGGGTCCCCAGAGGTAGAAGTTCTGGTGCCCGCTGATGGCCTCGGGCAATCCGTACTTACGGCCGTAGACGTTGATGGCGCCGGCCTGCCCGTAGTTCTGCCCGAAAATCGCGGTGTGCGCGCGCACGTCGGGGGGCAGGCTGTCGTAGACGCGGGCGGTGGCGGCGGCCATCTCCTCCCAGCCGAACTGGTCGGCGAAAAGTTGCGGCAGCGGACCAAGCCGGTGGTTCTCGATGCGCGGCTGCTGCAGCCCGGTAGCGCGCGCGTAGGCGATGTAGGTCTCCGGCGGCAGCAGCGGGATCATGGTCGGCGCGAGCAACGCGCCCAGCGCTACGATCAGGACGCAGAGCACCCACCGCACCCACTTCGCCCGCCATTGTTCGATGGCCACGGCGCCGGCGGCGAACAGCATCGGGAACGCGGGGAACAGGTAGTAGATGCGCGGATTCAGCGCCAGAATCAGCGCGGACGCGATCAGGAACGCCCAGCCGAGCGCGGCGTAGCGGCGTCCCTCGCGATGGAAGAAGAGGTACCACAACCCGGCCAGCCACACCGGCACGCTCGCCGGCAGCATGGCCAGGCCTTCCTGCGCGAAAAAGCTGAACGGCGTGAACGCTACGTTGCGGCCGTCGCGGCGAATGTTCTCCTGCAGTTCCAGGAACGGGAAGTGGTAGTGGATGTTCCACAGCAGGTTGGGCACGAAGAGCAGGAAGGCGATCGCGCCGCCGAGGAGCAGCCAGCGGCTGGCCAGCAGGCGGCGCGCCGGGCTGAGCGCGAGCCCCGCCACCAGCGCGAAGCCGAACAGCAGCACGGAGTGTTTGGTTTCCAGACCCACACCGCTCAGCAGCCCGAACCAGAGCCACAACTTCTCATCGCCGCCGCGGATCATGCGCGCCAGCAGCAGCGCCAGCCCGATCCACACCACGGCTTCGAAGGAGTTGACGTTGAGAAAGTGGTCCATCGCCAGCAGGCCCGGCGCCGCCAGGAAGCACAGGGCGGCCAGCGCCTGCGCGAAGCGGCCGCCGCCGAGTTCGCGCGCGATCATGGCGGTGAGCAGCACTTTGAGCGCGCCGGCCAGCGCCGGCAGCAGCCGGATGGCCTGCAGCGAATCGCCCAGCACCGCGACCTCGAAGCGGCCGATCACGGCGATCATCGGCGCCACATCCACGTAGCCCCAGTCCAGGTGGCGCGCCAGGGACAGGTTGTACAGCTCGTCCACGAAATAGCCGTAGTTATGGTCAGCGTAGAGGTGCAGCGCCAGTTTGATCCCCGCGATCAGGATGGCGGCGCCGGCGAGTCGCGCCACCTGTAATTTCGATATCATGTTGCCCATGCCGAAACTCTTGATCTGCCTCCTGAGTGCCCTGTTGCTGGCCTCCGCCGTGGAACTGCCCACCAAAAAGTATCTCAACCTAGCGGCCGTGAAAAAGCTGGTTGCGACCGCCGAAGCCGAAGCCGCGAAACACAACGTATCGGTGACGATCTGTATCGTAGACGAAAGCGGCAATCTTTTGTTCCTCCAAAAGGGCGACACCGCCGGCTACAACACGCTCGAATTCGCGCAGAAGAAGGCGCGGTATGCGGCGCTGTTCGGGCGTCCGTCTGCCGCGGCCGCGGAGCAGTTGAAGAATGGCAATACGGCGGTGCTGGCGTATCCCAACGCCTTCCCGAACCAGGGCGGCGTGCCCATTAAGGTGGATGGCAAGGTGATCGGCGGGATGTCGTGCAGCGGCGCCGCCAGCGAAGTGGATGAGGCCATCTCGCAAGCCGCGGTGGATGCGCTGCTCAAAGAGTAGCGCTAGCGCCTGGCCCGTGCCTGCGCCACCATCTCTTTGACCTTGGCCAGGAGCGTGGGGCCGTGGTAGGGGATGCCATCCTTGATGGTCCATTCGACGCCGCCGGTGTGCACCTGTTTGCCGTCGCGGATGCCCTCCGTGCCGGTGGGATACAGCACCTTCAGATCCTCCAGCGGATTGCCGTCGACCACGATCAGGTCGGCGGCGAATCCGGCGCGCACGCGCCCGAGTTTGTCTTCCTGGCCCAGGATCCGCGCGTTGTTGCCGGTGGCCTGCTGGATGATGCGGATCGGGTGGAAGCCCGCTTCCTGGTGCAGTTCCATGGAGCGGATCAGCCCGAAACCGTACATCTGGTAAATGAAGCCGGCGTCGTCGCCCATGCCGATGAGTCCGCCCTTGCGGTCGAAATCGCGTAGCGCGGCCATCCAGAGGCGATAGTTCTCCTTCCAGTAGGTCTCGTCGGTGGAGGACCAGCCCAGAAAGTACGAGCCGTGGTTGGCCGGGTTCGGACGGAAGTATTCGGCCAGTACCGGATGCAGGTAGTCGGCGAACCAGGGCTGGTTCTGCGCGCGCTGCAGGTCGCGGCTGGCTTCATAAATATCGAGCGTGGGCACCCAGGCGACGTTGGCTTTGACCATGCCGTCCAGCACCTCGCCGAGGCGTTTGGGGTCGGCTTCCCGCCACAGGTGGCCGGCCCAGCGGAAGCGGTCGGTCTCGTTGTTGTAGTTGTAGGTCGAAGGGAAGTGCTGCACGCGGTCCGGAATCGCGGCATCGGGAATGCCGTACCAGTGCTCGATCGACGTGGTGCCGAACTTGATGTCGTCCCACGCGTTGGTTTCTTCCACCCCGGCGTGATGCGCGATGCGCAGGCCGAGTTGGTGCGCCTCCTCCTCCATGGCCTGCATGGTGTCCCGGTCGATCCCCAGAATCTTGATGCCGTCGGCGCCCTGCTGCTTGAGCGATTGCACCCTGGCGCGCGCTTCGGCCGGCGTCTTGGGACGGCCGAACATCGGATAGACGAAGATGCGCGGGGCGGCGATCTCCCCGGCCGCGCTTAAGCGGCGCAACTCGAGCGCGCGTTTCGTGTCGCTGCCCACGTCGCGGACGGCGGTGATCCCGCAGGCCAGCCAGATATCGAGTTCGTACTCGATGGGCTGCGGTTTGCCGCCGCGCTCCTCCTGCAGGTGGGCGTGGGCGTCGATCAGGCCGGGCAGCACGTAATGGCCGGTGGCGTCGATCACGGCGTCAGCCTGCACGGTGGCGCGTCCCCCGCCGCGCGACAGGGCCACCGGATCCAGCGGGATCACGTCGGCGATCACGTTGTCCTGGATCAGGATGTCCTTGGGTCCGCTGGCCGGCGTGCCGTTGCCATCGACCACGATGGCATTGTGGATCAGCAGGCGGTGGACCCGCTTGCCGTGGGTGGGCGCCGGTTGGGCGAAGGCAAGCGCGGCGGTGGCGCAGAGCAGCAGAAAGCGGTACATGGGAGTGTATCCTAGCAGAAACACCGGCCCCGGAATCGCCGGCGCGGCCAACTACCGGAAGATGCTCTTGGGGATCATGGCGTGGACACCCCGGGTGCCGTCCACCGCCTGGGTGACGTCGAAATCCACCGCCACGCTGGCCAGCATGTAGGCGT
Source organism: Acidobacteriota bacterium (assembly GCA_018268835.1). Lineage (GTDB taxonomy): Bacteria > Acidobacteriota > Terriglobia > Bryobacterales > Bryobacteraceae > Solibacter. The sequence goes on along the minus strand of JAFDVU010000026.1, from coordinate 28,583 downwards.
CGGCGCGCGAGAGGTGCTTCTCGGCGGTGAGAAAATCGATGGTTTCGCGCACGGCCATTTTGAGGGCCTCGTTGAGATCCGGGCTAAGTCCCATGGCGATCCAGTGAGTCGGGGTTTCGGCGAGCGGCGCTTTCAGCTTGAGGTCCTTGCGGACCACGAACTGAAATGTGCCCGTGAGCGACGTCTCCAGCGCCGTGATATCCACCTCGCCGTTTCCCTGCCCCGCGTGGCCGTCGCCGGCTTCGAACAGCGCTCCGGGCACATGCACCGGGATGAACAGCGTCGTGCCCGCGGTGAGTTCGCGATTGTCCAGGTTGCCGGCGTGCAGGCCGGGCGGCGCGCTGGATACGCGTCCGGCGGATTCCTCCGGAGCCACTCCCATGCTGCCGAAGAACGGGCGTAGGGGGATCTCGATCCCGGGAGCGAACGTCGCCACGCCGCGAACGGTGTCGAGCGGGATGATTTTGGTGGCCCCCTGCGCGAAATCCTCCGGGGTGAGCACCCCGCTGCGCGGACTGAAGCTGTTGTACGCGTACGGGACCGCGTAATCGATTTTGCGGATGCGCACTTCCAGGGTGTCGCCCGGTTCGGCGCCCTCCACGTAGACTGGGCCGGTGAGGATGTGGCCGCCGGGCCCCTTATCCGTGACCTGGGCGTATATCGCTTTCAGCTCGGGCTGAATGTCGTCGTCCTTCACGCCGGCGGCGGCCAGGCGTTGGGGACTGTTGGTGATCATGGTCTGCATCTGGACCGTGTCTCCGCTGTGGATGCGCAGCACCGGTTTAGCCTGCGCCCAGTAGTAGCCCCAGGCCACGGTGGAAGGGGTGGCCTTCAACTGGAAGTCGGAGGCGGGTAGGGAGACCGCCCACAACAGTGCCCAAAGGAGTCTTTGCATGGGGCGATGATAGCAGGCGAGTACTCCGCCCCGGCGCAAATCGTTCTGGAACTGAGCCGGCCAAAATCCAAACCAATCGCCGGCATCCTTCTAGTACCAGCGGGACTTCAGCCCGGCTGAACCGGGAGAATTCCTGAGAAGACGCAGGTCGAGGGCTAGGGCGCAGGTAACCGTTGAGCGGTCCCCAGGAAAAATCGGTGGTACGTACGCATGGAGAGGGCCTATGGCCTTTTCCGCCGTGGGTTGGGAAAATTCCGATATCTAACGTTATGAAAAACCCGTTGCAAAAGTTACTTCCCACCGCAAGCTTACTCATGGGGGCCATCCTGTTCGCTACGATTCCGGCGTACGCGGACACGTACAATTTCGTCCTTACGGGGACTGGGGCCGGCAACTACACGTACACCGTGAACAGCCACAACTACACGGTAGCTGCGGGGCCGTATAAGGCCGACCTGACGGACACCACCACCAACACGGTGAGCCACTTGCTGGTGTTCTGCCTGGACGAAAACAAGACGTCGCAATACAACACGACGTACCCGGGCACGTACGACGCACCGGTAGGTGCAAACGAAGCGGAGGCCGCGTGGCTGGCGGCGTATTCGCTCACACAAGGGGCGCCGAGCAGCAACTCGACCGTGATCAAGAACCTGGAAGGGCCGGTCTCGATGGCGATCTGGGACCTGATGGGCACCAGGGATACGCCATTACCATCGGCTGCCGCGCCCTTCGTCACCCTGGCCCAGAACGCGTACTCGTCCGGCGCCATCACGCCGCTGTTCCTCTCGGGAGCGAAAGTCTTCAATCCGGCCGGAAACTCGCAGCGGTTTGTGGTCGCGAACGCGACCAACTTCACGCTCACCCCGCCCAACAACCAGGTGGCGACCCCCGAGCCCGCAACCATGGCGATGATAGGTGGCGGCCTGCTGCTGGTGGTCCTGGGCCGTCGCGGGCGGCGGCAGTAGCACTTTTGCGGCAGTTGCGCGCGGGGCGGGTCCTTAGTATCGTCGATTCGTGAACCTCACACGACGGAACGTACTCGCCCTGTCCGCGGCCGCGCTGGCGCAAGCGCAAGCGCAACGCCGCTACCCCAACTGGAAACCCAAGCTGGGGGTCCTCTGCTGGTACACGGACGCGAATCTCGCGTTTGTGAAAGGCGAGGGATTCACCAGCATGCAGTTGCGGCTGGATCCGGCCGCCCTCAACGACTCCCAAATCGCGTCCATCAAGGATAAGATCGCGCGCGCCGGCATCACGGCCAGTGCCCTGGCCTGCGATGGCAACCACATCGATCCGGATCCCGCGGCGCGCGAGCGGGTCAACCGCTACACCGCGTCGGTCATCGAACTTGCCGGTAAGCTCGGCATCCCGGCCATCGGCGGCCAGAGCGGGACCATGCGCGGGCGGCCGCTCGCGGAGCAGGTGGACGAGATCGTCAAGGTCTACACCGAGAAATACTTCCCGCTGTGCGAGAAGTACAAGGTGCGGATGCTGTGGGAGCCCTACGCCGGGGGCCCCAACATCGCCACCGGTCCGGTAGGCTGGGAAGCGCTGTTCAAAGCCTTCAAGGACACCTCGCACGTGGGACTGCAGTTCGACCCCTCGCACCTGGTGTGGCAATTCATGGATCCCGTGCAGGCGGCGCGCGATTTCGTGGACCACATTTACGACGTGCACCTGAAGGACACTGAGATCCTCTGGTACCTGCTGCGCCGCGGCGGCATCAATCCGGTGAACAACCAGCGCTGGTGGCGCTTCCGCATTCCCGGCCAGGGCTCGGTGGACTGGAAGGGATTCTTTTCCGTCCTGGCCGAAGCCGGCTATCAGGGCTGCATGAATATCGAGAACGAAGACGAGTTCTACTACCCGGCCACCGACCGCGAGCACAATTTCACCGAGCAGTACAAGCGCGGCTTCAAAGCGGCCCACGAATACCTGAAGACGATGGTACCGCCGGTGACGGCGTGATCCCGCGCCTCGTGCGAAAATAGCGGTCGCATGACCGAACCGCACAACTCTCTGGAAGCCGGTGCCGCCGTAGCCGCGGCACTGGCCGAAAAGATCCGCAACCGGACCGCTCGCGTCGGCATTGTGGGCCTGGGCTACGTGGGACTGCCGCTGGCCGTGGAATTCGCCCGCGCCGGCTTCCACGTGACCGGCATTGACGTGAAAGAGGAGAAGACGCGCAGAGTCAACGCCGGGGTGTCCTACGTAGGCGACGTGCCGACCGAGGTCCTGGCGCCCCTGGTGAAGAGCGGCAAACTGCGCGCCACCACGGATTTCGCCGCCGTGGCGGACCTGGACACGATCAACATCTGCGTGCCCACGCCCTTGCGCAAAACCAAGGATCCGGACATGAGCTTCATTGTGTCCTCCTGCCAGGAGATCGCCCGGTATTTCCACTCCGGGACGCTGGTGCTGCTCGAATCCACCACCTACCCGGGAACCACCGACGAAGTCGTGCTGCCCATGCTCTCCAAGGGCGGACTTGAAGTCGGGCGCGATTTCTTCCTCTGCTTTTCCCCGGAGCGCGTCGATCCGGGCAATCCCAAGTACCAGACCGCGAACATCCCCAAGGTGGTGGGAGGCTGCACGCCCGCCTGCACGGAGGTGGGCCGGCTATTCTACTCGCAGGCTCTCGAAAAGGTCGTGCCGGTGAGTTCCACGCAGGTCGCCGAGATGGTGAAGTTGCTCGAGAACACCTTCCGCATGATCAACATCGGCCTGGTCAACGAAATTGCCTTGATGTGCGACCGCATGGGGATCAATGTGTGGGAGGTGATCGACGCGGCGGCCACCAAGCCGTTCGGGTTCATGCCGTTCTACCCCGGACCCGGGTTGGGCGGCCACTGCATCCCGATCGACCCGTTCTACCTTTCCTGGAAGACCAAGCAGGCGGGCATCGAGGCGCGCTTTATCGATCTGGCCGGATACATCAACGGGCAGATGCCGCACTTCGTCGTAGACAAGGTGCAGAACGCGCTCAATCAGGCGGGCAAACCGGTGAAGGGATCGCGCATCCACGTGATGGGCGTCGCCTACAAGCGCGATATCGACGATATGCGGGAATCCCCCGCGCTGGACATCCTGATGCTGCTGGAGCGGCGCGGGGCGATCCTCAGCTACAGCGATCCCCACGTCCCCACCCTGCGGCTGGATGCCATGACGCTGCAAGCGGAGCCCGAATCGTCCGCCGCGCAGGCCGATTGTGTAGTGATTGTGACCGATCACGCCGCGTTCGACTATGCCGCGCTGCTGGAACGTTCGCAGCTCATCGTGGATACGCGCAACGCGCTCAAGGGCCGAAATTCCGATAAGATTGTCCGGCTGTAGGGAAGTTGTATAGCCCAAAAGAGCGCAACGCGCTGCGATTGACTTCCGTCCAAGAGTATGCTCAATCTGGAACAGGAGCAAGGGAGGCGGCAATGAAGCTTGGCGCCAAGACGTTACTGACCACGGCGGCCCTGACCTTTGGGGCGCTGGCGGCGCTGGCCCAACCGGTGATCTCGGCCAAATCCGGGTTGGTGTCCAAGAGCGAGGGAGAGGTCTATCTCGGCGATAAGCCGATCGAGGACTCGCAAGCCAATTTCCCCGAGGTGAAGGAGAACCAGGTGCTGAGCACGAAACAGGGCCGCGCCGAAATCCTGCTCACCCGCGGCGTCGTCATGCGCATGGGGGAAAACGCAGCCTTCAAGATGTTCACCAACCGCCTGATCGATACGCGGCTGGAGGTTCTCTCCGGCAGCGCGATTGTGGAAGCCGCGGAGATGGTGAAGGACAACAACCTGACAATCCTCGCCGGTGACGCTACCGTGACGGTCACCAAGCACGGGCTTTACCGCTTCGACATGGCGGCGAATTCGATCAAGGTGTTCGACGGCATGGCCAGCGTGACCCTGAACGGCCAGACCACGCTGGTCGGCCAGGGGCGACTCCTGCGCGTGCAGAACGGGCAGCCGGTGATCGAGAAGTTCAATAAGGACGATACCGACGCCCTGGACAACTGGTCGCGGCGGCGGGCCGAGCAGGTCGCGCGCGCCAATCCTTCCTCGGCCAAACAGGTGTACGATTCCGGCTGCGGCGGAATGTACGGTACGCAGTGGGCGAGCCCGGTGGGACCCTACGACCCGAATAACCCCTGCTCCTGCGGCGGCTGGCGCTACAACCCCTGGTACGGGCTGATCACCTACATCCCCTGCGGCGCCAACATCTATAGCCCCTACGGCTACCGCTACTGGGGACCGATGAACGTGATGCAGGCGTACTACATTCCCCCGCAGCCCAGTCCGGGCTACTACGGCGGCGGTGGCGGCGGCGGCAACTACTTCCCCTCGATGGGCAACACCGCGGGCGGATACGCCGGAGCGATGTCCTCCAGTTCACCGGGCATGGTGAGTTCGGCCCCGGCGGCGGCGGCTACGACGGGAACCACATCTTCCGCGTCGGCCGGCAGTTCCTCCGCGGGCCACGGCGCCTCCGGCGGCCACGGCAAGTAAAGTTCTCCCGGGTGATAGCGCCGGCAATCGGCTTGCCGGCGCTGCCCGTTCAGACTTCGATGCGCGTTCCCAGCACCGCCAGGAACTGCCGCATCCACTCCGATTGCGCCGGCCAGGCGGGCGCGGTGACAAGCACACCGTCGGTATGGGCCGCGTCGATCGCGATATCCGCGTATTTGGCCCCGGAAAGAGTCAGGTCCGGCGCCAGCGCCGGATAGCAACTGCACGTCCTCCCTCCCAACACTCCGGCGGCGGCCAGTACCTGCGTGCCGTGACAGATGGCGGCGATGGGCTTTCCCGCTCCGGCGAAGTGGCGGCAGATGTCGAGCACGCGCGCGTTCATCCGGATGTACTCCGGCGCGCGTCCGCCGGGAATCATCAGTGCGTCGTAGTCCTCGGCGCGGATATCGTCGAAGGTCGCGTTCAGGATGAAGTTGTGGCCGACCTTTTCGGTGTAGGTCTGATCGCCTTCGAAGTCGTGGATCGACGTCCGGATTTTGTCGCCGGCGCGCTTGTCCGGGCATACGGCATCCACCTGGTGACCGACCATGCGCAGCGCCTGGAAGGGAATCATGACCTCGTAGTCTTCGGCGTAATCGCCGACCAGCATGAGAAGTTTCTTGGCGGACATACGTGGCTATGTTCTCACGCTTTCGCCCGCGGCGGAGCGGCAAAAACCCGCGTGCCCCGGTTCATGATAGAATTCGTTAGTCCCCTCCAAGTTCAACACGGGTCGAAGCATCAATCTACACGTCTATGCAGAAGCAGGAATCCAAACGCGTCCTTGCGGTGGTGAGCGACTTGTTCTTCTCGGTCAAGCTGAACGAAGCGGCCAAGCGCAATGGGCTGGCCATTGAATTCGTGAAAGACGGCGAGGAATTGCTGGACAAAGCGAAGCTCAAACCCACCGTGATCGTCTTTGACCTCAACTTCGAAGCCGTGGAGCCCCTCAAGCTGATCTCCAAGCTCAAGGGAAGCCCGGATACGCGCTCGGTGAGCCTGATCGGCTACCTGTCGCACCTGCAGGGCGAGTTGAAGCAGCAGGCGCAGGAAGCCGGCTGCGACATGGTGATGGCGCGCAGCGCGTTCTCGCAGAACCTCATGCAGATCTTCAAACGCCACTCCGGAACGATGTGACCGGCGCGGGCCTACGCCGCGCTCCGTGAGTCTCAGATCGACACCACCGGACACGGCGCGTCGCGCACGATCGCGTACGCGTGGGTGGGCAGGCGGCGGTGGGCCCGGTGGCCGCGTCCGATCACGACGAGATCGACATTCCGGGCAATCGCCACATCGCGCACCACGGCCCCGATTTCTCCGCTATCCACCACCACCTCGCCGGGCGCGTTCATATCCTCATGCAGGAACTCCATGCGTTCGCGCGCCTGGCGGGTCAGCATCATGCGCCACTCCGGATCGAAATAAATCGGACCCAGCCGGGTGGTGCTGAACGGAATGGCGTGCAGGGAGATCAGGCTGGCGCCGAACTCGCCGGCGAATCGCGCGCCCCAGCACAGCACCTGGCGCGTATGCAGGCCGAGATCGAGCGCGCACAGTACACGGCGCACCTGGAACGCGGCCGGATCGGGCGCGGTTTCCATATGCGGACCGGTCCACACCGGGCACGCCGCATCATGCAGAACCTTGGCGGTGACGCTGCCCAGCAGGAAGCGGCGGAACGGACCGTATCCGTGGGTCGGCATGACGATCAGGTCGCAGTGTTCGGCCGCCGCCACCTCGACGATAACCTGCGCCGGGTCGCCCTTCTCCAACATGCGCCGGACCACCGCGCCTTCCACCGCATCGCAGGGGAAAGCGGCGAGTTCGGCGGAACGCTCGATTTCGACGTCGTGTTCGAACTCCGCGCTGGTGTACCAACTCGCGGAATCGACCGAGCCGAAATAGGCCAGCGGCGGAGCGATCACGTGCAGCAGCACGATCTCGCTGTGAAAGTGACGCACCAGGGCCTCGGCGTACTGCACCGCGCCCTGGCAGCGCGGGGAGAATTCCAGCGGCACCAGGATTCTGGATAGTTGGGCCATGGCGACACCTCCAGCTCTCTGCAAGGCGGCGGAGCCGGGCGGCCCCGTTGGGACCCCGTAGCCGCTTGCCGGCCTGGGTCCGTCGCGGACCGGGAGGTCCGCCCCCGATCCCGCTTCAGCCGGCCCGAAAGACAAATACGCCGAAGATCAGCACCAATAGTGCCACTGCGCGGCGCAGCGCGGGGCGGTACATGACGGGATGGGTCACGGCAGCGAACCTCCCGGGAGATGAATTCTTACCGGCTTCAGTATACGCCTGGGCAACGGACATGGGAATCCCTTTTGAACCGGGGAACGGGACCGCGCCGCGCCCGATATGGTAATCGCCCGCGCCGCGCAGTCGGTGTTGTGACAGAATGAGGGCTTGATTCAACGCAGAACCCTTGGCAGAGCGGCATTGCGCCTCCGGCGCGGCGGCCTGCTTCCGGCGTACAAGAGACACGGTCATGCCATATTCCCGTAGAGACTTCGTCAAACTCGCGGCCGCGACGGCCACCGGCGCCGGCGGTTCGCTTTCCGCCCCGCCCCCGGCTGCCGCGCGACGCCCCAACATCATCGTCATGATGGCCGACGATATGGGCTTCAGCGATCTGGGCTGTTACGGCAGCGAAATCCAGACGCCGCGCATCGACAGCCTGGCATCGTCGGGCGTGCGCTTCACCCACTTCCGCAACACCGCGCGCTGCTGCCCCAGCCGCGCCAGCCTGCTCACCGGACTCTACGCCCACCAGGCCGGCATCGGCCACATGGTGAATCCGCGGCCCGGCCTTCCCGGCTACGCGGGCGACCTCAACCGCAGCTGCGTGACCATCGCGGAGGCGCTGCGCGGCGCCGGCTACCAGACCATGATGAGCGGCAAGTGGCACGTCACCCCGAACGACGGCCGCAAGCACAACTGGCCGTTGCAGCGGGGATTCCAACGCTATTACGGGATCATCGCCGGCGCGGCCAGCTATTACCAGCCCTGGACGCTCACCCGCGACAACGAGCCGGTCGCGGCCGAGGGCAACGACTTCTATCTCACCGACGCCATCGGCCGCAATGCCGCCGCCTTCATCGAGGACGCGGCCAGGAAGCCCGACCCTTTCTTCCTCTACGTGGCATTCACCTCCCCGCACTGGCCGCTGCACGCCTTCGCAAGCGACATCGAGCGCCACCGCGGCCGCTACCGCGAAGGCTGGGACGCGCTGCGCGCCGAACGCCACGAGCGCATGATCCGCGCCGGTATCGTGCGCCGCGAGTGGGGCATCACCCCGCGCGACGCCGATGTTCCCGCATGGAAGGACGCCCCGGACCACGCCTGGCAGGAGCGCCGCATGGAGGTTTATTCGGCGCAGATCGACCGCATGGACCGCAACGTCGGCGCCATCCTGGACACGCTCAAGCGCACCGGCAAGGAGGACGATACCCTGATCATGTTCCTGGCCGATAACGGCGGCTGCGCCGAGAACCTGGCCTTCGGAGTGGTCAACCACAATACCCCCAAGGCAGCGCGCGACGGGCGCCCGGTGCGTTCGGGCAACGACCCCTCCATCATGCCGGGCGACGACGATACCTTCGCCAGCTACGGCATCGCGTGGGCCAACGCTTCCAACACGCCCTTCCGGCGCTACAAGCACTGGGTGCACGAAGGCGGGGTGGCCACTCCCTTCATCGCGCGCTGGCCGAACGGCATCCCGCGCAAGGGCGCGCTGACGCATGAGAACGGTCACATCATCGACGTGATGGCGACCTGCGTGGATGTCTCGGGCGCGCGCTATCCGGAGAGCTACGGCGGGCAGCCGATCCTGCCGCGCGAGGGACGCAGCCTGGCGCCCGCCTTCCACGGCGCGAAGATCGCGCGCGACGACGCCTTCTACTGGGAACACGAGGGCAATCGCGCCATGGTGGACGGGCGCTGGAAACTCGTCTCCCGCTACCCTGGCCGGTGGGAACTCTACGACCTCGAAGCCGACCGCTGCGAACTCCGCGATCTCTCGGCAGGGGACCCGGCGCGGGTCAACGCCATGTCCGCGCGCTGGGATCGCTGGGCGAAACGCTGCAACGTCCTCCCCTGGGACGAAGTGCGCAAGGTCCGGGCGCCCGGTCCGGGCGAGTAGCGCCCCGCGGCGCGCGCCGGCTAGAGCAATTCCTCCGCCCGGCAGCCCAGTTTCTTGAGCAGCGCCGCGAGTTGCTTTCGCTCGGTCGCATCCAACCCGGAAGCGGCGTGCTCCATCGCGGCCACATGCTCATCGAAGGCGCACTCGATCAGTTTGCTCCCCGCCGGGGTGAGGTGCACTATGCGGGTGCGCCGATCCGAAGGTTCGTCGCAGCGCTTCAAAAAGCCGCGCGCTTCCAACCGGTCCACAGCCGCGGTGATCGAGCCGCTGGTCAGGTACACGCGCTGGCCGATGGCGTTGACCGGCTGCGGTCCCTTGTGCAGCAGGGTTTCGAGCACGGCGAAGTCGGAGAATCCGAGTCCGGTCTGGCGAATGTGCCGGTCGGCGTGCGCGCGCAGAGATTCATACGCCTTCCACAGAATCAGCCAGAGATGTACGCCGCTGGTGTCCATCCGAATCTTCGATTGTAGTCCAGCATCCAATGTCTTGATATGGAGATAATTCTGTGACGGAGCGCAAAATCATCACCTCATTCACCGCCATGCCCGCCCACGATGGCGACGGCGTGGACCTGCGGCGCGCCTTCCCCGGGGTACAACTGACGGATCACGACCCCTTCCTGCTGCTGGACGAACTCGGTCCCACCGACCTGGCACCCGGCGAAGCCCGCGGCTTCCCGCCGCACCCGCATCGCGGATTCGAGACCGTCACATACCTGCTGAGCGGCGAAATGCAGCACCGCGATTCCTGGGGCAACCGCGGTTTGCTGCGTTCCGGCGATGTGCAGTGGATGACCGCCGGAAGCGGACTGGTCCACTCCGAAATGCCCGGCGAGGAACTGGCGCGAGCCGGCGGGCGCCTGCACGGCTTCCAACTCTGGGTGAACCTGCCCCGGCGCGACAAGATGCTCGCGCCGCGTTACCAGGACACTCCGGGCGAACGCATCCCGGTGGCAACCGACGGGGATTCCGTCCGGGTCAAGGTGATCGCCGGACAGGCGCTGGGCGTCACCGGGGTGATTGAAACCCGCATCCCGATCCTGTACCTTCATGCCACCCTGGCGCCCGGCGCGGAGTTCGTTCAACCCGTGGCGCGGCGCGCGAACGCGTTCCTTTACGTGGTCGAAGGCGAAGCCGAGTCAGGCGGAAGCTTAATCCACCCAAAGCAGATCGGTTTGCTGGACCGGAGCGGCGAAGGGGTGAGAATCCGCAACGTGGGCGGCTCCGAACTGAGCGTGCTGCTCCTCGCGGGAGACCCGTTGGGAGAGCCCGTGGCGCGCCACGGACCCTTTGTTATGAATAGCAAAGAGGAAATCATTCAAGCGGTAGACGACTTCCGAAGCGGACGGATGGGCAGTATGGTTTAAGCCATTCCATGGGGCATTTCACCACCCATTGGTAAAGAATCGAAAAAAAGGCTGAAAATACGCAAGTTTCGAGTACAGTATAAGTGGATTCGACATGCCCTCCACTTTGCCGCGCCCGAAAGACCCCGGCCAGAATTTGGGGTTGGCGCGAGTCCTGCTGATTCACGGCGACCTGGCACCGAGGCTGGCCCTGCAGACCATTCTGCAAGCAGGCGGGTATGACGTGGATGTCGCCGCATCTCCGGCCGAAGCGATGTTCAAGCTGGACGCGGGACGTTACGAACTGGTGCTTACCGATCAGCGGTTCAGCTCCGATATCCTCGCCTACGCGCGGGTCAAGGAGTACCGTCCGGCGACCGCGGTCGTAAGTTCCTCCGCCGACGACGGCGAGACCCCGTTCCACGCCCCCGACCCGCTGATGAGCGTGCACACCGAAGATCTGCCCAGCCTTCTCGAAGACGTCGCGGAGTTGATCGGCGCGCGCGCCCGCCGCCGCTACCGGCCGCTAAGACCGGCGGTATAGGCCGGATTTCCCCCTATTCCCTGATCCCTACCTGGGAGAGCATCCAGGCATACTCGAAGGCCTGGTCGTGCAGACGGTCGTAGCGCCCGGAGGCGCCTCCGTGCCCGGCCGGATCCATCTTGATCTTGAGCAGCAGCGGATTCGAGTCCGTTTTCAGCGTGCGCAGCCGCGCCACGTACTTGGCCGGCTCCCAATACATCACCTGACTATCGTTGAAACTCGTGGTCACGAGCATGGCCGGGTAGGCGCGCTTTTCCAGGTTGTCGTAGGGGCTGTAAGACTTCATGTAGGCATACGCGGCCTCGTCGTTGGGGTTGCCCCATTCCAGATATTCGCCCACGGTCAGCGGCAGGGTGGCGTCCATCATGGTGTTCATCACATCCACGAACGGCACCGCGAGGTGCACCGCCTTGAACAGGTCCGGCCGCAGGTTCACCACCGCGCCCATCAACAGGCCGCCCGCGCTGCCGCCTTCGATCACCAACCGGTCCTTCGACGTCCACTTCTCCTTCACCAGGAATTCGGCGCTGTCCACGAAGTCGAAGAACGTGTTCTTCTTCTTCATGAGCATGCCGTCCAGCCGCCACTGCCAGCCCATCTCGTCGCCGCCGCGGATCTGGGCGATCGCGAAGGCCATCCCGCGGTCGAGCAGGCTCAGGCGGTTACTCGAAAACGTGGCCGGCGTGCCGAACCCGTAGGAACCGTAGGCGTAGAGGAACAGCGGGTGGCTCCCGTCGCGCACGAAGCCTTTCTTATACACGATGGACACCGGCACCTTCGTGCCGTCGCGCGCCGTCGCCCAGAGGCGCTCGCTGGCGTACTGCGCCGGATCGTAGCCCCCAAGCACTTCCTGCCGCTTGAGCAGCGTGGACTTGCCGGTGGCCACGTCGTAATCGTAAATGCTGGAGGGCGTGATGAAGCTCTGGTAGTTGTAGCGATAGGTCGGCGAGGCGAACTCCACGGTGCCGCCGGGGAACGCCGAGTACACCGTCTCGGGAAACGCGATCTCGCTCCACGCCTTGCCGGCGAAGCGGTAGATGCGCAGGCGATCCACCGCTTCGGACCGCTCCACCGCCACCGCGAAATCGCGGAACAGGTCGATATCGTTGAGCAGCACGTCCTTTCGGTGCGGCAGCCAGACCTGCCAGTTTTTCTCCGCGGGATCCGCTTCGGGCGCGGTCGCCACCGAAAAATTGATCCCGTCGCGGTTGGTGCGGATGTAGAACAGTCCCTCGCGATGGTCGGCGTAGTAGCGGTGCCCGGAGCGCCGCGGCGCCATCACCGCGAAGCCGTCCCGCGGACGGTCCGCGCGCAGGTAGCGCATTTCGCTGGTGTCCTTGGCTTCTATGCCGAGCAGCAGGAACTGCCGGTCGCGCGTTTTGCCGAGCCCGATATCGTAGAGTTCGTCCTTCTCCTCGTACACCGGTTCGAAGGCGGCGGTCCCGAGCACGTGGCGCCACAGTTTGTCGCTGCGCTTGGTGACCGCGTCCTCGGTCACCACGAACAGTGTCCGGTTGTCGGCCGCGAACTCGACCGCCGTGACCCGCTCCGTGGTATCGGGCAGGGTCGCGCCGCTGCGCAGGTCCTTTACATGCAGTTCGAACTGGCGAAAGCCGGTGAAATCCACCGTGTAGGCCAGCAGGTTGCCGTCGTCGGAGTATGCCATGCGCCCGATCCCGACGAACTTGTGGGTCCTCGCCATCTCGTTGGGATCGAGCACGATCTCTTCCGGCGCCTGCATGCCGCCCTTACGCCGGCAGCGGATCGGGTACTGCTTCCCTTGCTCGGTGCGCGCGTAGTACAGGTAGTCGCCGCGCCGCACCGGCACGTCGAGATCGGTCTGCTTGATGCGGCCCAGCATCTCCTGGTACAGCTTGTCCTCGAACGGCTTCAGGTTCGCGGTCATCGCCTGGGTGTAGGCGTTCTCGCTTTCCAGGTACCGGACGACTTCGGGGTTGGACTTCTCGCGCATCCAGAAGTACGGGTCAATGACAGTCTCACCGTGCCGCGCGTCGCGATGATCGTGGCGCGGCGCGGAGGGAGGGGTAGGTGTTTGCGAATACAGTGTCATGAGGGCGGACGTCAGCAGCGTGACGAAACGAACGGCGCGCATACGTCCATTTTGACGCATTGGCGCCCGGCACGCGGATAATAGAAGCGGCCAAGGATGATCGTCCTGCTGATTCCGCACTCCCACGGCGCGCCTCCGGGCAATCGCCTGGAGGAGGCGTGGCCGCCGCTGCGCGACCTGCTTCCCGACGCCGACGTGGTCCCCGCGCCGCTGCTGGCCACCGGCGTTGCCGAGGAGGGCGTGCGCAACCTGCGCGCCATTGCCGCGCACGCGCGCGCCGTGGCCGAACATCTGGGGGGAGTCCGCGGACCGGTGTACCACTTCGGCGCCGATTGCGGTGGCGAACTGGCCGTCATTGCGGCGCTCAACCTCTGGCGCGGCGGACGTCTGCGCGTGATCTGGTTCGACGCGCATGCCGACCTCAACACGCCGGCATCCTCCCCCTCGGCCAACTTTCACGGGATGGTGCTGCGCACTCTGCTCGGAGAAGGTCCGCCATCGCTCGCCTGCCTGGTGCCGCTGCCGCTCTCTCCCGGTCAGGTGGTTTTCGCCGGACTGCGCGACACCGGCTCCGCGGAGAACGACTACATCGCGCGCCACGGCATCGCGGTGCTCGACCACTGTGACGGACTGGCGCCCGGCGACCCGCTCTACCTCCACGTGGATTACGACGTGCTGGACGGCACGCGCTTTCCCGACAGTGTCTATCCCGTGCCCGGAGGCCTGGATCCGGATGCGCTGATCGCCGCACTGGTATCACTGCGCGCGCGGCACGAAATCGCCGGGATGAGCCTGACCGAGTACGTGCCGCGGTCCGGCGACACGGCCACGCTGCGCCGCCTGCTGCGCTTCGGCTTCGGCATCGCGATCAGCCCGTAGTGGCGCGGCTGAAGACGTGCACTCCACTCGGATCGTCCGCCGGCGCCGGTTCCATGCGCGGCAACCCCGCTGCGGCGCGCGCCTCCATCATAGCCGCGATGCGCGCTCCGGCGATCGACATCACGTCGCGCGTGTAGCTGCGCAGCCGCATGCCGCGCCAGCCGTGGCGCTCGATCGCCGCCTGCATCGCGGACCCTTTGATCGCGGTCCGGGCGCGCACGTTCTCGATGGCCTGGTCCTGTTGAGTGATCCGGGAAGAGAACGCGTCGGAGGTCAGGTCCATGATCCAGTAGCCCACCTGGGCGGCGGCCGCATCGGAGGCGATGCCTTCCACCGCTTCCGCCGGCAGGTACATGAGCAGGCCCTCGGTGATGAGCAGGGTGCGCGGACCGGTGCCGGCGAAGGCCGCTGCGCGTGCGGCCGGATCGGTGAGGTCGCCCGGACGCCGTTCCAGACGGCAGCGCGGCGCGTCGGTCAGGATCGCGCTCTTGTAGTCCAGCATGCCGGGGAAATCGGCTTCGATCCAGAGCAGTTGCGGCGGCAGGTCCAGCCGCCACGGCCGCGTATCGAGCCCGGCGCCGAGCAGCAGCACGGTATCGAGGCGGTCCTCGGCGAGGAGTTCGAGCAGCAGGTCGTCGAGGAAGCGGCTGCGCATCCCCACCCCGAAGGTCAGGATATCGCCGCGCGGGCTGGCGTCCAGGATCGCGTGGCCGCGTTCGCCCGCCAGGCGGTCGGCATACGGGTCGCGAACCAGGCCGTCCGGCCGCGCGGTTTCGCGCGCCCGCGCCGCCGCCACCATGAGCGCGGTGTCGCTGACGTGGGAGATTTCAGAATTGCCGCCGGCCATCCCGCTATTGTGCCACGCAGCGGAGTCGCGGGCACACTACCCCCGGCAGCGGGGCCGGGGCGTCAGCCCCGGCCCACCGGCCAAAGCCTGGAGGGAAGGTTGTTCAGGGCAGAGCTGCGGCGAGACTGCCCGAAAGATGGGAACCTGACAGACTACGCGCTGGCGCCACTCGCTTTCCGGCTCAGAAAGCACTCCCGGCAATACACGGGGCGGCCCTGGGTCGGTTTGAACGGAACGGTGGTTTCCCGGCCACATTGCGAGCACGTGGTCATGGTCTCGGACTTGGCAAAGCCACCGCCGCCACCGCCGGAGCCCTGGCGCTTGGTCTTGCAGGCCTTGCAGCGCTTAGGCTCGTTCTTGAAATTCTTGTCGTGGAAGAAGTGCTGTTCTCCCGCTGTGAATACGAAATCTGCTCCGCAATCGACGCACTTGAGGACGCGGTCCTGGAATTCCGGCATACGTGAACCCGTTATCGACTTTGATATGGATGTGGCCCGGCGGGGCTTTTATGACCCCGCGACCTGGTACCTTACTCGATCTCCCGGCGTGACTTCTTCCGGTTTCGTTTGCGGGCCAGCGCTTGCTTGACCCGGAGCTTCTCGCCCGGCTTCAGGTAGAAGGAATGACGTTTCACTTCTTTGATGATGTCTTCCTGTTGAACCTTACGCTTGAAGCGGCGAAGGGCGTTTTCCAGCGTTTCGCCCTCCTGAAGCCTAACTTCCGCCAAACGAATGCACCTCCCTGCTCGTACCTGGATTCCCTATGCGAATGTCCGGGTTCTCCGAGACCCTGTCAACCAGCGCGTCAACGGCGCAACCCCGTTTAAATTCCTACACTTCACACAAGAGGTACTGATATCATATGGAGTTGAACAGGATTGTCAAGAGCAAATTTTCGATGGTAGCCCCGTGCTTCGCCGGCATGGTTAAAAAATCCTTTATTTTCAGGAAGTTAGGCTGATGCAAAACGTTCTGGCAATCCTGCTCGCGGGAGGGGCCGGTGAACGCCTTCATCCTCTGACCCGCGATACGGCCAAACCGGCCGTACCGTTCGGCGGCGCTTACCGGATTATCGATTTCACCCTCTCCAACTGCATCAACTCCGACGTGCGCCGGGTTTTTATCCTGACACAGTATAAGAGCCTGGAATTGACCCGCCACGTCCGCGACGGCTGGAACATTCTCTCCCCCGAACTCGGTGAATACATTGAGGCTCTGGCGCCCATGAAGCGCGTCCACGGGGACTGGTACCAGGGCACGGCGGACGCGGTGTTCCAGAACTTCCAGAGCATCGAGGCGGAGGATCCCAAAGAGGTTCTGATCCTGGCGGGCGACCACATTTACAAAATGGACTACCGCGAGATGGTGGAGTGGCACCGCGCGAACCGGGCCGAAGTCACCATCGCGACGATTCAGGCGCCGCCCGCGGACGCGACCCGCCTCGGCGTGGTGCAGATCGCCGAAGATTTCACGGTGACCGATTTCGAAGAGAAACCGCAGCACGGGCACCCCTTCCCCTCGCGGTTCGATGCCTCCATGGTGAGTGCGTCGATGGGAATCTACCTGTTCCAGCCGGAAGTGCTGGTGCGCGCGCTCCACGAGGATGCCGAGGATCCCGGCTCGAGCCACGATTTCGGCAAGGACGTGATCCCGCGCCTGCTCGGCAAGGCCCGTGTCGTGGCCTACGACTTCCGCGACATGAACGCCAAACAGGCTCGCTACTGGCGCGACGTCGGCACTCTCGACGCCTATTACGAAGCCAACATGGACCTGGTGTCGGTGACCCCGGAATTCAACCTGTACGACACGCGCTGGCCCATTCGCACCAAGGTCACGCAACAACCGCCGGCCAAGTTCGTATTCGCGCAGGAAGGGCGGCGCATGGGCATCGCGGTGGATAGCGTGGTCAGCGCCGGGTGCATCGTCAGCGGCGGAAGGGTGATGCACTGCGTGCTTTCCCCGGGCGTTCGCGTAAACAGTTATTGTGAAGTAGAGTACTCGATCCTGTTGCCCGGTGCGGAGATTGGACGCTATAGCCGCATCCGGCGGGCAATCATCAATACAGGCGTGAAAGTGCCGGATTCGAGTGTCATCGGATTCGATCCGGACGTGGATCGCGCCAACGGTCATACCGTCACCGAGGGTGGAATCACCGTGGTGGCATAACCAGGCGGTCAGCCCGCGTGGAGCGCTGATCGCGAACAACTGAAGGCGGAACGCTTTTATAAGGAGCATCACTTTGACGACGATCGTACGAGTAGCAGGCAGAGAGATTCTGGATTCCCGCGGGAATCCGACGGTGGAAGCCGACGTATTTCTGGCTGACGGCAGCATGGGCCGCGCGGCGGTGCCGAGCGGCGCTTCAACCGGCGAACATGAAGCAGTCGAGTTGCGCGACGGCGACAAGGGCCGCTACCTGGGCAAAGGCACGCAGAAAGCCGTCTCCCACATCAACGGCGAGATCGCGCAGGCGCTGCACGGCAAGGACGCCACGCAGCAGGGCGAGATCGACCGCATCATGATCGCGCTCGACGGCACCCCGAATAAGGGCCGGCTCGGCGCCAACGCGATCCTCGCGGTCTCCATGGCGGCAGCGCGCGCCGCGTCGGTTTCGCAGCGCACCCCGCTCTACCGCTACCTGGGCGGCGCCGGCGCCAACACCCTGCCCGTCCCCATGATGAACATCATCAACGGCGGCGCGCACGCGGACAACTCCGTGGACGTGCAGGAATTCATGATCGCTCCCTTCGGCGCGCCGAAGTTCAGCGAAGCGCTGCGCATGGGCGTCGAAGTGTTTCACACGCTCAAGAAGGTGCTCAGCAAGAAGGGCTACTCCACCGCGGTCGGCGACGAGGGCGGCTTCGCCCCCATGCTCAAGTCCAACGAAGAAGCCATCGAGAGCGTGCTCGAAGCCATCGTGCAGGCCGGCTACAAGCCCGGCGAGAACGTCGGCATCTGCCTGGATCCGGCCGCCAGCGAATTCTTCAAGGACAGCAAGTACATCTTCAAGAAGAGCGATAAGAGCGAGCGCACCAGCGAGCAGATGGTGGAATACTGGGCCAACTGGGTGCGCCAGTATCCGGCCATCCTCTCCATCGAAGACGGCATGTCCGAAGAGGACTGGCCGGGCTGGAAACTGCTCACCGATACCGTGGGCGATAAGATCCAGCTCGTGGGCGACGACGTGTTCGTCACCAACCCCTCGATCTTCCAGCGCGGCATCGATGCCGGCGTGGCCAATTCGATCCTCATCAAAGTGAACCAGATCGGCACCCTCACGGAAACCCTCGAAGCCATGCAGATGGCCGCCAACGCCGGCTACACCGCCGTCGTCAGCCACCGCTCCGGCGAAACCGAGGACCCGCTCATCGCCGATCTCGCCGTCGCCACCAATGCCGGCCAGATCAAGACCGGCTCCGCCAGCCGCACCGACCGCATCGCCAAGTACAACCAGTTGCTGCGCATCGAAGAGAAGCTGGGCGCCTCCGCGGTGTTCCCCGGCAGAAAGGCGTACAGCCGGTGAAGAAACTCGTACTCGTGCGCCACGGCGAAAGCACGTGGAACAAAGAGAACCGGTTCACCGGCTGGACCGACGTGGACCTGAGCGAAAAGGGCCGGCAGGAAGCGCGCGAAGGCGGGCAGGTGCTCAAGAAGGAGGGCTACGTCTTCGACGTGGCCTACACCAGCGTGCTCAAGCGCGCCATCCGAACCCTGTGGACCGTGCTCGACGAACTCGACCAGATGTGGATCCCGGTGCACCGCTCCTGGCGCCTGAACGAGCGCCACTACGGCGCGCTGCAGGGCCTCAACAAGGCCGAGACGGCGGCGAAGTTCGGCGAGGACCAGGTGAAAATCTGGCGCCGCAGCTACGACATTCCGCCACCCGCGCTGGCTCCCGAGGACGAGCGCTTCCCGGGCCGCGACCCGCGCTACCAGGGCCTCTCCAAGGAGGAACTGCCGCTCACCGAGTGCCTCAAGGACACGGTGGCGCGCTTCCTCCCGCTGTGGCATGAGACCATCGCGCCGGCCGTCATCAGCGGACAGCGCGTACTAATCGCCGCGCACGGCAACAGCCTGCGCGCGCTCGTCAAATACCTGGACAACATCAGCGAGCAGGACATCGTGGAGCTCAACATCCCCACCGGCATGCCGCTGGTGTACGAACTCGACGACAACCTCAAGCCGCTGAACCGCTACTATCTCGGCGATCCCGAAAAGGTGAAGGCGGCCATGGAAGCGGTCGCCAACCAGGGCAAAAAGAAGTAATTCGGCAGCTCGGAGGCGCCGGCAAATCCTGTTGCCGGCGCTTTCTTTTTTTGCCTTGCCGGGCGCGCGATTCTAATTCTTCGAGGCCTTCTCCGCGTGGTCGATAACCAGGACTTCCACCGGGCCTTTGCCCGCTTCCACCTTGAGGCCGAGTTGCTGCCTGAGGGCGGTGAACAAGGAAGGGCCCGTCGGATCCGGAGCCGCAGGCAGTTCGCCGCCGTCGGGCGGCCTTCGCGGCGAGATGTCATCGGGACCCCAGTCCAGCGAGAAATCGAAATTCCCCACGATGCCGGTTTCGTCCAAAACCGGCCCTCCAAGTTGTCCCGTGAGGAAATTCCTGGCGAAGAACGCCATCGAGGCTGCCTGACACGTGACGTGGTGTCCGTTGGTAAACAAATCCGGTGCGGTGCCCTTGGCCGGTTGGAGATGACTGGGGCCGTCCTTGTCTACCAGCAGCCTGAAGATCGGCAACCGCCTCGTCTCCTTGTGAAGTATCACCTTGAAACGATCCGCCAGGAGCGCCTGTGTGCGGAGACGCATTGCACCCATCGATTGATCGACAGCCTGGCCGCCGCCCTGATCCGGTTTCGCGAGGACGTCGTATCTCTCGGAATCGAGCCACGCCGGGCCCTGCAGGACGCGGTCCTCGGGTAAGTCATAGGCGAAGGTAATTAACATTTTGAGCGTGATGTTTCTGGCATTCAACACGCCTCCCACGAATCTCCTGAACCCGCTGTTCCGCTCGCCGCTCCGGTTCCGCCTGACAGATGCCACCCCGAATGGTGAAACGCCGGCAACGGCACCCTGCGTTTGAGCGCTGCCCGCCCTGACGAACAACACGCCCGCCAGGAACGGTCCAACCATTGCCACAGCCAGCGCGGCAGCCACCAGCAACTTCCGTCCCAAACCCAGTCGGATATCGACACGGCGCCCCATGATCGAGTCGATTCGTTTCCTGAGGCCGGAGCCCGCGACCCCGGCGGCGCAAACCGGCGCCACCCGCACCCCGAGCCTGCAGACTGCGAGAATCCCGCGCGCATAGGCTTCCGGTTTGGGGATGATGCGCAGCACTTCTTCGTCGCAGGCACTCTCGCGTTCGTTCAGCAACCGGCGCCCGATCCAATAAGCCAGGGGATAAAACCAGAACAGAGTTTCCATCGTCATATGGACGGCAGCGGCTAAGTTGTCGCGGCGGCGAACGTGACAGATCTCATGCAGGAAGATCGTCTCCAGTTGTTCGTGGGTGAGATGCTCGGTAATGCCGTCGGGCACCAGAAGCACAGGATCGAAAATGCCGAAAACGCATGGCTCGACAAGCACCGAAGACTTCATTACTCTCACGGGCTCGATGCCGGGAGGGAGGTCCGTTTCCAGCGGCGAAGCGGTGCGCACCGCCGCCCGCATGCGCAGCCATGAGCACAACCACCAGAAGGCGCTGGCGGCAGAACCGCATATCCAGATGGCGAACAGCACGGCCGGAATCGGGCTCGGTGCGTTCGGCACGCGTTCCAGCAGGGGCGCCGGAACCGGCAATGTGAACGGCTGGCTGAAGTCCCTCACCATGGACGAGAGGGGGGTGGGGGCGACCGAGGGAACCGACAGCGCTTTGATCCGGCTGCCGAGATCGATCAGCAGCGAAAGCGGAACCAGAAACTTCACGGACGCCGCCAGCCACAGCCAATAGCGTATGGAAGCCTGGTGTTTTCGCAACGCGAAGCAGAGCAATCCCGTCGTAGCGGCAAAGACGGTGGATTGCCACAGATGGTTGGCCAGTGGGATCAAATACGTTGGAATCATCGCTTCTTTCCCTTCCCCGCGCGCGAAATAGCCAGCTCGGCTTCCCGGATATCTTCCAGGCTGAGTTTGCCGGACTCCACCAGGCGCGCCATCACCGGTTTCACACGACCGCCGAACATCCCCAGCAAGTCGTCGATCAAACGGTTCTCCGCCGCCCGCCGCGAGACTGTTGCCTCGAACACATTCGCATTGCCGACCCTCTTGGCAATGCGAACCGCCTTCTTCGCCTCGAGCCGGTAAACCGTGGTCTGGATCGTCGTGAAGGCGGGCCGCGCCTTCTCGGGAAAGGCCTCCTGGATCTCACGAACCGAGCACGCGCCGCGGTTCCAGAGGATCTCCATGATCTGAAGTTCAAGCCTGGCGAGTTTTGGACGCATATTGGACAAACCACAGTATACATCCATCCGACTATAATAGTAGTTGGAAATCGGTATTTCACCCCGTTCTCCGTTCTGACACGTGCTGTTCATTCCGTTTTTACACGGGGACGTGAAAATGGAATCGAATGATGCCTAAACGAACCAAATCGGACATCAAAAATCGGAGGGCCAACGCCCGCTACGGGTTCGTCACGGCGCTGCGCTTCCGGGCATACCGGCAGACCGCGGTGGCGTGCTCGGGCAGCGGGCGGACGATCGACATGAGCGCCGGCGGCATCACCATCGAAATCGGGCGGCCGCTCGAACCCGGCATCGAAGTCGAGATGGTGCTGGACTGGCCCGGACTCTATCACGGCCGCCAGCGCATGCGCCTCTACCTGTGGGGCGAAGTGCTGCGCAGTTCGCATGAATCGACCGCGGTGCGCATCCTCTCGCACGAATTCCGCGACGCCGCTGCCGCCCGCGCGGTCGCATAACGCACCCGTGGGAGTACTATGGTTCGGAGAGATCCGAACCATGGCATCGAGACGGGACTTCCTGCAAACCTCACTTTTCGCCGCGGGAGCCGCGCGCGCGGCCGGCGCCGCTCCACCCAACATCCTCTACATTCACTCGCACGATTCCGGGCGGTATCTGTCGCCCTACGGGCACGCCGTCCCGACGCCGAACCTGAAGAAGCTCGCGAGCGAAGGCGTCCTCTTCCGCCAGGCTTTCAGTGCAGCGCCGACCTGTTCGCCGAGCCGCGCCTGCCTGCTCACCGGACAGTACGCCCACCAGAACGGCATGCTCGGGCTTGCGCACCGCGGCTTCTCGCTGAACGATTACCGCAAGCACGTGCTCTACCCGCTGCGCGATGCCGGTTATCACAGCGTGCTCGGGGGCTTGCAGCACATCGCGGCCAAGCCCGAAACCATCGGCTACGACGAGATACTGCGGCACCGCACCACGCACGCCGCCGACGTCGCCCCCGGCGCCGTCGCCTTCCTCGACCGTAAACCGAAGCAGCCCTTCTTCCTCGACGTCGGCTTCTTCGAAACCCACCGCGAGTACGCGCCTCCGACGCCGGCCGACGACGCGCGCTTCATCCTGCCGCCCGCGCCCATTCCCGATACCGCGGCCACGCGCGGCGATATGGCCGGCTTCCACGCGAGCGCGCGCATCCTCGACGACGGTGTCGGCAAGGTGCTCGAAGCGCTCGAACGCAACGGCCTCGCCGAAAACACCCTGGTGGTCTCCACTACCGACCACGGCATCGCCTTCCCGCGCATGAAGTGCAACCTCACCGACGCGGGATGGGGCGTATCGCTGATCCTGCGCGGCCCCGGCATCTTCCGCGGCGGCAAGGTGTGCGACGCCATGGTCTCCCACATCGACCTCTTTCCGACGCTGTGCGAAGCGGCCGGCGTGAAGCCTCCCTCATGGATCGAAGGCCGCAGCCTGACGCCGCTGCTGCGCGGCGAGACCGCGCAGGTCCGCGAGGAGGCTTTCGCCGAAGTCAACTACCACGCCTCCTACGAACCCAAGCGCGCCGTCCGCACCACCCGCTGGAAGTACATCCGCCGCTACGGCGACCGCACCGCGCCCGTGCTGCCGAACTGCGACGACGGGCCCAGCAAGAGCCTCTGGCTGGATGCCGGATGGCGTGAGCAGCCGCAGGATCGCGAGCAGTTGTACGACCTGGTCTTCGATCCCAACGAGGAGCACAACCTGGCTGCCGATCCGCGCTCCGCTACCGCCCTGCGCGAAATGCGCGGCCGTCTCGACGCCTGGATGAAGCGCACCGGCGATCCGCTGCTGCGTGGTCCCGTGGCCGCCCCGCCCGGAGCCAAGGTGAACCCGGCGGACGGAACCTCGCCGCGCGAACCCGTCGTCGACGCTAAGTAGCGCCCTACTCCACTGCCAGATCCAGGTGGTAGAGTACCCCATCCTGCCCGTCTTCGTAGTACCGAGCCACCTGGCGCACCCGGCGGAACCCGTGCCTTTCGTAAAACGCGCGCGCCCGCCGGTTCGTCACTTTCACCATGAGGGCCAACCGCGCCACCCCGCGACGCTTCAGGCGCCGTACCAGCGAGGCCAGCAGGCGCGCGGCGGCGCCTTTTCCGCGGGCTTCCGGAGCGACCGCGATGGAATCCAGGCTTGCCATGCCGCGCTCCAGGCAGGCGATCGCGTACCCCACCACCTTACCCCCCTCCTCGGCGACCAGGAAATGCTCCCCGCAGGTGTGGGTATATTCTGCAAATAGATTGCGGTCCCAGGCCCACTTGCCGAAACCCGCACGCTCGATCTCCAGGATCCGCGGCAGGTCCGGGAGGCGGACACGGCGCACCCGATATTTGGCTTGCATTTTTGTTATCCTTTATTTTCTCGCACTTGGAGGCGATTAAGGGATCCGTGGCCAACCGCAAAAAGAAAACCGCCAGACCCGCACTTGACAAGGATTTCGGACCAGGGCATACTGGAATCGTGTTGCAACTGAGTAGCAACAGTACCCACTCCGAAGCGCCGCTGGGAACCCTCGGTGACCTCCGCAAAGGCGATTCCGCGGTGCTCGACCGCATCGACCTCCCGGGCGAGGACGCCCGCCGCCTGATGGAACTCGGTTTCCTCCCCGGCACCCGCGTCATCGCGGGATGCTGCGCCCCCGGCGGCGACCCGCGCGTCTTCCAGGTGGACGGCTCGGAAATCGCGCTCCGCCGGGAGACCGCGCGCCGTCTCAAAGTCCGCCCCGAATCCATCCACAGCAAGAGGAATATGTGAGCCAGTGCGGCGATTGCCACGGGTGCTCCGCGGCGCCGGTCACCGAATTGCCCCGCCCGGCGGCGGTGCGCACCGTGGCGCTGGTCGGTCCGCCCAACTCGGGTAAAACCACCCTGTTCAACCGGCTCACCGGGCTGCGCCAGAAGGTCGCCAACTTTCCCGGCGTCACCGTCGAACAACACACCGGCATCGCCGAGCTCGCCGACGGACGCGCGCTCGAAATCATCGACCTCCCCGGCATCTACAGCCTCTCGCCGCGCAGCGAAGACGAGCAGGTCGCCTACGACGTCCTCCACGGACGCCGCGAAGGCACCTCCAGGCCGGGCGCCGTCCTGCTGGTGCTGGACTCGACCAACCTGGCGCGCCACCTGATGCTCGCCGCCCCCATCCTCGCACTCGGCCTCCCCACTCTGATCATCCTCAACATGGCCGACGACCTTGAAGCGCGCGGCGGCAGGATCGACGTCACGGCGCTCGCGGCGCAACTCGGCGCTCCGGTGGTACTGGTCAGCGCGCGCGTCGGCGCCGGCGTGGAGCAGATCTTCGATTTCCTGGCCGGAGCCATGCCCCGGCCGCAGCCCAAGGAACTGCCGGTCCTGCAGGACGTGCCCAAGTGCCGCGAATGGGCCGGCGCAGTGGGTAGCCGCGCCGCCTACCGCGCGCCCATCCCGCCCAAGTGGACGCGCCGCCTCGACCGCGTGTTCCTGCATCCGGTGGGCGGCCCGCTGGTCTTCCTGGTGGTAATTGTCGGGGTCATCCGCACCATCTTCATGGCCTCCGCCCCGATCACCGCGGTGGCGCAGACGGCCTTCGATATCAGCGGCAACTGGCTTGCCTCCGTGCTGCCCGGCGGGTTGCTGCGCTCGCTGCTGGTGGAAGGCATCTGGCGCGGCGTGGGCAGCGTGCTCGTGTTCCTGCCGCAGGTGCTGTTCCTGTTCCTGTTCATCGGCATCCTGGAAGACTCCGGCTACCTGGCGCGCGCGGCGCTCATCGCCGACCGCACAATGGCGCGGGCCGGCTTGCAGGGCAAGAGCTTCATCCCGCTGCTTTCGGCCTACGGCTGCGCGGTGCCGGCGATCATGTCCACGCGCACCATTGAGAACAAGCGCGACCGCATGGCCACCATTTTGATCGCGCCCTTCATGACCTGCTCGGCGCGCCTGCCGGTGTACGCGCTGCTGATCGCCGCGTTCATCCCCAACCACCCGCTGCTCGGGCCGTTCGTCAACGCCCAGGTGGCGGCGCTGCTCGGACTCTACGTGCTCGGCTTCCTGGCGGCGGTGGCCACCGCGAAACTGCTGAAATCTTCGGTGCTCAAGAGCGCGCGCGCGCCCTTCGTGCTGGAGATGCCGGCCTATCGCTGGCCCACTGTGCAATCGCTCGGACTGCGCCTGCTGGACCGCTCCAAGGTCTTCCTGCGCCGCGCCGGAACCGTCATCCTGCTGGTGACCGTGGTGTTGTGGGTGATGGCGCACCTGCCCTACTCGGGCGGCAAGCCGCCGGAGATCGGCGATTCGCTGGCCGGCACCCTGGGCCGCACCATCGAGCCTCTGATCAAGCCGCTCGGTTTCAACTGGAAGATCGGGATCGGTCTCATCACGTCGCTGGCCGCGCGCGAAACCATCGTCAGCACGCTGGGCGCGATCTACGGCATGGACCCGGAATCCCACGCGCTGGACCTGCAGCGCGCGCTGCGCAGCGATCTCAGCACCGGCGGAGCCTTCGCCCTGCTGGTCTTCTTCGCCTTCGCGATGCAGTGCATCTCCACCATCGCGGTGGTGCGCCGCGAAACCGGCGGCTGGAAGTGGCCCATCCTGCAATTCGTTTACATGGGCGTACTTGCCTACATCGGGGCGTTCATTGCGTATCACGTGATCGGGTAGCGGGCTCTTACTAAGCGGCGTTTTGGCACTTCTGCCCCGGGCTGCTAGTGCCGCGTCTGGTGCCCGGCCGCTTCCCAGCGGCTGGCCAGCAGATCGACCAGCACCAGCCACGCGTTCTCGCTGCCTGACAGCTTGCGGTACAACGCGATGTACTCGGGCTTCTTCAGCCCCATTCCCGCGAACGCCAGGCTGTAGGGCCCTTCGTTGGTATACTCGGCGATCTGCTCTTTGGGCCACTTCTTCGGATTGGAAAGGAACGGGGTCAGGTAGTCGATCACGGTGGAAATGGTCGCGCCGCTCCTGGCCCGCGCGGTCCACAGGTCCACTCCGTTCACCTGCGCGATCCGGCACACCGTGGCCATCGCCTCCAGGTTGAACGCCGAGTAGGAGAGCGATTTCGTGCGCGCCTCTTCGCGCGGCGCCGCGCCGCCGGCCAGAATCTGCCTGCCCAGGTTCTGTTCGCGATACCAGTTTTCGGCCGTTTGCAGCGCGCCCTGGTCGCCTACGAAGGTAGCCACCGCCATCGCCTGCGCGGTCCACCACGTGGCGTGGTTGTTGCCGCTGTTTTTCTCCTCCAGGCCGTGATCCGACGCGGACAGCCAGTGCAGGTACTCGCGGAACCACTTGCGCACCGCGGCCTCTTCCTTTTCGTCCCACTCGCCGGTCTCGGCCAGAAACTCCATCCCTTGAATCGCCCGGATGAAGACGCGTCCGTCCAGCACGCCCGAACCGCGTCCGTCGTTGAAGTTGCGCACCGCCTGCGCGTATTCGAGCGAGGCGTTCATGCGGGTCTTCGGATCGATGAACCAGACGTGGAGGATATGCGCCGCCCGTTTGGCGTAGCGCGGTTCGTCCAACAGGTAGCCCGCGGTGCCCAGTGTGAACACCGCCGCGCTCATGGCGTTGATGGCGTTCTTGTTGGCCATGAAGCGGTCCGGATTGACCTGGCCGTCGCGGCGCACATAGGGCGCCTTGGGGTCGGCCTGCGGCCACCAATAGGGCGCCTGGCTGTAATAGTCGTGCCCATCCAACTGCACGCCCGCGGGGCGATCGAAGGTCACGCTCCAGGGCCCCTCCCGCAGGCGCCGCTCGGCTTCCTGCCGCAGCCTGCGCACGGGTTCTACGGTCCATGCCTCCTTGCGGACGATGGCGCTGTGGATCGGCTCGGCCTCGGCCTCGGACACCACGGTCCACGAGTTCGCCGCCGCCCAGGCACACCCGGAAGCAGCCAGCGCAATTAGGGATGCGAATTTCACCAAATTCGATTGTAGTACGGAGTTTTCCTTAGGCCGTCATTCGTTCGTATTCGACGTTGAATTCACAGCCCACCAGCGCGATCAACGCGATCAGGTACATCCACACGAGCAGCGCAATTCCCGTCCCGATCGAGCCGTACATCACGTTGTATCGCGCCAGGTTGCGCACATACCAGGCAAATCCCAGGGTGGCGAAGAACCACAACACCGCCGCCAGCAGGGCGCCGCGCCAGACCATGCTCCAGCGCTGCCGCCGG
Organism: Acidobacteriota bacterium; assembly: GCA_018268835.1. Taxonomy (GTDB): domain Bacteria; phylum Acidobacteriota; class Terriglobia; order Bryobacterales; family Bryobacteraceae; genus Solibacter. The sequence goes on along the minus strand of JAFDVU010000026.1, from coordinate 767 downwards.
TTGGGCCCGAAGTAGTACAGCGAACAGGTCACGCTCACTGTGGTCGCAACCGCGAGGGCATAGCGCGCGATACGGCTGGCGAACTGGATCGGTCCGGAGAGCGGATTCCACATGGGGTCCACCGAAAGCCAGCGCAACACCGCGCGCTCCACCTGTCCACCGAACAGCAGCAGCAGCGACGCGCACACCAGCGGCACGGCGCTGAACAGCACCAGCGCCATCGCCACGCCGCTCTGGCGCACGATGCCGCGGTTGCGCGGTACTTTGTACGCCGACTGAAAGCCCTCGATCAGGCTCTTGATCACGCCCGAAGCCGCCCACAGCGAAATCAGTCCGGCGCCGATCAGAATGCTGAGCGGCCGCTCGCCCATCACGCGGAACTGCCGCACCACGAGTTCCTCGGCGCCCGGCGGCACGATCTGGCTCAGGAAGCCCTCCAGCGTAGAGGCGACGAACTCGGCGCGCGTCTGCACCAGGATCGCCGCCGCGCTGGTTAACAGCGGGAAGAACGAGAGCAGGGCGGAGTACGCCGCGCCCTTGGCGTAGCCGATGCAGCCGTCGTTGAGGGTGGCGACCAGGCTGCGGCGCAGCAGCCACCAGATCGTAGCCGGGGTCATGCGCACAAGCCAGTATAGCGGGCGCGCCTACACCGGTTGGCGCGTCCGCCACTTGCCACGGGTGAAATCGGGGAACTTCTGCGGCATGCCGCCCGCGGCCACCGAAGCTTCGCTCAACGGGCCCGGCGCACTCCACGCCGCCGCGTCGTA
>JAFDVU010000269.1 GCA_018268835.1 Acidobacteriota bacterium | reverse complement strand
GCCGCCAGGGGCTGCAACTGCTGCTCGGCCTGCTGCCGGGTGATTCCCGGCTTGAGCCGGCCCAGCGCGCTGAAGATCAGCGCGCGCCGCCGATTCACCAGTCCCGGAGCGGGCACGATGTGGGCGAAGCCGGAGAGGGGAAGGAACACCTCCGCCCCGGCCATCTGGTTCAGGCCGGCGAAACCAGCCGGAGCGACGCCCACGATGCGGTACGGGCGCCCGTTCAACTCGATGGAGCGTCCGGCCACGTGCGCGTCGCCGCCGTAGAGCCGCATCCACAACGGGTAGGAAAGCACGGCCACCGGCAGCCCCTCCGGCGGGGCGTCCTCCTCTTCGAGAAAGCCGCGCCCCACGGCCATGCGAATGCCCAGGGTGCCGAAGTAACTCCCCGTCACCAGGTGCACCATGACTAACTGCGGATCGCCGCGTCCCGTCAGACTGGCGGTTACCGGAGAGTACAGAAGGAGCGACGAGAAAACGCCGTTCCGGTCCCGCAAATCGCGGTAATTCAGGTAACTGAGGCCGAACTGTCCGGGCGTGTGGGCGTCGAGCGTGACCACCGCCGCCAGCGTGGCCGGATCGGCCGCCGCCACCGGGCGCAGAAATACCGCGTTCAGCAGGGTGAAGATCGTCGTGTTGGCGCCTATACCCAGCGCCAGCGAAAGCACGGCGGCCGCCGCGAATCCGCGATTCCGAACCAGTCCCCTGAGGCCGTAGCGTAAATCGCCGACAAACCCCGACATGAGAGCGCTCTGTCTTTATAACATACGTAGGGGGACCTGCTGCTATACTCCAATTTCGTGAGCAGCCGGGTGTTCATCGTGGGTATAGGGGCGATTCTGGCGGCAGGATGCGCCCGCGGTCCGGCTTCGTTCGCCATGCCCCCCCAGCGGTCCCTGGACCTGGGACAGAATCCGGGCGGCCGTGGCGCGTGGGTGGCCATGGACGATCCCGCGGCGGCCGACTACATCGTGCGCGACATCAGCCCGCAACCCGACCATCATCGGTGGGCCTTCGCCCATCCCGAGATGCGCTTCCGCCTGCGCGATTCCCGGTACTCGAAATTTGCCGCCGAATTCGCTATCCCCCCGGCCACGTTCCGCACTACCGGACCGGTGACGATCCAGGTGGCGGTGAACGGCGTCCGCCTGGAGCCGTTCCGCTGCGACCACGCAGGGGATTACCGGCTGGAACGGACCGTGCCCCCCGCCGCGATCGCGTCCCACGATGACCTCCACGTCACCTTCGAGACGAACCCGCTCTGGGTCTCGCCCGAGGACGGCGCACAGCTCTCCTTCTATTTGAGGGCCGCTGGGTTCCTGCGCTAAATGAGAGATGTGATCGACATTCTCGCCGGAGCCGGCTTCACGGTCGGTGTGTCGTTGGCCTTGGGCAGTCTCCTGCTGCGCGCCTTGCGCATCCGGCTCCACCGGTTCGAAACCGCCCTGTTCGCCTTCATCGCCGGCTCCGGTCTGCTCAGCCTTCTGGTCACGCTGCTCTGCCTCACCGGGACCGCGCGCAAGGGCGTGTTCCTGTGGACCGGTGCCGCCGCCATCGCCGCGGCAGTGTGGCGCGGGCATGCGAATCGCATTCGGCGGCGCACCCTTCCGGCATTGCCACTGGATTGGTTAGTTCCTGTAGCTCTATTGCTTACGGCACTATTCATCTACTATTTCTTTAATGCTATGGCGCCGGAAGTGAGCCCCGATGGCAGCGGCTATCACCTGGGCAATGTCGCCCGCATCCTGCGCCATCACGGCTTCGACTGGTCCTTCCACAGCATGTACGCCTACCTTTCCGCCGGCGCCGAAATGCTCTACCTGTTCGCCTTTGCCTTCGGGCGGCACTCGGCGGCGGCGATGGTCCACTTCGCGTTCCTGTGCGCGCTGCCCCTGCTGATGATCTGCTACGGGCGCCGGTTCGGACTGGGAAAGGCATCGCTGTTCGCCGCTTTGCTGATGTTCGGCAGCCCGGTGGTGGCGAAGGACGGTGTCTCCGCGTACAACGACCTAGTTGTTGTAACGGTGATTTATGCAGTTTTTTATCTACTTCAAGTATGGGATGAGACACAAGAATCCAACATATTGATATTGATCGGTTTATTGTCCGGATATGCCTATGCAGTGAAGTACACCGCCGTGCTCACTCTCCCCTTTGCGTGGGCGTGGCTCAAGTGGCGCCACCGGCTCAACTGGTCCGCGTTCGCCCAAGTCACCATTCCGGCGCTGGTGCTGATTGCCCCCTGGGTGCTCCGCAATTGGATCTGGCTGGGCAACCCGGTCGCCCCCTTCGCCAACGCCTGGTTCCCGAACCCCTTCTACCACCCGGGCATGGAACGGATTTATGTCGATACCCTGAAGCACTACCAGGGAATCAAGCATTGGTGGCAGATTCCGCTGGAACTCACTCTGCGCGGAGGACTTGTCGGCGGTGTGTTCAACCCCGCGCTTCTCATGCTTCCCTTGAGCCTGCTGGCCTTGCGTGTCACGCAAGGGCGCCGCCTGCTGCTGACCGCGCTGGTGTTTGCCGCCCCGGCGTGGATGAATACCGGTTCCCGCTTCCTCATCCCCGCCGCGCCTTTCGCCGCCACAGCGCTGGGAATCGGGCTGGAAGCCATTCCCGGTGCGCTGCCCCTGGTCGTGGCGTTCACGGGACTCCTGGCCTGGCCGCCGGTGGTGTCCGCGTATTGCGACTCCGGGACGTGGCGGATCGGCGAGTTCCCCATTGACGCCGCCCTTCGGAAAGAACAGGTTGACCACTATATCCTCAAGTACCAGCCGGATTACGGGCTGAAGCGCGCCCTGGATCTCTACGTGTCGCCCAATGAAAAGGTCTTCTCCTTCGCCGGACGCCCGGACGCTTACCTGGACCGCGACATCGTCGTCAGCTACGAGAGCACCCTGGGCAACCTGGTCAACGACATTCTGTGGGCGCCGCAGGCGCATCCCCCGGACTTCCGCCAACGCTTCCGCTTCCTGCCGGTGGACGTGCGGGCGGTCCGCGTCACCAACAACTCCACCAGCGATAACTTCTGGACTGTCGCGGAGATGCGGGTGTTTTCTCAAGAAAAGGAAGTACCCCGCGCCGGGGATTGGCGGGTGAGCGCTTCTCCCAACCCCTGGGAAGCCCCGCTGGCTTTCGACAACAGTTACGGAACCCGCTGGTCCACCTGGCAGGCCATGCGTCCGCGCGCCCACCTGGAGATCGAGTTCCCCCGGACCACCCGCATCGACACCGTCGTCCTCGAATGCGAGCCGGCGTGGGATGCGAAACTGCAAGTGGATGTGCGGCTGCCCTCGGGCCGGTGGGTGCCGCTCACCGATTCCGGCGAACTGGAAAAGGTCGGCCCTCCGGAAGGCATGCGCCGCGCCGCCGCGCGCGACGTGAGACTCCTCGGTATCCGCTATCTGCTGGTGAATGAAGGGGATTTCGTCTACGAGGACTTCAATAAGTACGCCCGATTCTGGGGCATCACGCAACTAACCGAAGTGAATGGAACGCACTTCTACCGCATCGACTAAGGCTGCGCTCTGCCTGCTGGCCGCGCTCTTCGCCCTCAGTGTCTTCCGCGCGGCGACTGCGGACGTCACCCCTTCGGAGGCCTGGAATTACACCCGCTACGTCCTCCCCCCATGGCACGATTCGCTCTTGCACTACGAGCCGAATAACCATGTTCTCAATACGTTCCTGGTCCGAATCTCAACCGCCACACTAGGCCGGAAGGAGATCGCGCTGCGGTTGCCGAGCCTGCTCGCCGGGCTGCTTTATGCCTGGGCGGTGTGGCGGCTTGGACGCCGTTTGTTCTCCGGGTGGGCGTTCGCCGCCGCAGTCTGTCTGATGATGCTCAATCCCCTGGTGGTGGACGCGCTCTCCGAAGCCCGTGGTTATGGCATGGCGATGGCCTTCTGGCTCTGGGGGCTGGAACTCTTTCTCCAATCGAATGATGAGCCTGCGCCCCATAAGTTGAACCTCGCCGCGGCCTCGCTCGCTCTCAGCGTCGCCGCCTGCCTGTCTTTCATAGTGCCGGTGCTGGCACTGGGGCCTTCCGCCACCGCCTTGCTGCGCCGCAGGATGGTGCGCGATTTCTGGCTGCCGATGGTGGTCTTCCTGTTCGTGCTTTTGGCGATTCCGCTGAACCGCGTCCTGCTGAGCGATTTCGCCACCGGGGCGACCAGCCTCCGGCAGACCCTCGCGGAACTGACGGCGGCGTCGCTGGCGGTGCTGCCGGTGCCCGAAGGCGTAGTAGCGGCCGCGGTGCGGGTCGCGCTGGCCATCCTGGTGCTTGGCGCCGCAGTCCTCGCCGTACGCCGGCGCAAGGGCGATCCATTACTTGCACTGTGCGCCGCTACTTCACTGACTGGAAGCGTTTTATTGCTACTGGCCAATCGCTGGCTCAAGGTGCCGTTCCCGCAAGACGGAGCGATCTACTTCATTCCCATCCTGACGCTTTCATGCCTGTCGCTTGTGCGCCGCCACCCCCGGGTTGCGCTCGCACTGGCGCTGCCGTGCATCCTCCTGTACGCCGCGGAACTGCCGGTCGGACCCTACCGTGAGGCCCGGCCTTTCGCCGGAAGCCGCGACATCGCCAAGGCGCTGCGGGCGGAGGCGGGAACCAGCCTGGTGCGGGTCGCGGTCAGCCCGCCGCTGGAGGCGATCCTGGACTACTACCGCGCCCGCTACCGCCAGGCCAACTGGCAGACCATCGACGCCAAGCCCGGCGCGCCCGGCTACGATTTCTACCTCCTCACCGCCGCCGACCAACCCGTGGCTGATCGCCTCCACCTGCGGATCATCGACCGGACCCCCGGCATCCTGCTGGCGGCGCCTATAGCCCGTTGACCACCTGCAGCATGTCGCGGTGCGCCAGCACCGTCGCCGGATCGCGCTGCATGATCTCGAAGTAGCGGCGGGCGAAGCCGGAACCTTCTTCGTTGGGCACCAGCAGGCGGCGCGCTTCGGCGGTGAGTTCCCGCCCCTCGTCCGCGGTGAGGGCCGGCTCCTTGCGCGCCAGGGCTTCGTCGATCACCACGATGAACTGCGAAAGCTCGCGCAGCGGTTGGAAGAAGGGGTCGTTCATCACCAGGTCCAGATACTGGCCGGTGGAGGTGATGCGTGCGATGTCGCGTTCGTACGCCGCCCGCTCGCTGTCCAGCAGCGCCTTGTGCAGTTTGAGCAGCCCGTCGCGCAGGAGTTTCAGCCGGTGGCGTAATTCGTGCATGGCTTTTATCGTATCGTGGAAGGACATGGGTTTCCTGGACAACCTGGAGAATGACCTCAAGAGCCTGGAATCGGCCGAACAGAAACGCGACGAAGCCGAACGCCGCGACCGCGGCCGCGACGCCGCCCGGGCGCGTGCGCTGGCCGAAGCCCCCTGGGCGGAGGAGTTGAAGAAGGGGCCGTTCACCTCCGAATTGTTGAAGCAGGCGGCGCGCGCCGGCTTCTCGCTGCGCACCAAAGTGAACATCGCCTGGATCGGCACCACCCTGCGGCTGGAGGCGCGGGAGCGAAGACTGGAACTGCGGCCCACGCCGGAAGGCATCCTGGCCGCGTACCTCGAAGGGGGCAGGGAAGCGCGCGTCGAGCCCCTGGACCTGAGCGGCGACCCCGCCGAACTCGTCCGCGCCTGGCTCGCCGCCTGAAGACCATGCGGATCCCCGGCTTCGATCCCGGCCTGACCCAGCAATACACCGGAAAGGTGCGCCGCGTCGTCGAGCGGGACGGCAGCCTCAACGTCGGCCGCGGCGGCGGGAACTGGCGGGACTTCCACCCCTACCTCCACCTGATCAACATGCGCTGGCCGGGGTTCTTCGCGATCCTCTCGGGCGGCTACGCGCTGGCCAACACTCTGTTCGCCGTGGTGTATTTCTCCCTGGGCCCGCACCAGCTTCAGGGTGAGGACGCGTCGTCGGAGTTCGCCCGCTTCCTGAGCGACTTCTTCTTCAGCGCCCATACCCTGACCACGGTCGGCTACGGCAGCATCTCGCCGCACGGGCTGGCGGCGAACATCGTGGCGGTGGTCGAATCCATGGTCGGCGTGCTTGGCTTCGCGGTGGCGACCGGCCTTCTCTTCGGACGCGTCTCCCGCCCATCGGCCAAAATCGGCTTCAGCGAGACCATGGTGGTGGCCCCTTATCAGGAGGGGACGGCGCTCGAGTTCCGCGTCGCCAACCGGCGGCCGAACGACCTGATGGAGGTGGAAGCCCGCGTGGTGCTGATGACGGTCGAGACGCGCGACGGCGCGCCCGTCCGCCGCTATCAGCAACTCAAGCTGGAGCGCGACCAGGTGATGTTTCTGGCGCTGACCTGGACCATCGTGCACCCCATCGACAGCGACAGCCCGATCTTCGGACTTACCTCCGAGGACATGGCGCGGCAACAAGCCGAGGTGGTGATCCAACTCAAGGCGTTCGATGAAACCTTCAGCCAGACGGTCTTCGCGCGCTACTCCTACCGCCACGACGAGATTCAGTGGGGCAAACGCTTCGCTCCCGCCTTCCACGTGAATCCGCGCGGCGATATGGTCGTGGACCTCGACCGTCTCGGCGCCGTGAGCGACGCGTAGCGTCGGCCTCCGGCCGACCTTTGGATCGAGCCGGACTCTGCGGCGGCACGCCCCATGCGCTCAGTTTTCGCCTCCGCCCTCACCGCCACCAGCCGAACGACGAGTAGCGCAGGCCTCCTATCTTGAAAATCCGTCCGAACCGAGAGACCGGGGCAAGG
>JAFDVU010000268.1 GCA_018268835.1 Acidobacteriota bacterium | reverse complement strand
AGTACCGTCGGCCTCCGGCCGACCTTTGGATCGAACCGAAACCCGCGCAAACCCGTCGGAAGCACTCAGGCCATCACCGCCCCGCCAGTCGGTAGTGCCCCCCATCCCCCGCAAAATCCGCGGTAAGTTGTTCCAGCACGTGGTACCTGCCGTGCACGTCCCAAAACAACCCCGTGACGCGCAGCGCCACCGGCACGAATAGCGTCGCGGCCAGGCCCAGCAGTTGCGACGTCAACGACGCGGCCGCGCCCCCGCCCCCCGCCGTCCTGCCGCCGAGCACGTCCCGGCACCCGAAGCCGCCTTTCGCCGTCGGTTCGTCGCCGTCCCACTTTCCCGCCGCGCAGGAGAGCGCCATCTGCGTATACCACCCTGCGGCGAGCTCCCTGCCCAACTTCGAATCGCCTCCCCGCAATTGCCACTTGCGCGCCGCTTCGATGGCATCGCGCGCCCCCCCATCCTCCTCCACCTTCGCCACCCACTCCACGCTGGCCGTGATCGCCGCGTCGACCGCTGCCTGCTGGTGCGCGAAATCGCCCCCTTCATCTCCCGTCGCCGGCACGCTGCCTTGCCGATGATACGCCGCCTGCGCCACCGGCCCTGCCGCCGGATCGGCTTCGTCGATGTAGCGCAGCCGGGAGTTGTCGTGGTTCATGTGCGTGTGCGTGTCCGCGGCGCCGGGTTGCGGCGGGTAAAGGCCGCTGCGCACCTGAAAACTCCAGCCGCCGGGATCGCCGTGCGACTTCCGGTACTCGAACCACGTCGGCACCCTGCCGCTGCCGAAATTCTGGTGCGTCCAGTCGGAGTGGCTGTAGAAGTCCTGTACCGCGTGCAGCGAGGCGCCCAGGGTAACCAGTGTGAGCACCTTCCGCGTGCGCTCGTCCACGTGCAGTTTTCCGTAGCCGGCCAGCAGTTTCCTGGTCGTGGAGAGCAGGTGAGTGAACAGCAGGTCGAAATCGGCGTTGCCGCGAAAATCGCGATTGAGGTTATCGAAGTGGAGAAAGATGGCCGCGCCGCGCACCCGCGGGTTCCTTTCCTGCATGTCCGTCACCGAACTGAGGTCGAACCGGCTGCTCGCCGCGTATTCCGCCACGGGTCCGAAGAAATCCGGCGAAAAATCACCCAGTTGCAGGATCTTCCAGGCGTCTTCCGTGAAGCCGTAGTGCTCCCCCACCGCGCGGCTGCAGTGCGCGTGCCAGTACGTATCGAAGGCCGCCGCCGGCAGGTTGAGCAGGGATGCGATCGCCGCGATCGCGAAAATCCGCCGTGCCATCCCGTCGAGTATACCGGATGCCGGGCCGCGCTCAGTCCGCGATGATCCGGATTTCGCCGATGCCGCCGTGCGCTTCGATGTGCATCCGGTTGGCCGCGGTCGCGTAGCTCTCGCTTTCGTAGTGATCGCCCACCTGCCGCAACCCGCGCACCTGAATGCTCCCGATGCCCCCGTGCGCCTCCGCCCAGATGCCGGCGTCGGAGGGCACGTGCAACGTGGCCTGGCCGATGCCGCCGTTGACCGTCACATTGTAGCTGTGCCTGAGCTGTCCGCGTAGGTCCAGGTCCGCTTCGCCGACTCCCATGTGGACCTCCACCCCGCGCAGGTCCAGGCTGCCCAGGTCGAGCCGCGCCTTCCCGGCGCCGAAGTGGACTTCCATCTCGATCGGGATCTTGTTGTTGAACTGCAGATCCCATGTGTAGCGGGTGTTGCCCATGCTGTGTTCGCCCGAGGGCTGCTCGACGATGAGCGTGCCCCGGTCGCCCGACTTGGTGTAGCGCACCCGCGGTTTCCAGCCAGGTACGTTGTAGGCGAAGTCGGCGCGCATCAGTTGCGTTGCCCCGTCGGTCGCGCGCAGGTCGCCCGCCCCCATGTGCAGGGCCACGTGGACGCTCGCCGCCCCCTGCGCATCCACGGTTTGCGAATCGTACTGCATCGGACCGGCGGTGCGATCCGTCACACACGAGGCGAGCAGCAGCAGGGCGGGAAGCGGAATCAGGTAGCGTGCGCTCATGTTCTTCCTTGTCGATTAGATACGGTAGCGCACGGACGTTTGTTCCGCCAAATGCGGGGACGCCTCCCTTGTAAGATAGGAGAATGAAGATCGGTCCAGCGCGAAACTGGTTGGCGATTACCTTGCTGTTCGCGGGAGCCTTGCTATTGTGGTCGCAGGATTGGCAGAACGCCACGGCACTGCCCGGCGTCGATTTCAGCGGCCTGACGCCGGCCATGCGCCAGCACGTGCTGCACGTTCTCCGCGATTACGATTGCAGTTGCGGCTGCGCCATGAAGGTGGCCGAATGCCGCTTCAAGGATCCCGCCTGCGCCTATAGCAAAGGACTGTCGGCCGTGGTGGTCGCCTCCATCCGTCAGGGGAAATCCGAAGCCGCCGCGATTGCCGATGCCAAAGCCTCCCGCTTCGGACATCGCCCCGAACCCAAACTACTGGACGATCCCGTGCCGATCCCAACCCAGGGTGCTCCGGTGATGGGTCCGGCCGCCGCGCCCGTGACCCTCGTCGAGTTCTCCGATTTCCAGTGCCCCTATTGCGCCATCGCCGTCGCCAAAATCAACGCCATCCTCAAAGCCTATCCGCGCGACGTGAAACTCGTCTTCAAGCAGTTTCCCCTCGACTCCCACCCGCAGGCCGCGATCTCGGCCCAGGCTTCTCTCGCCGCCCAAAAGCAGGGCAAATTCTGGCAGTTGCACGACGTGATGTACGCGCATCGCACCGAATTATCCCGCCGCGCCATCCTGGGTTGGGCCGCCGCCCTGGGGTTGGATATGAAGAAGTTCGAAGCCGACCTGGATTCCGATGCCGTCAAAAAAACCGTCGCCCGCGACATGGATGACGGCGAGAAAGCCGGCGTTGAGGGTACCCCCACCGTCTACATCAACGGACGCAGATACAACGGCGATCTGGAGTTGAGCGCCGTAAAACCCGTCATCGAGGCCGAACTCAAGAGGGTGGCGGCGGCGAGGAAGTGATGCGGGTGGCCGCCTGAATCCCAGCCCTGATGCGCCGGCCCAGGCCCGCGCTAGTGCACGTTGGTTTCGATGATCGAGCCGATCTTGGTGAATACGTTGTTCACCGTCCCGCTCAACCCCGGCATGCACGCTACCGCCGCGACCGCCACCAATCCGGCCGCCAGCGCGTATTCCACCAGATCCTGTCCCGACGTGTCCTTCCAGACTTTCAGCTTGAGAATGCATTCCTGAATCCGTTTCATGAGTCCTTCCTCTCTGCTTGGTTAGTAAGATGTTGTAAGTTTGATGACGCATCGCCGGCCGCCGCCATCCGATCCGTCACCGCAAGCCGGAATCCCCGGTCAGTTGATGCTCGACGAAATGATCGACCCGATCTTCGTGAAGACGTTATTGACCGTCGTGCTCAGCGCGGGCATGGCCGCTACCGCCGCCACCGCCACCAAACCCGCCGCCAGCGCGTATTCCACCAGGTCCTGTCCCTGCGTTTCGTGCCAGAAGTTGCTCCAGAACTGTTTCATGCGAAATCCTCTGGCTTAAAACTATCATCGGATGCCGTGGTCCGATATCGGCAGCCAATCTTAATTCCCGCGGGATTGTTACTGAGCCGGCTTATTTGTGGGCTAGCAGCGACGTAAGCCAGGAGGTTCCCTTGCTCTTGCCCTTGGCCTTAGTCGCCGCAGCCGGCTGCTCGAAAAGCTGCCGGCACAGGTTATCCACACTCGCGGCGTAGCGCGATCCGGGCGCCGCCGGCCGGCCTTCGAGCATCGCCGTCTGCAGCGTTTCGTAGTCGTTGCCCAGCGTGGCGTAGGGGTCCACGCTCAGCACTTTCTCCACGTCCTCGCGTTTCAGCCCGGTCAGCGGAGTGTAGCGGTTGAGCAGCAGCCGCAGGCGCGAGCGGCCGCTCATCGCCTGATCCAGGCAGCCCAGGGCCCGCCGTGTGCTCTGCAAAGCCGCCAGTTCATTGGTGGTCACCAGCAGGACCAGGTCGGCGATCGCCGCAAACCCCAAATCCACCGCCGAGCGCACATCGCCGGTATCGATCACCACCGCCTGGTAGCGCTCGCGCCAGAACGCGCACAGCTCGCCCGCCGCCTGCCGGCCGATCTCCAGCCGGACCCCGGGGTCTTCCGGCGCGGCCAGTACATCGATGCCCGCGGCGGAAACCGTGAGCTTGCCCCACAGGTCGTTGTCCATGCGGTTCCAATCGCGCGCCAGGTCTCCCAGGTGGAATTCGGGCTTGAGTTTGAGCAGGAAGGCGATGCTCGCCGAAAGTGGGTCGGCATCCACCAGCAGCACCGGACCGCCCCCATTGTGCACCCGGATCGCCAGGTTCGCCGCCAGCGTGCTCGCGCCCGCCCCCGGCTTGCCCGGTGCCACGCACCAGATGGACCCGCCCGGCTTCTTCGCCGACTGAGTGCGCCCCTTGCCCAACCGGTCGAAAACCGCCCGCGCCGCCTCCGGGGTGAATTCCGAAAGGTATTCGCTGGCGCCCCGCCGCAGACACCGCAGAATCAGGTCGGCATCGTTGCGCAGGTTCAGCGCCACCACCGGCAGCGACGGCGACAGTTCGGCAATCAACAGTTGGGCGTGCTCCGCATTCGTCGCCACGTCCAGAAAGCAGATATTGGCACCCTTGGATTCGGCCAGTCCGGTGGCCGTCCCCATGCGCGGGTACTCGGGCAGGAAGCAGACCGGAGGCGTTTGTGCCAGGGCAGCCACAATCCGGCGCGCGATGTCCGCGTGCGGACTGATCACCAGCGGCTTCCAGGACGCCGGCAGCAGGTTGGGAGATTCCGCCATAATGCTGCGAAGTGAATCGGCGGAATCTTGCGGATACTTTAGGGCGCGCAAACGACCCGCCCCGCTACGCGCGCCCGGCACCGCGCGGTACATTGTTAGCTATGCCGTCCCTCGCCGCCGTCGCGCTCTTCGCCGCGGCCCTGCCCAACGCCGTCGTGCTCCAACCCGTCGCCAATATGTACTCGCGTCCCTCGCTCGATGCCGACGTGGTTTCGCAGGCCATCTACGGCGCCAACGTGGCCATCGTCGAGGAGCAGTCCGGCTGGGCGCGCATCCGCACCGCCGACGAGTACACCGGCTGGACCCCCCTGCCCTCCCTGCTGAAATCGCGCCCCTACGCCGCCACCGGCCGCGCCGCCGAAGTCCAGAGCCTCTTCGCCCACATCTACCGCGAAGCCAGCGTGACCCGCCACGCCCCCCTGCTCACCGTCCCCTTCGAAACCCGCCTGGAGATCGTCAGTCCGCCGGAACCCGACGCCCGCTGGCTCCAGGTGCGCCTCCCCGACGATCGCCCCGGCTGGATCCAGGCCGGCGACATCTCGCTGAATCCGAAAAAGTTAACCATCGCCGAGACGCTCCAGTTCGCGCAGCGCTTCCTGGGGTTGCCCTACACCTGGGGTGGCACCTCCAGCTACGGCTATGATTGCTCCGGCTTCTCCCAGATGCTGGGCCGCCGACGCGGTCTCAACATGCCCCGCGACGCCCAGCCGCAGGCCGATTGGGACGGTGTCGTGCCCGTCGAGAACCGCCAGGACCTCCAGCCCGGCGACCTGCTCTATTTCGGTAGTTCACCCAAAAAGATCACCCACACCGGCGTCTACCTGGGTGACGGCCGCTTCATCGACGCCACCACCCACGAAACCCCGATGGTCCGCATCGACGACCTCAACGACCCCTACTGGACCCGCCTGCTCGTCGCCATGAGGAGAGTGAAATGAACCGCCGCAAATTCCTCAAGACCGCCACCGCCGCACCCGCCGCCGCTGCCGCCGCGGGCGACGTTCTAGCCGCTCCGCAGAAGGGCTCTCCCGCCGTGTTCACCAGCAAAATCGTCCGCCTCAACCTGCAGCACACCTGGACCACCACCATGTCGTCCAGCGCCTATCGCGACACCCTGCACACTTCCTACACGAGGGACGGGATCACCGGCCACGGCGAGGGCGCCCCCATTGTGCGCTACCACGAGGATCCCGCCGGCGCACAGAAGGCCGTCGAGGGCGCGCGCGACTTGATCGTCCGCGCCAACCCGCGGCACTTCAGCAAGCTGATGGCGGAGGTTTTCCGCGCCATCCCCGGCAACTGGGCCGGCAAGGCGGCGGTGGATATCGCGATCATGGACTGGGTGGGGCAGAAACTCGGGGTGCCCCTCTACGATCTGTTCGGGCTCGACCCGGCCGACACCCCCCTGACCACGTTTTCAATCGGCATCGATACGCCCGAGATCACCCGGCAGAAGACCCTCGAAGCCGCGGCCTACCCGATCCTCAAGGTGAAGGTCGGCCTCGCCACCGATGAGCCGACCATCGAAGCCGTGCGCAGCGTCACCAAAAAGCCGTTGCGCGTGGACGCCAACGAGGGCTGGAAGGATAAGGAAGAGGCCGTCCGCAAGATCAACTGGCTGGAGAAGCAGGGGGTCGAGTTCATCGAGCAGCCGCTGCCCGCCGAACAGCTCGAGGACATGAAGTACATTCGCTCCCGCATCCACATCCCGGTGATTGCCGACGAATCCTGCCAGCGCGCCGCCGATATTCCCAAGCTCCGCGAATACTTCGACGGCGTCAATGTCAAGCTCGACAAATCGGGCGGAATCCTCGAGGCCCACCGCATGATCCAGATCGCGCGGGCCATGGGGATGAAGGTGATGCTGGGCTGCATGATCTCCAGTTCCGTCAGCGTGACCGCGGCCGCGCAGCTTTCCCCGCTGGTGGATTACGCCGATCTCGACGGCAACCTGCTGATCGCCAACGACCCCTTCCACGGCGTCCGCGTCGAAAAAGGCAAGCTGATCCTGCCCAACCG
>JAFDVU010000267.1 GCA_018268835.1 Acidobacteriota bacterium | reverse complement strand
GTCGTCACTCTGACCAGCAACAATCCGAGCCTCCTGCTCATCTCGGCCACGCCGACCGCGGCCGGTTCTGCTTCGATCGGCATCACGATGCTGGGCCCCAACGCCTTCCAGGGCACGTATTACCTACAGGCGTTGTCAGGTTCCGGAACCGCGACCTACACCGCGTCGGCGCCCGGCTACGCCCCTCGCACCGGCACGATCACGCTGACTCCTTCGGGCGTCATTCTCTGGGACGGCTCCTATCCGGGGAATATGATCTTCGGCAACACCGTGATCGCCTCGATGGCGCAACTCGATCCCGCCGGCAACACGTTCGTCCAGGTTCAACAACTGGCGGGCGGAATGGCTCCGGTGTCGATCGACCTGAGTACGGACATGCCGAGCGCCACGATAACTACGCCCGTGGTGATCTCCGCGGGTTCGGACAGCACGACGGCGACCCTCACGGGGTCTGGCTACGGCCACGTAACAGCCTCAACACCGTCGGGATACACGACGTCAAACCTACAGTCGGTGACTGTTTTCTTCTAGCCGTGATCCGCGCCGGAGGACGAACGCCCGGCCCGTCGAGGGCGAGTCTCTTATGAAGCTGTTTGCGCATCGAATGCGGTGGACAACGGCGACGTGGTGCCTGGCGGCCGCTTCTTCCGGAGCAATGGCCGCACCGCCGCAACCCGGCTGCGCTCCGCCGCTGTGCGTCAACAGAACGGACGACGATGCCGGATCTCCTCAGCCCGGTATGCTTCGCTATGCGGTCCTGAAGGCCGCCGGCGGAGCCGTGATCACCTTTGACGTTTCGCTGCGGCACAAGGTCATCCAACTCGACCGCGGTTCACCCAATAATCACATCGCGATCGATCGCGATGTAACCATCGAAGGCCCTGGGCCGGACCTATTAACCATCAGCGGAGGAAACGCCACCCGCATATTCTTCATCTCGGGCGGCGTTGTCCAGCTCAGCGGTTTTACTCTCGCGGAAGGAGCCGCCCGAGGCGGTGCGGGCGGTCCCGCGACTGGCGGCGCCGGCGGCGGCGGCGGCGCCGCCGGACTAGGTGGCGCGATCTTTCTCCAGAATGGAACTCTCGTGCTCAACGCCATCGTCTTCAGTCGCAACCGCGCCTTCGGCGGCAACGGAGGGGCACCGGGCACCACCGTGAATGCAGGACGTGGCGGCGGCGGCGGTGGATTCGGCGGAAACAGCGTCGAGCCTGGAATCGGTGGACCGGGAGGCGCCCTCAATGCCGCCGGCGAACCCCGTGGCGGCGCTGGCGGCTCCGGCGGCATGGGCGGATCTTCCGCCGGCGCCGGTGGCGAGGGCGGATGGGGCGGTGGTGGTGGAGGTGGAGGCGTAGGATTTGCGGACGGCGTCGGCCGCGGAGCAACCGGTGGCCCAAGCGGTTTCGCCGGCGGTGTCGGCGGCGCCGGGGGCTACTTCAACGCCGAGACCGGGGACGAGGTCCCCGGCGGCGGCGGTTGCGGCGGCTCGGCGCTGGGCGGCGCTCTCTTTGCCACATCAGGCCTGCTGCATCTGAACGACACTCTGTTTCTCGATAACAGTAGCGTCGCTGGCCTCGGCGCCTCCGGCGCCGTCAATGGCGTGGCCAAGGGCGGCGCTCTGTTCCTCTGCTCATCCTCTTACTGCGGACCCGGCCATGACGCCATTGCGGTCCTATCCGGGAATACGGTTTTCAAGGCGAACTCCGCATCGGATGCAGGTGTGGATCAGACCTGCACCGGTCGCGATGACGCGGACGTGTGCGGGCCCATCACCATCGCTCCGAAGAAAGAAGACAGCAGATGAGACGAATGATACCGAACTGGCAGAGGACGGCCATCGTTGCATCGGCCATCGTATTCTCCCCGGTGCTGCGCGCCGCCAGGCTAATCCCGGAAAACGTCACCGTCGGCCAGCATCTGGCCATTGTCGCCACCATCGCGCTCGATGAACCGGCGCCCGCAGGCGGCCTGAAGCTCACCCTCGCAAGCAGCGATCCTGATCTGGTCCGCTTCACGGCCACCCCCGGGGGCGCGGCCTCTCCGTCACTCGACTTACTCGTCCACGCGGGCTACCGCAACAGTCCGGAGTTCTACATTCAGGGACACGGCAAGGCCGGCTCGGTCAACTACACCGCAACCGCGCCCGGATTCGCCGGCGGAACCGGCACCGTGACCCTCTCGCCTTCCGGCGTGATTTTCGCGCGCTCCGGCGCGGGCCTTTCCCAATTCCGCACCACCACGGGGGCCGGAAAGCAGGAATTGGCCGTGTATTCGGTCCTCCTCGATCCGCAACTGAATGTGATGCACCCCCAGCCCGTGGCTAGTGGTCAGAGCGTTAGCGTCGAAGTTACTAATTCGGATAAAACAGTAGCCGCGATCGAGCCTTCCCGGCTTACGATCCAGAGCGGGAATGCCCACGCGAGCCTCGAGTTCCAGCCGCTGAGTGCCGGCGAAACGGTCCTGTCCGTCACGGCGCCTCACGGATTCAGTTCTCCCACTCAGTTCGCCACCCTGGCCGTCACCGTGATCAAGCCTGGGATGGGCCTCACGGACGAGATCTCGATTGGCCGCGACCTGCAGGCGCACGGCACCCTGACCCTGGGTGAAGTCGCCGGTGCGCAGGGCGTCACCGTCACATTGACCAGTAGCGATCCGGCGAAACTGCTGCTCTCCACCTCACCCACCGAGCCCGGTCTGAAGCAGATTACGATTCCGGTGCCCCCCGGAGGCTTCAACGGCTCGTTCTACCTTCACGCGTTGGCCGGGTCCGGCCACGTCACCTACCGGGCCACGGCACTGGGCTTCAGGGACCGGGAAGCCACCGTCGCACTCACTCCCTCCGGCCTCGTCATCGGGGGGCCTCAAGGCCCACCGGACGAAGCCGAGCTATTGAACAAAGAGATCGCCGAAGGTCCCCATGGGTTTGTGACCAATATGTCGGAGCGCGATGGCACCGTCGTCTCTGCTTATAGCGTCCAACTCGACCCGGCTACTCTCCGCGGGGCGGACCTGACGGTGCAGGCGGTACGGCCCGGAGCCACGGTGGCGGTGGTGCTGACGAACAGCGACCCGGCCGTCGGCAAACTGCGCGAATCGCGATTGGTGATTCCGCCCGGGAAATCCAGCGCCGTGACGTATTTCGTGCCGGGGGCGCCGGGAATGACCAAGGTCGCGGTGGCCACGCCCGACGGCTACACTCAGGCCAGGAATTCCACCTCGCTGAGTATTACCGTCAGGCAGTAAGTTACGGGACCTGTTGCCACGTCAGATGCGCCGTGGGCCAGCCCGTCCGCTCGTAATACTCCATCGTAAGCAGATGCGTCCCGGCGCTGAGCGCCTGGCGGATCAGATAAGTGGTCGCCGCCTGGTCTCGCCAACGGTCAAGCACCAGATTGCCGTCGATGTAGAGCCGGATCCCGTCCGAACCCATCGCAGTGAAGCTGTAGGTGCCTTGAGCGAACTGGAAATATCCCTGCCAGCGGGCCGAAAAGTTGTTGGGAATAATCGATGCGGCGGGAGACCCCGTTCCCCAATCGAAGTTGATCTGGTTGTCCGTCCTCACCAGCGCCGGCGTGCCGCTCAGATCGAGGTCGTTATAGTAGCAACCCGTAAACGCGCCGGTTGCCGGACCGGGACAGGTCCCCGGACCGGGCGCCGCCGGCGTGCTCACCGAAATCTGGTTGCTGGGGAGCGAGTAGTTCCCGGCCGCGTCGAACGCCCTGATCACGTACGAATACACGGTGCCCGGAGCAACCGTCATATCGGAATACGCGGTCCCCTGCACGGTGGCGACCGCCGCGCCATTGCGGATGATCTGGTAGCCGGCGACGCCGACATTGTCGGTGCTGCCCGTCCACGTCAGGTCGACCTGCCCCGGTCCCCTCGCCACGGCTGCCGTCAGGACAGGAGTCGTGGGCGGCACAGTATCCCGCGACCCGCTCACCGTTACCGTCACTTGCGCGGATACGTTGCCCGAGGAGTTTGAGGCCGTAAGTGTGTAGACCGTCGTCTGGCTGGGCGAAACCGCTCTCGAAGTCAATGTCGAAACGTCGCCGACCGCGTTGTCGATGGTCAGCGCGGTGGCACCGTTGACGCTCCACGCGAGGACCGCCGCCTGCCCCGGCGCCACAGTCGATGGAGTCGCCGTGAAGGAAAGGATTGACGGCGGTTGAGCCTGCGGAGTACCGTTCTGCCAGTTGAGATGCGCCGTCGCCCAGCCGTTGTTCTCGTAATACTCAACCGTAATCAGATGGGTCCCCGCGTTCAAGGTCTGCTGGACGGTGTACAAATACGAGGGCTGGTCCCGCCACTTGTCCAGGATCAGATTGCCGTCGACAAACAGCCGCATGCCGTCAGAGGTCACGGCTTTGAAAATGTACTGGCCTTGAGAAAAGCTGAAATTCCCCTGCCAGCGAACCGAAAATGCCCCCGCCGTCACCGACGGGTCCGGAGCGTACACGCCCCAATCGAAATTGATCTGGGCGTCGGTTCTCACCAGAGCCGGCGCGCCGCTCAGCGTGAGGTTGTTGTAGTAGCACGCGGTGAAGGCTCCCGACGCCGGCGCGGGGCAACTTGCTGTCGGCGGCAAAGATGTCGCGGCGGAGATGGAGTTGCTGGCCGGCGAGTAGTTGCCCGCGGCGTCGAACGCCCTGATGGAGTAGGAGTAAGTGGAGCCGGGGCTGACGCTGGTATCCGAGTAGCTCAAGGTCGAACCGAAAACCGTCGTCAGAATCGCGGAATTCCGCAGAATCTGATAGCCCGTCACGCCGACGTTATCCGTGCTCGCCGTCCAGACGAGGTCGATTTGCCCGGCGCTCCTGGGCGTTGCCGAGAGAAGAACCGGGGCCGCGGGAGGTTGTGTATCGGCCGCCGCGCCCACCGTGACGGTGACCCGCGCGCCGGCACTTCCCGAGGAGTTGGTCGCGGTCAGTGTGTAGGTGGTCGTTTGTGCCGGCGAAACGACCTTCGATGTGACCGAGGATACGTCTCCCACGCCGCCGTCGATCGTCACGCTGCTTGCGCCGCTCACGCTCCATGAGAGCGTGGTGCTTTGCCCCGCATTGATCGCCGCCGGTGTCGCCGTAAAGGAATTGATCGCCGGAACCCCACTCGATGGAGGCGTGATTGCCTGGTCCACCACGCCGCCGAAATCCGTTGTCCAGTACCAACCGTATGTCGAACTGGCGCCGTACGCCCGCCCGATCCCGATCGCCTGGAACGCCGGATTGAGCATGTTCTGCCGGTGCGCGTACGTGCAGTTGCCGGATGCATCCGGATCGCAAGCGTTCTGGAAGCCGCTGAAGGCCGACTGGGCGTCCGAGGATCCGCCGGAGATGTTTTCACCCCACGGAGTGTAGTAGTAACCGAACGCTGCTAGACGGGTCCCGGTGGATCTTCCCAGGCTGTCCGTGTGGCTGGCGTTGTTGTTGGCCGCCATGTCGGCGCTCATCCACTGCGACGCATTTTGAAGCGTGGCCGATACCTGCAACGGACCCAGCCCGTTCTGCGTGCGGTAGTTGTTGATCAGCGTCAGGAACGCCCAACCTTCGCTATCCGGCCCCGTCGAACTCGGCGGTGTGGTGCTTCCACAGGACGAAGCCGTGCACGCGCCGGGCTCGTAGCTCCAATAAGTCGTGCCCTGATAGTAGACACACGACACCCCCGCGACATTCGCGTTCCCGGCGAGCATCGCGGCGATATGGAGGGGATCCTGCCACGCGGCCCAAACCACGTATGCCGGATCGGTCGTGATGTATGCCAGGTTCTCACTGACGACCGGATATCCAAGGCCGGCTGCGGTTGTATCCCACCCCTGGTGGGGATTGAACCCGGGCGATCCGGGAGGGTTCGTCACCATGTAGGAGGCGAACTGAGTGGCCCGCATCTCGGCGTCCTTCATTCCGAGTTGCGACGCCGTCAGCGGTGCGACGCCGTTCTGCGCCCGGAAAGAGTTCACATCCGTGAGCAGCCCGTTGATCATGGAATCCGCGCACCAGTCCATGCCTGCGGGCAACGTGATCTGGTGGGTTATCGGCGCATTGGTCTGACTCCAGCCTGCGAATGCCCAGAGGAATACTGCGGTTAAACTCGACAAGATGCGTCGCATGCCATGGACTCCGTGTAAATTTGCCAGTAGACGGCCCGGGAGTCGAGTTCATAGCACGCTGAATACCAAGCGTTGAAACGCCGGAACTGCGGGCGGTTTTGCAGGAGGGGCGGTACTTTTTACTCGTGCAGGACGCTCAGGAGCGCCGTCGAATCCGGCGCAGCACGATCAGCAGCGTGGAAGCCGATAGCACGAGGACCGCCGGCGAAGGTTCCGGCACGCCGGTTGCGGCAGCCGTCGCTGTTCCCTCGAAGCCGGCATAGACCGAGTCGTTGTAAAACGCCCCATTACCCGTGTACGCATCGGCAGGGTCGCCGGTAGTCGTTCCGGAAAAAGCAAACCAGGCAACCTGCGACGGGGGATCGTTGTCGGGAATCCCTACAATGAACCCCGAAACACTCGTGCCGGGAAACAGGTCCGAGAAGGTCGGGTCCTCCCAGACATTGTTGTAGACAGTCGGCGAACCGCCGTAAAAGAAGTTCGTCCAGGAATTCGAGGACGGCGCGAAGTTTCCGGGACTGCCGGCGAAGTTAGTGGCGCTGAGTGAAACCCCGAACCGAAAAACGTCTTGCGCCGGCCACGCCGTCATGTTGTTCGTCACGGTGAAGTTAATGTCCCAGGCACCGGGCACCCCTGTGACGGTGTAGGAAACATCGATCGCGCCTGCGTGTCCGGCGGCCGCGAAAACAAGGAGTAGAACACCCGTCCACAATCGTCGCATTG
>JAFDVU010000266.1 GCA_018268835.1 Acidobacteriota bacterium | reverse complement strand
GTCACGAGCGCTTCGGAAATACCGCCGGCGACAGCGCCGAGACCGGTCGACTTGCTGCTTTCAATTCCCTTGAACGCGTTGATGATGCCGACGACCGTGCCGAACAGTCCGACGAACGGAGCCGTCGAACCGATGGTGGCCAGGCCGCTGACGCCACGCTTGAGTTCGGCGTGGACGATGGCTTCGGCGCGTTCAAGTGCGCGCTTGGAGGCTTCGATCTCCTCGCCCGGAATCTCCGAGCTGATCTGGTGCGCCTGGAATTCCTGCAATCCGGCCACAACGACCTTGGCCAGATGGCTCTTCTTATAGCGGTCGGCGATCTTCACCGCCTCGTCCAACTTGCCCTCGCGCAGCGCGCCGGCGACTGCCGGAGCGAACTGGCGCGACTGTTTGCGGGCCGCGCTGTATGCCATGATGCGGTCGATCATGACGCCGATCGAATAGGCCGACATAATGAACAGCCCGATCACGACGGCCTTGGCGAGGACGCCCATGTTCTTCCACAGGGACGCCGGGTCCCAACCAACCGTCTGCTCCTGAAGAAGCAGGGCCCAAAGTTGCAATTGCACAAGCATCGGTTTCTCTCTCTCCTGCGAGTTGATTTGTACTACTCCCCGGGATCGGTTCGAGCCGATATCGGGACTACTGGCTCAACGTGAAGTTCACGTCAATCTGAGTCGATACCTCGACCGGCTCTCCGTTGAGAAGGGTCGGCTGGTACACCCACTGTTTCACCGCTTCGAGAGCGGACGGGATCAGCAGCGGGTGGCCGCTGATCACCTTCAGATCCTGAATCGTGCCGTCCTTGGAAATGATCGCCGCGAGGCGGACGGTACCGGAAATGCGCGCCTGTTTGGCAAGCGGCGGATACACCGGGCGCGGCTGGCGGATGAGTTTGGCGGCCTGCACGTTACCGCCGATCGTGATGCGTTTGGGCGTGACGGCCTTGGGCGCGGGGGGCGGAGGCGGTGGAGGCGGAGCCGCGGTGGGCACCGAACCGATAATACCGCCAAGCACGCCGCCGGGAGTACCGCCGGCGACACCGCCGGGAACACCGCCGACTACGCCGCCGGACGCCGCCGCTGGCGGCAGTTCGTCTTCCTTAATCTGCGCGATTTCCTTGGGAACACTCTTCGGCGCCATCAGGCGGCCCGCATCGAACTGGCGCGGGATCACCTTGACGATCTTGACCGGAGCCGCGGCAGGCGGCGGAGGGGGAGGGGGAGGCGGCGGAGGAGGCGCCACCAGGAACGCCTGCAGGGTGGTCTTGGGGAGGTCGGTGAAGAAGATCAGCGGCAGGATGAGTCCCACCACAACCAGACCGCACTGGATCAGGAAGGCGATCATGACCGTATAGGTCTTCTTCGTCTTACCTTCGACAAATGTCTGCTCGAACATACTTGCTCCCTTTATCTGTCTCCGCGCCGGCGCCGGGGCCGCCGTTCGCGGTGCTCTCTACTTAGCCGCCTTCGACGGACTCTTCCGCGGCGCATCGGCGCGCGGCGCGGAGGCCATCACCGGGGCCACTTTGCGCCGCCTGTCCGAATAGTTATGCCAGAACAACACGATCGGACAGGCGATGAAAACCGAAGAATAGGTTCCAACAATAATGCCACAAACCAGGGCGAATGAAAAACCGTGCAGCACGGGACCGCCGAACAGGAACAGGGCGATCACCGTGAGGAATGTCAGACCGCTGGTCATGATGGTCCGGCTCAGGGTCTGATTGATGCTCTTGTTCATCAAGGACTCGAGCGGCTCCCGCCGCATGATCTTGATGTTCTCCCGAATGCGGTCGAAGATGACGATGGTGTCGTTCATCGAATAACCGACCAGGGTGAGCAACGCCGCGATCACGGTCATCGAGATTTCTTCATGGAAGATGCTAAACAGCCCGATGGTGATCAGCGTATCGTGGAACACCGCGATGACGGCGCCGAGGCCGTAGATCCACTCGAAACGGAAGGCGATGTAAACCAGCATCCCGGCCAGTGCGTAGAGAGTCGCGTACACAGCCTTGTTGCGCAACTCAGCCCCGACCTTGGGGCCGACCATTTCCGTTTTGAGGATGTGGTAGGGCGCCAGGTAACACTCCTGTTTGAGAGTGTTCATAATACCAGCATTCACGCCCGGCAACGAAGACAAATCCGCGAAATCGTGGATCAGACCGGAGCGCGGCGGCGTGTCGCGATAGTCCATCATCGCCTTGGCCACCGCCTGGAGTTGCTGGTCGCTCATGGCGACTCCGGCGCGCGCCAGCGGATCGCGCAGACGCTCCACCAGCGACTGCTGGCTGGCGTTGTTGAAATCGAGTTTGCCGTTGTTGGGCTGGCCGAAATTGTTGAGCAGGATTTCTTCGAGAGCGCGCCGGTTGATGTTGAGCTGCGTCTCGTTCTTCATCTCGGTGCCGATTTCGACCTCGTTCTTGGCGGCGGGGTCGGTGAAATCCTGAACGGTGTTTTCACCCTGGATCCGTGCGTTGACCGCCGAACGGATTTTTTCGAGGTTCGGCTTATCGTCGAACTTGACCGTCATCAGGGTCCCCCCCTTGAAGTCGATCCCGAATTTGATCCCGCCCTGCAGAATGATGCTCCCGAAACCGGCCACGGTCAGCACCAGCGAGGCAATGATGAACGGCCACTTTTTACCGAGAAAATCGAAGTTGGTGTTCTTGAATAATTCCATCGAAGCTTGCCGTGCTGGTGTGCTTCATAACGTTTGACACCAGCCCTTTAAATTTTGTTCCCGAGCGAACCCGCTCAGATGCTCAATTCCTGCAACTGCCGCCGCCCGGCGAGTTCATAGTCGAAAATCGTCCGGGAGACGAAGACGGCAGTGAAAACGTTAGCAACCAGACCGATCACCAGGGTGACCGCAAAACCGCGCACCGGGCCTTCCCCGAAGAGGAACAGGAAGGCGCACGATACGACCGTGGTGACGTGGGTGTCCACGATGGTCCACCAGGCTTTTCCGAAGCCGGCGTCCACGGCGGCAATTACCGACTTTCCACCCCGCAACTCCTCGCGGATGCGCTCGAAGATGAGGACATTGGAATCCACCGCCATACCGATCGTTAAAATGATGCCGGCGATGCCGGGCAGGGTCAGCACGGCGTGGAAGTAGCTGACGGCGGCAAGCAGCACCACCGTGTTGAGAATCAGGGCCAGCACCGCGTTGACGCCGGCGCGCTTGTAGTAGACGAGCATGGCCACGATCACGGCCAGGAGACCGGCGATGCCGGCGACGATGCCCTGGTGGATGGAATCCGCTCCCAGCGACGGGCCGATGGAGCGCTCCTCATTCGTGATCACCCGCGCCGGGAGCGATCCGGAACGAAGATAGCGCGAAAGGTCGACGGCTTCATCTTCGCTGCCCAGGCCCGTGATACGGCCGGAATCCTCGATGCGCGCCTGGATGGTGGCGACGCTCACGATCTGATTATCCAGAACTACGGCCAGGCGGTTGCCGATGTTGGCCTCGGTGTAACGGCCGAACCGGCGTCCGCCGTCCTGGGAGAGGGTAAAGCTGGTCTCCCACTTGCGGAACTCGTCCTGGCCGGCGCGCGCGTTGCGCATCTCGGCGCCGTTGACCACGGGGGTCTTGCCCAGCAGGTACCACTGTTCGACGTCGCCGCTGCCGCGCGGCTTGGCGCGGGCGAGCTTGGTGCCGAGCGGCAGGATGCCGCCGTGCTTGGCCAGGCCCTCCTCGCGGCTGGCGTACGGACCGTCCTTCACATCGCAGATTTCCAGCACCGCGGCGGTGCCGATCAATTCCTTGGCGCGGGCCGGATCGTCCACGCCGGGCAGCTGGATCAGGATCTGGAAGGTGGAAGACGACTGGCCGTAGGGCTGCACGCTCTTTTCGGCGAGACCCAGTTCGTCGATGCGGTTGCCGATGGTATCGATGGCGCGCTTGACCGTGTCGCTCTCCAGATCGAGCAGGTCGGTCGGCTTGAGCTGCATGGTGTAGTCGGTCGAGTTCTGCGCGGTGAGAATGTAGGTCGGGTAGCGCTCGCTGACCAGGCTGCGGAAGGAACTGCTCTGGGTAGAGGGGATGCCTTTGATCGAGATTGCGACCTTATTGGCGTCTTCGACGCGGCTGACCTCATTGACGTCCATGCCGCCGTAGGTGATTGCCTGCTTGCGGAGGTCTTCTTTCAGGCGGTCGGCGGTCTGCTCCGCGTCCGCCTTTACGGCGTCCTGCACCTGGACCTGCATCACCAGGTGGGTGCCGCCCTTGAGGTCGAGGCCGAGGCGGATGTTCTTGCTGAAGTTCTGTTTCAGCTCGGCGCCGCTCTTGGGAACGCCGATGATGCCGAAGACGCACAGCACGATCGTCGCAACGATCACGACCGCACGCCACGAGATGTTGTTCTTCATGGGATTTTCGAGCCGTTCAATAGATTACTACTACTTCTTCACTTCCGTGGAGACCAGGCTGGAGACGGCGCTGCGCATGACCTGGAGCTTGACGTTATCGGGCTTCACGCGCAACGTCAGATTATCACCTTCAATGGCGACGATGGTGCCCACGATGCCGCCGCTGGTGACCACGGTCTGACCGTTTTCGAGCGCCGCCAGCATCTTCTGCGTCTGCTTGCGCTGCCGCTGCATGGGCATGAACAACAGGAAATAAAAAATGCCGAAGATCAGAAGGATCGGCAGAAAACCCACGAGGGGGTTGCTCTGCGCCGCTTGTTGAAGTAGAAGGCTGAAAGGCACGCGATGCACCACCGGCGGACTACCCGGCCTCCTCGGAGGACGAGCGTACACACTTCAAGTATTCAGGAAATTTACCTAATCTTATAGCCTGCCTAATCTCGCGCATGATGTCAAGGTACCGGCGGATGTTGTGCCGGGTGGCGAGCACCGAATACAGAATCTCTCCGGCCTGGAAGAGATGGCGAAGGTAGGCCCGGGAGTAGTGCGTGCACGTGTAGCAGGAGCAGTTGGGATCGAGCGGCCCGGCGTCGTCGCGGTAGCGTGCGTGCTTAATGATGACCCGCCCCTCGCTGGTGAAGAGGTAGCCGTTGCGGGCGTTGCGCGAGGGCAGCACGCAATCCATCATGTCGACGCCGCGGGCGACGTATTCGGGCAACTCGGCGGGCATCCCGACTCCCATTGCGTAGCGCGGGCGCGAGCGCGGCAGAATGTCCGCGGTGGCTTCCGCCATTTCGAGGCTGAGCGGGCGCGGTTCGCCGACCGAGAGGCCGCCGATGGCGTAGCCGTCGGTATCGAGTTCGAGCAGCGCGAGAGCGCACTCGCGCCGCAGGTCGCCGAACATGGAGCCTTGCACGATGGGAAACAGCGCGTGGCGCGTGGGCATGGCGGCGACGCGGGCGCGGTGGTGCGCGGCGGCGCGGCGCGCCCAACGCACGGTGCGGTGCATGGATTCGCGCGCGTATTCGTGGCTCACCGGGTACTCGGGGCATTCGTCGAGCACCATCAGGATGTCGCTGCCGTAGGCGAGTTGCACGTCCACGGTGGATTCCGGGGTGAAGCGGTGCGGGCTGCCGTCGATGTGCGATTGGAAGATCACCCCGTCCTCTTCGATCTTGCGCAACCCGGACAGGCTGAAGACCTGGAATCCCCCCGAGTCGGTGAGGATGGCGTTGGGCCAGGACATGAAGCGGTGGAGGCCGCCCATCGCGCGGATGAGTTCGTGCCCGGGGCGCAGGAAGAGGTGGTAGGTGTTGGCCAGCAGGATGCCGACTTCGAGATCCTCGGCGAGATCGCGCTGGGTGAGGCCCTTGACGGTGGCCTGGGTGCCGACCGGCATGAACACGGGGGTCTCGATATCGCCGTGCGGCGTGTGCAGGATGCCGGCGCGTGCGCGCGTCTCTTTACATTCGGCGAGAACTTCGAAGGTAATTTGGGCCAACCCAGATTGTAGCGTCGCGCGGGGCGGGACGAACGGGCGCGCGGAGGTTCAGAAGAATTTCATGCGCAGATACTTGCGGGGATCGCGGCGGAAGTCGTTGACGGTCTGTTGGAGTTCGCGGGCCATTCCGGCGAGGTTGTCGTACGTGGCGGAGCTCTGGAGCGCGGGGGAGCGGTTGAAGTCGTCCACCTGGCGGATCCAGCCGGCGAGGTTGCGGTTCCACTCGTTGTAGGCGGTATCGGTGGCGAGGAAGGGAGAATCGCGGATGGCGGCGATCTGCTTGCGCACCGCCTCGATCTGCGACCGGGCCTGTTCGTACTGCTGGGTGTCCCGCAGGAGTTGTCCGCCGGTTCCCTGCCCCAATTGCAGGCGCGCCAGCATGGCATCGACGCGCAGGATGGGATCGGAGATCCGGCGGTAGAGCTCGGCGGTGTAGAGTTCGTGGCCGATGGCGCCGGTGGTGCTGGAGGCGGCGCGGAGGGCGCGCTCGAGGTCGCCGATGCGGGAGAGCAGATCGCGGTACATGGTGTCGGTCATGATGAACTGACCGAATTCGTTGCGGCCCTTTTCGATCTCGGTGAGCAGCGCGTCCATCTGCGTGAGGCTCTGGCGGAACTGAGAGAGGTCGAGGGTTTTGACCAGGTCGGGGGATCCTTTGTAGGGGATCTCGCCGCCGGCGCGGACGTGGCGATTGCTCCTCCCGCTGGTGATCTGAATGACCTTGTCTCCGACCATGGTGTCGGAAGTCGGTTGCGCGGTAGAGTCGACGGTGATACTGGGAAGGCGCCCGGCATCCACGCTCATCCTGACCCTGACCACCCGGTTGGGTTCGCCCGAACCGGAGAGTGAGACCGATTCGACCTTACCGACCTGGATGCCATCGACCCTTACCGGCGTCCCCTGTTCGATGCCGGTGCCGTCGGGCACGTAGACATACAGCACGCTACGGGTGGCGAAGATGGTGCCGCCGGTGAGCAGGTACACCAGGGTGGCGAGGATCAGCAAGGCGACCAGGGTGGTCGCCACTACCCGGAACCTGGCCCAGCGAATGCGCTGCACGCTCGGCATGAAAACGAATTGTACCGCGCGGGCCGGGCGGCGCACTCATCCTGCTAATGTATTGGAGACGACGCCGTGAAGATCCGCTCCCGCAAGTTCGATGGCCGCTGCGC
>JAFDVU010000265.1 GCA_018268835.1 Acidobacteriota bacterium | reverse complement strand
CGTGTGGAACCTGCAGGAAATTCACGAGCCGAAGAGCACGGTGGCGTAAGTAGCGCGGGCAGAGAGACGACGGGCGAGCTTGCGCTCGCCTCTGGGGCAGGCCGGGAGGCCTGCGCTACCAAACAAAAAAACCCGGCGGATGTTTCACCGCCGGGCCGCGTCGTTTCAATTTGACCCTGTATTGATAACTTCCTGGTCCCCTTCGCGACGGGGAACAGGGCCGATACCAATATATCACTGAATTGTGGCTTTTTTGATGTAGTCGAGGCGCGGAAATCGGGCTTCCAGGTAGGGGTTGCCCTGTGCCTGGAGTTTTGCAGGATCGGGCCCGTCACCGCGCGGCGGCCAGTCGCCGTAGCCGCTGTAGAAGTGGTCCAGGACGTCGATTCCTTCGACCACTTTGCCGATGGGCGCGAACTTCTCCTTATCGAGCGCGGTGTTGTCCTGCAGGTTGAAGAACAACTGTGTGGTGCGGCTGCCGGGCCCTTCCTGCGCGTAGGTCAGGGTGCCCTTGAGGTTGCTCTGTTTGCGCGGGTCGTCGGGGATGCGCGCCGTGCTCCACAGCGAGGTGACCGAGGGATCGCCGTTGACGCCGAACTGCGCGTAGCGCTGGGTCACGCGATAGATGCGGTCGCCATCGAAGTATCCGGTCTGGAGCAGGTCCCAGAAGTGGTCCACGCCGCGGGGCGCCCAATCGCGATGCACCTCGACGACCACCAGTCCGCGCGACGTGTCGAAGTTGACCTTGAACATGGCGGGCGGCGGCCCTTTCGGGATCTCCACCTTTTTTTGCGGCACCTTTTTCGCGTCATCCGGCGCGCCACAGCCGATCAGCGCGATGCAGCACACCAGCCACCAGGTACGGTTCATGGTCCCAAGTATGCCATGCTGGAAGCGTCCCCGCGCATGGCCGCTTACGACGATTTCGCCTGGTTTTACGACCGCTACTGGAACGAGGAATTCCACGCCGCTGCGTTCCCCATCCTGGAGCGAATTCTGCTGCCGCGTCTGGGTCCGCGGGCGCACCTGCTGGATGTCTGCTGCGGCAGCGGCTACCTGGCGGGACTGCTGACGGAACGCGGCTACCGCGTGACCGGCTTCGACGCCTCCCCGGAGATGGTGCGGTTGGCGTGCGCCCGCGCGCCCGAAGCGCGCTTCGAGGTGGCCGAGGCCGCAAGCTTCCGCACGCGCGCGAAGTTCGATGCCGCGGTGAGCACCTTCGATAGCCTCAATCACATCCTGGACCCGGCGGCCCTCGCGGAGGCATTCCGCCGCGTGGCCGCCGCGCTCAAGCCGGGTGCGCCCTTTGCCTTCGACATCCTGCTGGAAGCCGCCTATCGCACCGATTGGGCGGAGAACTTCACCATCGTGCGCGACGACCACGTGCTGGTGATCTCCGGCAGCGGGTTCGATTTCCGCAGCCGGCTGGCGCACTGCCGCATCACCACGTTCCGCAAGTCCGCCGGACACTGGCGGCGAGGCGATACGGAGGTGGTGGAGCGCTGCTACGAGTCCGGGGAGATTGACGGGATGCTGCGCGACGCGGGGTTCCGCGATACGGTATGCTACGACGCGCGCGATTTCGGCATGGCCGGGCAGATCGGCGAGGGGCGGGTTTTTTATGTGGCGTGCGGGCGCTAAGCCGCCTTGCGGCGGCCCCAGTTGCGGATGTGGGCGGCCATGATGCGGTCGGCGACGCTGGTGTGGTCGCGCAACCATCCGGCGAGATAATCGAGCGCCGCGGTGACCGAGAGGTTGTCGCCCCCATCGATTTCCCTGGCGCGCTTGCGCAGGGTATCGTGCTGCCGGCGGTGCCACTCGTAGGCTTCGAACCCGGAGGCGCGCATCAGGCGCTCCTCGTGCAGGAAATGTGCCTCGGTGAGTTGCAGCAGGCTATGCAGGCCTTCCTTGATTCTGTCGGGAGTGGCCCCCGCAGCCAGAGCCCGGTGCAGTTCTTCTCCTGCCAGGAAGAGGCCCCGGTGCTCGGCATCGATTTCCGGCAGGTAGATCTCGTGCTCGCTTCCCCAACGGAACAGACTCATAGCCACATTCTAACGCAGGTGCCGGATATCAGGATCTGAAGCTCCTGCCAGGACCGGAAGACAAAAAGAGGGGGCCGGTTGCCCGGCCCCCTCGGTTGGGTCTGTTGTCTGGTGAAGCTCAGAACATGAACTTCACCTGGAAGCGCAGCGAACGCGGATTCTGCCAGCCCTGCGGCGTGCCGTACAGCGAGCTGAGCGTGGTCTTCTGCGAGTTTGCCAGGCTGACGTAATCGTAGCCCTTCAGCACCTGCGCGTAGGCGAAACCGGCGTTGTCGTCGGTGACTCCCGAGCAGTTCGCGCCTGCCGATCCGCACGTGTACGGGTTGATGCCGCCGGTGCGGAGCAGGTTCGAGTTGATGATTGTCACGTGGCGCTGGTTGAAGCAGTTGAGGCAATCCAGACCGACGCGGGCGATCATCTTCTCGTTGGATTTATTGACCTTGAAGTCCTGGAACAGGCTGATGTCCGTCTGCCCGAAGCGCGGTGTGCGGGCATCGCTGACCGTCCCCGGAATCCAGTTTCCGGTTGCGGTGTCGCGGGTCATGTTGACCCACTTGCCGCGTCCTTCCACGAATACCGGGGCTCCCCACACGCTCATGTAGCTGGTAAGCGGCGTGCCGGAGTAGAGTTGCTCGAACAGGCCGATCACCGGATGGAAGACCTTCCAGGAGGGGCTGTAGTAAACGTTCGCCTTGACCGCGTGCGGACGATCGGTGGGCAGCGGTCCGCTGATGATGCCGCCGTGGGCGTCGAACGACATGAACGGCTCGTCGAACGCGCGGTCGGTGTTGGCGCCGTTGCGCGCTGCGCCGCCGTCGCTCAAATCGGTGGCGGTGAGGCCGGTGTAGTTCCCGTACATACGGCTGTAGGTATAGGAGAACGAACCGAACCAGTTGTGGGAAAACCGCTTGGTGAGGCGGAGTTCAAGACCGTCATAATCGCGGACGGCCTTCGGGTTGGGTGGGCAGGCGCTGCAATTGGGGACCTGCGCGTTCACGCCGAAGCCGGGGTTGGTGATGTAGTACACTTCGCCGTTTTGGGTGATGACGCCGGTGTCTTCGATCGTGCGATCCAGGCGGCTGCGCGTGTAGATCGGCTCGAAGACCATGTTGGGGCTGATTTCCCACGCGGCGCCGATGGTGATTACGTGCTGCTTCATCGGCTTCAGGTTGGGATCGATCAGGCCGGTCTTTCCCAGGCTGCCGATCTGGTTCGGATCGTTGGCCGGCTCGCGGTAATCGTAGTTTTCGATGAACCGAGCGTTGGGAATCTGTCCGAGCGCCGGCGTGTTGCCGCCCGTGCCGATTGGGCAGTAGTGACCGGAGGAATCGCGCTGCGGAATGATCCCGGTGTAATCCGGGGAATCCATGGCATAGACGCAATCATGCCAGTACGCGCCGCCGAAGCTGCCCTGCGGCAGGTTGTACTTCATGATGTCGTAGAAGTAGCCGAAGCTGCCGTACACTTTGACTTTGCCGTTGTGCAGCAGGTCATAGGACGCGCCCAGGCGCGGAGCAAGTTTCTGCCCCCAGCCGAAGCTGATTCCCTGGAAGCCGGTGGACTGGTCGTAGGACGGGAGGCTCTCCTTGTCCATGCGCAGGCCGACGTTCAGCGTCAGATACTTGCCGATGGTCCAGGCGTCCTGGGCGTAGAACGAGTGGTTCCAGCCTCCCACCTTGCCGCTGGCGCTGATGAGGTCGCGAACGTTAAATGTGCCCCACAGCCCCTGGCAGGCAGTGCCGTTGGCGTTGCCTCCGGCTACGTTGTAGTTCTTCAGATTCGCCGCCACAATCGCCTGGCAGTTGGCCTGACCGATCTGCGACTGCGGAACGTAGGGGACGTTGTAGGCGATGTAGACCTGAGCGGTGTTGTAGACCCCAACCAGTTCGTCGGCGGTGCCGTGCATGAAGCCGTAACCGAACTTGAAGTTGTGTACGCCGCCCCAACCGCTCTTGAAGATCGAAAGATCCTGGTTGAAGCTGTTCCTTCTCCACCAGTCGTACTGCGTCTGTGAGTTGGCTCCGATGGTCGCGTAGCCGGCGGAGTTCACGAATTGCGAGGGAATCGAGGTCCCGTTGAGCGCCTTGGTGCTCGCGGGAGCCGGGGCGTTGCCCGTGGCGTAGGGGTAGTTGGAGTCGGCGTAGAGGTAGCGGACACCGCTGGGAAGGCCGCGGCTCTGAGGCGTTCCGGAATACGCCCAATAGGAGTAACGGGTGGTGGCAACGATGTTGGGAGTGATGGTGATATCGCCGCCCAGGTTGTACATCACGTTCGGCGTCACGTTGCCGATGCCGCCATTGAAGTTGTCCGGATTAGAACTTGCCGAGGTGTTCAGCAACCCATGCACGTCGTCGGCGTTGGGAAGCGAAGTGCCGGTGCCGCGCTGGTAGTTGTACTGCCACCCTGCGTACAAGCGGATCTTCTGGGTCGCGAGAAAATTGATTCGCGCCAGCGAGTAGTAGGTGTTGTAGGTCTGGTGGAAGGTGCGCGCGCCGACGTTGTTGTAGCTGAAATTCACCGTACGAGCGAGGTTATCGAAATCGGGCGCGCCGGACGCGAACACCCACAGCCGGTCCTTCACGAAGGATCCGCCCAGCGTAAAGCCGGGGTCCACGATCCTGCGGTGATCTTTGACCGGGTAATAGTATTCGAGAGGCTGGTCTATTCGGGTTTGGCCGCCGTAGTTGGCCGCATACGTCGGGTTGCGCCGCTGTGTCGGAGTCGGCGCGGCGTTGAAACGGTCGGAGTTGTAGTACGTGAAGACGCTGCCGTGCCATTCGTTCGACCCGCTCTTCTGAATGACGTTGATCACGCCGCCGAGGGCGCCGCCGTACTGCGCTTCGAAGCCGCTGGATTTGATCTGCACTTCCTGGATGAAGTCCATCGGCACGTTGGCGTTGGAAGCCCCGTTCAACAGAGATGCGGTTTCCTGGCCTTCCACCAGGTAGGAGTTTTCCGTGTTGCTGGCGCCGTTGAGTTGATAGCCGCCCTGCAGCGGTTCCTGGCGCGCGCCGGGAGCGAACTGGATCACGCTCTGGAAGGACAGGCTCTGCGTGGGCAGATTCATCAGGCTCGTGTCCGTGATGTTAGTCTGCACCTTGCTCTGGCTGAGGTCCACGAGCGCAGATTCGGCCGACACTTCCACGGTCTCTGTCGTCGAGCCGACCTCCATCTTGATTTCCACCGTGGGAAGGCGCCCCACTTCCAGGTCCACATTGCTCTTGACGGTGCGGAAGCCGGCTGCCGTCACCGTAATCGTGTATGCACCGGGAGGCAGGTTCGTGAAACGGTAGTAGCCCGCTGCATCCGTTTCGAGTTTCTTGACGCCGATAAGCGCCGGACTGGTGACTTCCACCGAGGCTTTCGGAATGACTGCGCCGCTGGGATCCTTAACCGTTCCCTGAAGGCCCGCCGTGGTTTCCTGCGCGAAGGCAGCCGGCAGAAGCAGCAAGAATGTCAGTAGAAAGAGCGCGCAACGTATGGCGCGCGGACGAGACGAAAGACCAACCAACATCAGAACCTCTCTTTCCGTAGGGTCAACAACTCCGCGAAGGTCCACCCGATTGTGGTGAACCCCACCGTTTTGTCTTATTTGCAACATTCTGAGACAAAACCGTCGAAAAATCAAGCGGCTGGACTCCGAAATTACCGGAACCCACTGGAAAGGCAGGAAAAAGGGTCTGGTTGGAGTCCGAAATTCCCAAATCGCGGACTTCCAGGCCTCGGGATAGGGATTATCCCTGATGCTTGCGGGACGGGGAGCGTTAGTGGATCGTGCGGGTCTTGCGGTTCATGTAGTCCATCAGCAGGTATTGCCCCAGGGTGTACGGGGTGGTGAAGTACGCCTTGCCGCGGCAGATCTCGGTCACCTTCTGGACGAAGTTGACCAGGCCGTAGTCGCTGGCCAGCATGAAGGTGTTGATCAGGATTCCCTGCTTCTTGCAGCGGTTGACCTCTTCCAGGGTCCGGCTGATCACCAGGGGATCGAGGCCGAAGGCGTTCTTGTAGAGGCGCCCGTCGTCCAGCGTCAGGCAGCTCGGTTTGCCGTCGGTGATCATGATGATCTGGCGCATATCCTTGCGCTCCTGGTTGAGGAGTTTCTGCGCCAGGATCAGGCCGTCGCGGGTGTTGGTGTAATACGGACCCACCTGCACGCGCGCCAACTGGCTCAACGCGAGTTCCTCGGCCGAGTCGTGGAAGAGCACGCAGCGCAGGCTGTCCCCCGGATACTGGGTGCGGATCAGATGCGCCAGCGCCAGCGCCACCTTTTTCGCCGGGGTGAAGCGGTCCTCGCCGTAGAGGATCATGCTATGGCTGCAATCCAGCATGAGCACGGTGGCGCAGGAACTCTGGTACTCGCACTGGTGGACGTGCAGGTCGGTGTACTCGAGGTTGAGCGGGACCTGCGCGCCCTCCCGGCGGATGGCGGAGAACAGGGTCTCGCTGACATTGAGGTTCAGGGTGTCGCCGAACTCGTAGGGCTTGCTGGATCCGGCGGTTTCGATGCCGGTGGCGAGATCGCGCGTATCGTGCCGGCCGAAACTGCTCTTGCCGAGCGAGCCGAGCAGGTCCTTCAGGGTTTTGAAACCGAGGAAGTCGAGCGATTTGTCGGTGACCTCGAAGCGCGCCTTCGTTTCGCGGCCTTCGCCGGCGCCGGCTCCGGGAGCGTTCTCGGGATCCTCGACCGTGATCTGCCCCTCATCCACCATCTTCTGGACCAGCTTTTCGAGCAGGGCGTCCATCTGTTCGGGCGACATCTGCTGGAGGCGCCCCATCATCTCCCGCATGGCGTCGTCGTCGAACAGTCGGCCTTCTTCGAGCGCCTTTTGGATTGCGTTCTTCAGATCCTCCAGCGTGTGCCGGTCCAACTCGCTGAACGGCATGTACTGCGTGTTGAACCCGCTCTCCAGGAGAAAATCCGAGAGCGCCTTCAAGAGATCCTCGGCGGAAATTCCGAGGTCGTCGCCGGTGTATTTGGAGTAGCGGATGGAGCGCATAGTGAAAGAAGTTGAGGAGTTAGAAGTTGAGAAGTTAGGAGGTGAGGCCGCCGTGCGAGCTGCGGGACCGGGCGAGACCCGGGCTTCCCAA
>JAFDVU010000264.1 GCA_018268835.1 Acidobacteriota bacterium | reverse complement strand
TGAAATCCGTGTCCATTCGTGTCCATCCGTGGCCAAAACAAGAGTCACGAAGGGCCACGGATTCACACGGGTGACAAGAGAAGGCGGGTCAACGCATGAAGGAGTACCAGAAGCCGGCGCGGAGGTCGTTGAACTCGGGGCGGCGCGAAGGATTGGCCAGGAGGTAGCGGCCCCGGAGCGCGTTGAAGGTGAGGTACAGGGATTCGGCGAGCGGCACACGCACGCCAGGGCCGGTTTCGACGAAGTTGGCCCAGTCCTGGCGGCGGACGTCGGTGGTCAGGTTCAAGTTCCAGTAGAAGGGGCCGTAGCCGGCGCGGTTCTGGGTGTAGATCAGGAAATCGTGGTCGAAGCGCGAAAGGAAGAGCGCGTCTACGGTCGTCGCCGCGAACCAGCGGGAGGAGTCGGGCCGGAGCGTCTTCGCGTAGGCGATGCCGGCGCGGTAATCCGGGGCGGCCGTGCGGTGGGTGTAGCTGACGGCCGTGCCGGCTTCGCCCCACGCGACGAAGCCGTGCCAGGGGCGGGTGGTGATTCCCAGAGCGAAGATGATGCTGCGTTCGGAGAGGTTCGGGGCCTGCTGTGTGTCGCCGATGAAGCGGGTGCTCGCGTAGGGGCGGACAAAGAGCCCCGTATTCAGTTCGGTGCGGATCTGCCCGTAGCCGAACGCGTCGTGCCAGCGCGAAGAGAACATCGGGTAGAGCCAGCCGGAGACGTTGAAGGGACGCGAGGCGGCGCGAAGATTGCGGTACCCGCGCTCGGCTTCGGCGGCGACGCGGGCATCCGGAGCGTGGCGGGCCAGGTCGAACCAGCGGAAGGCGAGGGCGTCCCGGTGCAGGATGTTGTTGGTCCAGGCGAGTTGCAGCATGACGTCGAAATCGCCGGGGTCGGCTTCGTGGGCGATTTCAAGGTAGTGCAGCGCGTCCTTCATATACCCGGCTTTGAGGGAACGCTCGGCCATGATGCGGGCGTCGATGGAAGCGGGGCGCGACGTGTCGCGGGATTTCAGGACCTGCGGGATGCGGAGAACCGCGCGCACGCGGTTGGCAAGCTCCTCATCCTCGCCGGCGAGGACGTGGTCGAACAGGGGCTGGGCCGCGAGGCGCTCCCCCCTGGCGTAGAGCAGGAAGCCGAGTTGGGTGGCGCTCAGGAGGTCGCCGGGGGCGTTCTGGGTGAGGATGCGGAATTCGCCTTCGGCCTCGGAATCGCGGTTCATGCGCAGAAGCAGGTACGCGAATTCGCGGCGGAGTTCGTGGTTGGCCGGATCCAGGGCGAGGGCGGCGCGGAATTCGGCGACCCAGGGGTAGCGGGCCGGCAGAAGTTCGCGGGCGAGTCCCGCGGCCCGAGGCTCACCGCCGCGGGAGGCCGCCAGCAACGCGGCGTTGGCGTCGGCCGCCCGCCCCTGGGCGCGTAGCACCCGGCCGAGATCGACCAGCACGCTCCGATAGGCGGGCTTGAGGCGCCAGGCGCGCTGATAGTGTTCGGCGGCGAGACCGAGGTCGTCGCGCTGCTCGGCAACAGTGGCCAGTTCGAAGTGGGCCGAAAAGTTGTCGGCGCCCATGTCGATCGCGCGCTGCCAGCGATCGATGGAGGCGGCCAGGGGGTCGTCGATATTGTGAAAGGCGGCTTCGGCGGCCAACCGCTGGGCCGCGTCCGCGGCAGTGCGGCGAAGGCGGTCGAAGGTCCGCCGGGCTTCGGCCTGCTGCCTGGTTTCAAAACACAGGAAGGCGTACTCCAGCGAGGCGGCGGCATCCGCCGGGTCCAGGGTGGCGGCATCGCGGAACTGATCGCGGGCGAGGGCCGGTTCGCCGATCTTGAGGTAGGTGTACGCGAGGTCCTTGCGGATGGAGGGCCGGCGGGGGTCGGCTGCGACAGCGTCGAGGAAGCGGGCGACGGCGGTATCGTAGTCGCGGGCCTGCAGGGCGGAATAGGCGCGTTCGAGAGCGGTGTAGGCGGGGTCGGTGGTCTGGGCGGCGGCGGCGACGACGGCGAACAGGATCGCGACACGCATGGGGGATAAGAACAGAGTGGGGGCGGTGGGACGGGATTCTCAGGAAAAGTCACCGGGATTGTGTCCGGGCGGGCGTGGGGTTATGATGCGCGCAGTATGAAAAACGAAGTAACGAGGCGTGCGGTATTAGGCGCGACGGCGTTCACGGTGTTGAGGCCGGAGCTGGTGCGGGGCGCGGGAAAAGAGAAGCTGCGCGCGGGGCTGGTGGGTTGCGGCGGCCGCGGCACGCAGGCCGTGGCGGACCTGCTGACCGGCGCCGAGAATGTCGAACTCGTGGCGATGGCCGACATTTTCGAGGACCACCTGGAAAGCTCGCTCAAGAATCTGCGCGACCCGAAGTTCATCGGGCGGCACGCAGGCATCCGCGTCGAGCGCAATGGCGAGTGGGCCGAACAGACGGCGGAGGACCTGGTGAAGAGCGTGGGTCCGCGCGTCGCGGTGAAGCCCGAGTACCACTTCGTCGGGTTCGACGCGTATCAGAAGCTGGTGAAGGCCGACGTGGACATCGTGATGCTCACCACGCCGCCCGGGTATCGGCCGATTCACTTCGAGGCCGCCGTGGATGCCGGCAAGCACGTCTTCACGGAGAAGCCCATCGCCACCGACGCGACCGGGGTGCGGCGGTTCCTGGCGGCCGGGCGGAAAGCCGCGGAGAAGAAGCTCACCGTCATGAGCGGGGCGCAGCGGCACGAGGACAAGCCCTACGTGGAGACGGTAGCGAAGATCCACGGCGGCGCGATCGGCGACATCGTCGCGCTGCAATCGAATTACCTGAGCGGACCGGTGATGCACGCGCAGGCGCGCGACGCAAAGTGGGGCGACATGGAGTGGGAGCATCGCAACTGGTACTCCTTCCTGTGGCTGTGCGGGGACCAGATTGTGGAACAGCACTTCCACAACATCGACTTCATGAACTGGGTGATGGGGGGCCATCCGGTGAGCGTCGTGGCGAGCGGCGGAGCCGCGTGGCGTCCGCGGACCGCGCTGTACGGGAACATCTTCGACCACATGTCGAGCGATTTCGTCTACCCCAACGGGGTGCACCTGGCAAGCTATTGCCGGCAGTATCCGAACGGGCTGTTCCGCAACGTGAGTGACCGGGTGGTCGGGACCAGGGGATCGAGCACGGGGATCGACCTCGGGACCAAGGGGATCAGCGCCTACGTGCAGGAACACATCGACATGGTGGATTCCATCCTCGGGCGCGGCAAGTATGTGAACCAGGCGGAGCCGATCGCGGAGAGCACGTTGACGTGCATCATGGCGCGGGAGAGCGCCTACTCGGGCATGGCGATCACCTGGGAGCAGATCATGAAGTCGCAGCAGGACCTCATGCCCAAGGCGTTCGGCTACGACCTGGGGACCAGGCCCAGCGCGCTGCCGGTGCCGGGCGAGTACCGCTTCGTGTGAGTGGGGCCGTCGGAGAGCCGGCCCCTTTGCCTAGAAAACGCGATGACCCGCCGGGCCTTTTTGCCCGCCGGTCGGAGTGACGCTCGCCGTCCCTTTCCCGAACCGCACCTCCCACGTCCGCCCGTCCTTCAAACTCACCCGCATGCCCGTCTCCCCGATCCCCTCCACGCTCTGCACCGCATCCCCCGACCGCGACGGCACCAGCGCGTAAATCATCCGCGCGTTCGTCCCGTGCGCGCTCAGCACTCCCACCGGCGCCGGTCGCACCTTCGACATGCCGTCCGG
The DNA here is from genome assembly GCA_018268835.1 of Acidobacteriota bacterium. Classification (GTDB taxonomy): domain Bacteria; phylum Acidobacteriota; class Terriglobia; order Bryobacterales; family Bryobacteraceae; genus Solibacter. The sequence continues at coordinate 3,438 of JAFDVU010000264.1, read as the reverse complement.
CAGCCATCCCTGCACCGGGTCTGCCTGCCCTTCGATCACCTTCCAACTCAGCCCCGCGTCCGGACGCACCGCAATCGTCAGGTTCGCCTCTCGCTGGTTCTGCGTCGCCACCCGCAACCCGTCCACTTTTACCGGCGCGTCGAAGTGGAACAGCGCGTCGTAATCGTGCACCTTGCCGTCCTTCGCCGTCAGCGTGTCCATCACCACCCAGAAATCCGGCTTCACGAAAACCACCGCGCGCGTGTGCGTCACGTTGCGCTTCACTTCGCCGCCGTAGCTTTCGTCGAACGTCGCCTCCACGTAGTCTGTCTCCGCGCCCGTCTTCCACACCGCCTCCGCCGGTGCCTTGGCGATGTACGTCGGTCGCGCGGCGCCGCGCCGCCGCTGCGGCTGCCCGTCCACCAGCACCACATTGTGGCTCGGCGAATCGATGAAGTAGCTGCGCCACTTCGAGCGCTCGTACGTGAACGTCCCCGGATCCACCAGCAGCAGCTTGCCGTACGCCTCCACGATCATCTCCAGCTTGTCCTCGTGCTGATGCCCGTAGCCGAACGGACCGCCGTCGAACCACAACCACCGCGCGTCCCGCTCCCACCCCGAGCGCATCACGAAATAGCCCGCCCACTCGAACGCATGGCTCGTCTCCGCCGGCGGATGCCCCTCCCGCCCGTCGGTCGCGTACCACTGGAAATCCGCGCGCTCCGGAAAATACTCGCTCCCCTCCGCCAGCGCGCGCCGCACGTCGTAGTAGTTGCCGTCCTGCACTCCCGGCAGCCTGCGATCCGGCATCGCGCCGTACACGTCGAAGTCGTACATCTTCTCCAGGCGCTTCAGAAAATCCCCCGGCAGCGCGACGCCGTTCAGCTTCGCGATCTTGTACGTCGCCAGGAAATTGTTCAGGCTCACGTGGTGATACCCGCTCGATAGCTCCACCTGCACCCCGTCCGGATACACCTGGTTGTTCATCTCGTCGTAGATCCACTTGCCCGCCGTCTCGCGCCACGCCGCGGCGTCCTTGAATTCCGGGAACAGCACGCCCACGTGAAACAGCCCGTTGCCCTCCATCGCCAGCCAGTTTCCCGTCGTGTGATACGCCATCAGGTGATGCGCGTGATCGAGGTACGCGCGCAGAAACGTGAGCAGCGCGTCGTCCGTCATCGCCGGCGAGAGCACGAAGCGATACCACAGCTCCGGCCATACTTGCGCCGCGCGGATCCCGGTTTCGATCGTGCGCCACGCCGACCGCGGCACGTTGGCCGCGTCCGGCGGCATCGGGCACTCCCGCGCCCATTGCGTCATCTGCGCCACGAACTCGCGCGCGTACTTCTCATCGCCCGTATCGCGATACGCGCGCGAAAGCGCCACCCACTCCGCGTGCCGGTTCAACTGCCACGTCCATTCGTTATTGGGCGCGTACTTCGACCCCGCCTCCGCGGTCAAGTCGAAGTGCCAGTCGATCGGCCCCTGAAACGTATGCGGGTACCCGATGCTCACCACCTCGTGGCGCAGCGCCGCCTCCGCCCGCGCCACGTCCGGGTGCGCCGGCTTGGGATTCGCCATCTCGCCCGGCGCGATGAAGTACCGCGGCGTCTTGCGATGCCGGAAGTATTCGGCCAGCGCGTGCCGGTCCCCCGCCTTCACCCCCGCCAGTTCCGGCCGCGAAAGGTCGATCTCCTTCCACAGGTCCGCCTCCGTCATCGTCTGGGCGCACAAGGGCGCCGCCACCACCAGCAACAAGCTCCAAAGTCTCACCCCGATACCGTATCACTAAGTACCACCGGCCTCCCGGCCAAGTAGCGCAGGCCTCCCGGCCTGCCTTTGGATCGAACCGCAACCCACCAACCACCCGGTTCCGAGCCCCCCCTAAACCTCCAGCACCACGCACCGCACCGGCATCCCCGTCGCCAGCCGCACCGCCAACCCATACGCCCGCACCTGCGCGATATTCCGCCGCTCCCTCCGATCCGTCTTGTAATCGACCACCGTCCACCGCGCCCCGTCGCTCCACGCCAGGTCGATGCGCCCGTCCACCACCCGCCCGTCCTCCAGCCGCACCATCACCGGCCACTCCCGATGCCGCTCCACCATCCCGCGCATCTCCCGCCCCAGCCAGTCCAGCACCCCGCGAACCACCGATGCCGCCGCCGCGCACTCCTGCTCGCCCGCGCCGTGCTCCTTCCCGCACACCGCCGCCAGCGCATCCACCTCGTCCACGCGCACCACCGCTTCCAGCACGTCGTGCACGATTCTCCCGAACCGCCGCCCGCCCGGACGCCCCTGCTCCCCCTCGAACGTCACCGTCTCCACCGCGATGTCCTCACCCTCCTCGCACCGCGCCAACCGCTCCGCCGTCACCACCCGTAGCCGCGGCACGCCGCCCTCCGCGATCCGCGTCTCGCGCTCCGCCCGCCACGCCTCGTACTTCGCGATTCCCTCCGCCGCCGCGTCCGGCGACCCGCGCAGCACCTGCTCGTTCTCCGTCCCCTCCGCGTGCTCCGCTTCCAACCGCAGCGCCGCCGGATCGAACCACACCACTTCGTGCGATCCCGCGCGCGGCGCGTGCAACCCCGGCCGCACGCTCGTCTCCTCCGGCAACTCCGGCGGACGATTCAGCACCGTCGCCGCGCCGAATTTCGGACACCCTGGCGCCGCCCCCGCCCGCCGCCACCGCTCCCGCTCCGGATACAGCGCGTCGTACAGCGGCGAAAGCCATCCGCCCTCGTGCTCCTTCTCCCCGATCGCCGTCACCACCAGCAGATCCCGCGCCCGCGTCGCCGCCACGTACGCCACGCGCACCGCTTCTTCCTCGTCTTCCTTCCGCTCCTCCTCGTCGTGCGCCAGCACCTCCCACGGCGCGCACCCGATCAGCTTCTGCGCGCACAGCCGCCGCTCCGGCGCCATGTACCGCTCCGCGCCGTCGTGCGAGAGCTTCGCCGTCAGGTCCGCCAGAATCGCCACCGGAAATTCCAGCCCCTTGGCGCGATGCACCGTCATCAACCGCACGCCGCCGCCTTCCTGCTCCAGCACCGGCGCCTCGCTCTGATCGCTGCCCTCGTACTCGCTCTCCAGGTACTCCACGAACGCGCGGAAACTTGTCGCCCCGCCGCCGATCTCGAAGCTGCGCGCCAGGTCCGCCAACCGGTACACGTTGGCCAGCACGCGCTCGCCGCCCTTGCGAAACGCAAACCCCGCGTGCGCCCGCGTGCGCTCCAGCAGCTCGTGAATCGTATCCGCGATCGGACGGTAATTGCGCCGCCGGTGCAGCTCCGCGATCGTCCCCAGCGCATCCCGCACCGCGGCGAACTCCGCGTCCAGATCCTCCGGCAGCTTCATGAAAGGACGCAGCCGCCCGTACTGCTGCCGGAACCTGAGCAGCGTATCGTCCAGCGCCGCCACCAGGCTCCCCCGCAGCACCGCGAACACGCTCAGTTCATCGTC
>JAFDVU010000263.1 GCA_018268835.1 Acidobacteriota bacterium | reverse complement strand
TTCGCCACCGGACTCGGCCGGGTGCGGCCGGACTGGCCCACCGGCATGGCCGCCCCCATGGACAATCCGCCGGCGGTGATCGCCAGTATCCGCGCGTACCTCAACGGCGCGCCGATTCCGGTGGTGCGGGCCACGCTGGCGCCCGGATTCATCGGCTTCTACCAGGTGGAACTGGAACTGCCCGCGATCAATAACGCCGGGCCGGCGGAACTCTATCTCACGGCCGGCGGCGTGGAGAGCAACCGCGTGCAGTTGTTGATCGGGCAGTAGGCGAGTTACTCTCGCTGGTGGCGGTAGCGTGAGGTCCGCCGCCCTATGCGTACGATCATCGAACCCTTCCGCATCAAGAGCGTGGAACCGCTGCGGCAGACCACGCGCGAGGAACGCGAGCGGTATCTCGCCCAGGCAGGCTACAACCTGTTCCTCATCGACGCGCGCAACATCCTGATCGATCTGCTGACCGATTCCGGCACGAGCGCCATGTCCACGGAGCAGTGGGCGGCGGTGATGCGTGGAGACGAATCCTACGCCGGCAGCGAGAGTTTCTATCGCCTGAAGAAAGTGGTGGACGCCCTCACCGGCTTCCGCCACATGGTGCCGGCGCACCAGGGGCGCGCGGCCGAGCGCATCCTGTTCGCGGTGATGTGCAAGCCGGGCCACATCGTGCCGTCGAACACGCACTTCGATACCACGCGGGCCAACATCGAGTTCAACGGGGCGCGCGCGGTGGACCTGCCGCTGCCGGAAGCCGCCGACACGCAGGCGCGGCTGGACTTCAAGGGCAACATGGACGTGGCCGCGCTGGAAGCGCTGCTGGAGAAAGAAGGCGCCGAGCGCGTCCCGCTGGCGATGCTCACGGTGACCAATAATTCCGGCGGTGGGCAGCCGGTTTCGCTGGCCAACATCGAAGCAGTGAAGCGGGTGTGCGCGCGCCACGGCGTGCCGCTCTACCTGGACGCCTGCCGCTTCGCGGAGAACGCGTGGTTCATCCGGGAGCGCGAGCCGGGCTACCAGGACTGGACGCCGAAACGGATCGCGCAGAAGATGTTTTCCTTCGCCGACGGGTGCACGTTTTCGGCGAAGAAGGACGCGTTCGCCAACATCGGCGGACTGCTGTGCAGCAACGACGACCGCGTCTTTCAGCAGGAGACCAACCTGCTGATCCTGACCGAAGGCTTTCCGACTTACGGGGGGCTTGCCGGGCGCGACCTGGACGCGATCGCGGTGGGACTGGAGGAAGTGCTCGACCCCGACTACCTGCGTTACCGCATCGTGAGCACGGGGTATCTGGGGCGGCACATCGCCGACCGGGGCGTGCCCATCGTGGAGCCGCCGGGCGGGCACGCCATCTACATCGACGCCGCGCGGATGCTGCCGCACATCCCGCGGGAGCAGTTTCCGGGGCACGCGCTGGCGGTGGAACTCTACCGGCACGCGGGCATCCGCGGGGTGGAGATCGGCAGCCTGATGTTCGGCGAGGCGGCGCGCTACGAACTGCTGCGGCTGGCGATTCCGCGGCGGGTGTACACGCAGAGCCATATCGATTATGTGGTGGAGGCGATTCTGGAAGTGAACGAACGCAAGCAGGAACTGCGCGGCTTCGAGATTGTGGACGCGCCGCCGTTTCTGAGGCATTTCAGCGCGCGCCTGCGGCCGGTATAATCGGAAGTCCCCCATGGCTTCCGAGTTGAGATCCCTGGTGCTGTGCGCCTTCGCCGCGCTGATCGCCGGTGTGGCGATTTCCTGGGCGGTATCGGTGTGGCGGCCGCGCCGCGGCGGATTCGCGCTGACGCTGGGGGTGCTGCTGGCGGTGAATCTGCCGGCGGTACTCGGGTTGCGGAGCCCGGTGCTGCTGTTTCTTGCCGGGCTGCCGCTCGTGCTGCTGGCCACGGCGCCGCGTTTCGAGACGCTCAATCGCGAATACGCCGGCGCGGCGCGCAGTCTGGGGGCGAGCGAGTTGCGCATCTTCCTGCGGCTGATCCTGCCGCTCTCGTGGCATTCGGTGTTGCTGGCATACGTGCTGGCACTGTACGCCCCTTTTGCGGAGTTGCTGCTGTGACCCACGCGCGACTCACCCGCAGAGTGTCGGCCGGCTTCACACTGCAGGCCGAGTTCGCGATGCCGGCGGGCGTCACCGCGCTGGTGGGGCCGGCGGGCGCGGGGAAGAGCCTCGCGCTGGAGTTGATCGCCGGATTCGCGCGTCCGGACGCGGGACGGGTAATGATCGACGACGCGATCGTGTTCGACGGCGAGACGCGGGTGAACCTGCCGCCGCGGCGGCGCCGCGCGGCGCACGTGGCGTCGCGGGATACGCTGTTCCCGCATATGACGGTGCGGGAGAACCTGATGTTCGCGGCGTCGCGCCGGGCGCGGCTGGAGCGGCACAAGCGCGTGGCCGGGATCATGGAGCAATTCGCGCTGGAGGAAACGGCCGGCTCGAGGACGGCGGCGCGCATCGCGCGCGCCATCCTGAGCGAACCGCGCCTCCTGCTGATCGATGAATGCGGCGTGGACGAGCCGCTGCTGCGCCGTACGATGTCCGCGTTCCCGGGGCCGGTCCTGCTGGTGACCCGCGACCTGGATCTGTGCCACGCGTGCGCGGACGAGATGGTCCTGCTCGAAGCCGGGCGCGTGGTGCAGCGGGGCGCGACGCGGGAGGTGCTGGACGCGCCGGAATCGGCGGCCGCGGCGGGGTTGCTGGGCTTCGACAACGTGTTCGCCGCGACCATCGCGGCGCTCGATCCGGGGCGGGACACGAGCCGCCTGGAGTGCGAGCACTTCGCGTTCACTGGTCCCTACCTGCCGGGGCACTTCAACGGCGACCGCGTGCAGGTGGCGGTGCGGTCCGGGGTCCTGCGCGTGCATTCGGGCGAAATCGCCGCCGGGGTGAACTTCGTGGCGCTGCCGCTGGCCGCGGTATCGGAGCGGTTGCGCGGCGCCCGCCTCTCCTTCGCGCACGGCGTGGTTGCGGAGGTGCCGCGGGGCGAGTGGGAGCGGCAGCGCGATAATAAAAGCTGGCAGGTGGAGTTTCCGCCTGCCGCGCTGCGCGTATTCTGATGCCTCTCAAAACTCTTGCCGAGTACGAAACCATGGCCTCCGAAGCCCACGGCCACCTCTGCGCCGGACAGATCCTGGGGCTGCGGCTGGCGATGTACGGCGTGGGCCTGCTGGGCATCGAAGATCCCGCGGGCAAGGATCGCAAACGGCTGGTGACGTTCGTCGAGATCGACCGCTGCGCGACGGACGCGATCACGGTGGTGACGGGGTGCCGCATCGGCAAGCGCGCGCTCAAGTTCCGGGATTTCGGCAAGGTGGCGGCCACGTTTTGCGACCTGGCGGAGAACCGCGCGGTGCGCGTGGTGGCGCGGGAAAGCTCCAAGCAACTGGCCGCCGAACGGTATCCCGAAATCGAGAACCGCAATCAGCGCGAAATGCGCGCGTACCGGGAACTGGCCGACGCCGACCTGTTCGAACACCAGTGGGTGCGGGTGGCGCTGGGGCCGGAGGACCTGCCGGGGTACCGGGCGGGGCGCGTCGCGTGCGAGCAGTGCGGGGAGGCTGTCAATTTCCGCCGCGAAGTGAAGCGCGACGGGCGCACGCTGTGCCGCGCGTGCGCAGGCGAGCGCTACTACGAACCGCTGTAAGGATGGTGCGCTACTACATCACGGACCGCCGCTCCGCGGGGGGCGAGGGCGCGCTGGCGGCGTGCATCGAGCGCGCGGTGGCGGAGGGAGTGGAGCGGATCCAGATTCGCGAGAAGGATCTTTCGGCGCGGTCGCTGTACGCACTCACGCGGCGGGCGCTGGAACTGGCCGCGGGCACGGCGACCCGCATCCTGGTGAACGATCGCGCCGACATCGCGCTGGCGGCGGGCGCGCACGGCGCGCACCTGCCGGGCGACTCGATTGCGCCACGCGAGTTGCGCGCGATCGCGCCGGCCGGATTCCTGATCGGGGTCTCGACGCACACGCGGGAGGAACTGGTGGCGGCTCGCGATGGAGGGGCGGATTTCGCGGTCTACGGGCCGGTCTTCGCGCCGCGTTCGAAGACGAGCGCGACACCACCCGTGGGAGTCGAGGGGCTGCGGGAAGCGGTGCGCGGGCTCGGCTTTGAGGTGCTGGCGCTGGGCGGAATCACGCGGGAGAACGCGGCGGCATGCGTCGAAGCCGGGGCTGCGGGCGTGGCCGCGATCTCCCTGTTTCAGGTGTGAAGGCAGGCCCGGAGGCCTGCGATACTAGACCGTGCAGATCTGGATGGCCTGCTTCAGGCTGGCGAGCGCGTCGCGCCCCTGCGACGGGGAATATTCGTGGCACAGGAGGCCGGTGTAGCCGGTTTCGGCGATCGCCTTGGCGACGAAGTGGTAGTTCAGTTCCTGCGTCTCGTCGAGTTCGTGGCGTCCCGGATTGCCGCCGGTGTGGAAGTGCCCGATCCACTGGATGTGATCGCGGATGTTGCGCACGATGTCGCCGTCCATGATCTGGGCGTGGTAGATGTCGTAGAGGATCTTCGCGCGCGGCGAGTTGACGCGCTTCATGACGTCCACTCCCCAGGCGATGTGGTCGAACATGTAGTCCTTGTGGTTGACCTTGCTGTTGAGGTACTCCATGCAGATGGTCACCCCGGCGTCCTCGGCATGGGCCTTCACCTTGTTGAGGAAGGTGACGCAGTTGTCGGCGCCTTCGGCGTCGCTCATCACGCGCTTATCGCGCACGCCCAGGCGGTTGCCGCTGAAGCAGATGATGTTGGGAACGCCGTTGGCCTTGGCTTCGTCGAGGGCGGCGTGCATGAGCTTCTCCAACCGGTCGTGGTTGTCCAGCCGGTTGAGCGCGTCGGGGATCGTGCCTCCGGGACCGGGCGGATACATGGTGGGCTTGAGCCCGTACTTCTTGAGGGTGGGCCAGTCCTGCGGACCGATCAGGTCGTAGCCGGCCATGCCGAGGTCGGCCGCGATTTTGCACGTATCTTCGAGCGCCACGCCGCGCCCGAACACGCCGCGGGTGACGCCCTGCCGGATCTTGCCGGTCGTCTTGGGCGCGTCCTGGGCGAGCGCGGCGGACGCGATGGTCGCTCCCAACGTGGGAAGGAAATCTCTTCGACGCATATGACACATCATATAATCTTCCGCATGGTGGTATTGCGCTATCTTCCGATCCTATTCCCCGCGATTCTGCTGGCTCAGGACGCGGTGGTGCTGCGGCCGGCGCGCGTCTTCGACGGCGAAGCGATGCACGAAGGATGGGCGGTACGCGCGCGCGGCGGGCGCATCGAGGCCGCCGGTCCGGCGGCGGGCGTGGAGGCGGCGGGCGCGAAGGTGGTGGAGTTGCCCGGGCTGACGCTGATGCCGGGCCTGGTGGAAGGCCACTCCCACATCCTGCTGCACGCTTATAACGAGACTCCGTGGAACGACCAGGTGGCGCACGAGGGTCTCGCGCTGCGCGCGGCGCGTGCGGTGAATCACCTGCGCGCCACCCTGATGGCCGGGTTCACCACGATGCGCGACCTGGGCACGGAGGGCGCCGGGTACGCCGATGTGGAGTTGAGGCAGGCGGTGGTGGAAGGGATCATTCCGGGTCCGCGGGTGCTGGCGGCGACGCGCGCGATCGTGGCCACGGGGAGTTACGCCCCCAAAGGCTATGCGCCCGAATGGCGCGTGCCGCAGGGCGCCGAGGAGGCCGATGGGGTGGACAGCCTGATCCGCACGGTGCGCGACCAGATCGGCCATGGCGCGGATTGGATCAAGCTGTACGGCGATTACCGGTGGGGGCCGCTGCCGGGCGCGCATCCGACGTTCAGCCTGGAGGAGATGAAGGTGGCGGTGGAGACGGCGCACAGCGCGGGCGTGGAGGTGGCGGTGCACGCGGGCTCGACCGAGGGGATGCGGCGCGCGATCCTGGCCGGGGCGGATACGATCGAGCACGGCGACGGCGGGACGCCGGAGATCTTCAAGCTGATGGTGGAGCATCGCACGGTGCTGTGTCCGACGCTGGCGGCGACGGAGGCCACCGCGCAGTATGCCGGGTGGCGGAAGGGGCGGCAACCCGAACCGGCCAGCGTGAAGAAGAAGCGCGCCATGTTCCAGGCGGCGCTGGAATCGGGGGTGACGATTCTGAGCGGCAGCGATATCGGCGTGTTTCCGCACGGCGAGAATGCGCGCGAGATCGAATTGATGGTGGATTACGGGATGAAGCCGGCGGACGCGCTGAAGGCGGCGACTTCGGTGGCGGGCCGCGTGCTGCACATGGACATCGGCGAGGTGAAGGCGGGAATGTTCGCGGATCTCATCGCGGTGGAGGGCGATCCGACGCGCGACATCGGCGCGCTGAGGAAGGTCCGGTTCGTGATGAAGGCGGGGGTGATTTACAGGCAGTAACATGGAGTCATGTTGCGCTATCTGGTTCTGTTGGGCGCCTGCGGTGCGGTCGCGCACGCGCAGGACTGGGCGGCGATCGACCGGCAGTTGGCCGCGGTGCGCGCGGCAGTGGAAGCGCGCGATTTGAAGACGGCGCAGGACGCCTCCAACGCGCTTTGGCAACTCACTGCAAAGGAATGGTCCAAGGCCCACACGCCGGCGGATAACCTGCGCCAGGCCGAGACCATCGCCGCCTCGAATCCGGACGCGCGGAGGACCGCGCTGCCGCACCTGGCGCTGCTGGCGGTTCAGGCCGGAGAGTGGGAGAAGGCGGGAGAATACGCGCGGGAGACGTTGGCCGCACCATCACCGGTGATCGATTCGGTTCACGTGGGTAACAACGTGCTGGGTCTGGTTGCGCTGCAGGAAGGCGACGTGGCGGGCGCGGAGTTATATCTGCGCTCGGCGGGCGACGCAAAGGGCGATAACCTCCTGAAACGCTGGGGACCGACGCTGGCGCTGGCCAAGGCGCTACTGGACAAGGGGCGCAAGGAAGCGGTGCTCGAGTATCTTCTGGCGTGCAAGAGCTTCGTTTCGGATCAGGCGAAGCTCGATAGCTGGATTGCCACGCTGAAGGGCGGTGGCATACCCGATTTCGCGGGTACGTATCTCTGGTCCATGTGAAGAATGAAGGGCGGCCGAAAGCCCGAGCGCTTCGGGCGTGCCAGCGCAGATTTCAGTTCGATCCCAAGGTCGGCCGGAGGCCGACGGTACTCCGAGCGCTTCGGGCGTGCCAGCGCAGATTTCGGTCGATCCCAAGGTCG
>JAFDVU010000262.1 GCA_018268835.1 Acidobacteriota bacterium | reverse complement strand
CCGTAGCGGCGGCGGATCTTATCCATCTCTCCGGCGCGGATCTGCTCGAGCTGCTCCTGCAGGCTGACGATCATGGGAGTGATTTCGGCCACCTTGAGCCGCGCCATCATCCGGTCCACTTCGTCGGTGACGAGTTGCTCGGCGCGGTCCGCCTCTTTCATGCGCTCACGCAGGTTGGAGTTGACCACTTCCTGCAGGTCGTCGATGTCGTAGAGGAAGATGTTGTCCAGGTCGTTGACCGAAGGCTCGATATTGCGGGGCACCGCGATATCGATCAGGAACATGGGCTTGTTGCGGCGCGCGGCGCGGACGCGCTGCATCTCGTCCTTGTGCAGGATGTAGTGGGGCGCGCCGGAACTGGCGATCAGGATGTCCACCTCGGGCAGCATCGCGGTGAAGCGCGCGTACTCCACCGGGGTGCCCTGAAAAAGCTGGGCCATCTCCACCGCGCGCTCGTGCGTGCGGTTGGTGACGAAGACGTGGGTGGCGCCGGACCGGCGCAGGTGGCGCGCGGCGAGTTCGCTCATCTTGCCCGCGCCCACGATCATGATGGTGCGGTTGTTCAGGCTGCCGAAGATCTTGCGCGCCAACTCCACCGCGGCGTAGCTCACCGAAACCGCCATCTGCCCGATGCCGGTCTCCGAGCGGACCCGCTTGGCCACGCTGAAGGCGCGCGTCATCAGCCCTTCCAGCCAGCCGCAGCAGACGCCCGTATCCTTGGCCGCGGCGTAGGCGGCTTTGAGCTGGCCCAGGATCTGCGGCTCTCCGACCACCATGGAATCCAGGCTCGCCGCCACGCGGAACATGTGATGGATCGCGTCGCGCCCTTCGTGGCGGAAGAGGTGGGGCGTGATCGCATCCGGCGCAATGTGTTTGTGGTCGGCCAGGAAGCCATCCACCACCGACTGCGGATCCGCCGTGTCGAGGGTGGTCACCGTGATCTCCACGCGGTTGCAGGTGGAGAGAATCAGCGCCTCGCTGACACCGTCGCGCGACTTCAGATCAGCCAGCGCGGCGGGCAGAGTCTCCTCGCGGAAAGCCAGGCGCTCGCGGACTTCGACGGGCGCCGTGCGATGACTGACTCCAGTGATCAGCAGTTTCATCGTTTGAAAAGCATGTACCCGAGTTCGGCGTGCGCCGCCCAGGTCAATGCGGAGAAGCCGACCACCGTGACGGTCATGATTGCGGCTTTGCGGCCGCGCCATCCGGCGGTGACGCGCAGGCAGACCATCGCCAGATAGGCGCCCCAGGTAAAGAAGGAAATCGCAATCTTGGGCTGGCGGATCCAATCGCCCTTGAGCGCGATGAACGCCCAGGTGCTGCCGGCGATAACAGCCAGCGTGATCAGCACGAATCCGACACCCATGAACTTGGAAATGATCTCGTCCAGCGTGCCCAGCGGGGGCAGCCGGTAATAGAATTTATTCGGCTTCTTGCTCTTGAGCTCGCGCTCCTGGAAGAGGTAGAGCAACGAGGCCACCGCGGTGAACAGCAGGGTCGCGTAGCCCAGCAGCACGAGCACGATATGAACCGTGAGCCAGGCGTTGCGTACAATGGGGCTGCTAAATGCGTTCACCGGATTGCCGAACGTGGCCACCAGCGACATCACGAAAACCAGGGGGAAGATGAAGACGCTCACGCTTTCCAGCTTGTAGCGCAGGTGCACTCCCAGGTAGACGACCACCACCAGGAAGGCACACATCGAGAGGGTCTCGTAGAAGTTGAGGATGGGGCAGCGGTTATTGACGATGCCTTCTTCCACGATGGAGACGAAGTGGAAGACGCTGCCCAGCGAAAATGCGGCGAAGGCGACGCGGAAGAGGTGCTCGCGCCGCCGTACCAGTGTCAGAATGGCATGCAGCAGGCCGAGCGAATACAACGCAGCGGCCACACGCAGCCAAATAACGCTCATTTCAGCCATGGGCGTACAAGAACATCGCAGTCCGAAACCTAAGTATATCGCGGGGCGTCTCACTCCCGGGCGGACGCAGATGCGGGGACACGCCACGTATTGAGGGTGGAGCGCCCGGCGGCTGCGCGATTCCGATAGAATCAACCAGGAGGGCTTGCCGCCATGCGGCTGAATCCGGGGATCGCGGCCGGCGTGCTGCTGGCAACGGCCGCGGGCGCGTTCGCGCAGTATCCGACGCAGTACCCGCCGGGAGGGTATCCTCCGACGACTTACCCGCCGTCAACGTATCCACCTTCACAGTACCCGGGAGGGTATCCTCCGGGATCGTACCCATACCCGAACACGTACCCGATGCCCGGCGGCGTGCCGATCGGCCTGCCGGTGCCCGAGATCAAGCTCCCCAAGAAGAAAGGGAAAACCGAAAAGACCAGTCCCGGGCAGGAGCAGGTGCGGGTGGTGAGCGTGGACGGCACGCTACGCCGCCTGCGCGAGAAGGACCTGCTGCTGGAAGCGCGCAAGGGCGTGCTGCGATTCCGCCTGCTGTCGAAGACGCGCTTTGAGAATAAGGGCGGCGAACCGGTGCGCGACTCGCTGCTGCATCCCGGCGATCAGCTTTCCATCCAGGTGAGTCCGGACGATCTGGAGACCGCGCTGCACGTGGTGCTGTTGCACAGCCGCAGCGGCGGCGAGCGCGCGTCCGCGGAAAAGCCGGTGGCCGATGCCAGTATCCGCGCTCCCGAGGACGGCGATTTCGGCAAGCCGCGCACGGTGGCCGCGCCGCGCGACGACGCCGGGGCTTCCGCGCCCACGGCGGCGATCGAAGAAGATGCGAAGCCCGCGGCGCCGCCCGCGGCCGAAGCCGCGCCGGAACCCGAGAAGCTCACGCCCGTGGGGCCGAAAGGCGCGGCGGACGACGACTTCATTGCCAGCGCGCGGGATGCCGCCGCCAACTTCACCTCTACGCTGCCCAACTACCTGGTGCAGCAGGTGACCAGCCGCTACTTCAGCCCGTCGCCGGCGCCTCGCTGGCAGTTGATCGACGAAGTCACGGCCGATTTGGCTTACGTGGACGGCAAGGAGGACTACCGCAACTTCCGCATCAACGGGCAGGCGATCGACCAGCCGGAGAAGTCGGGGTCGTGGTCCACCGGCGAGTTTTCGACGACGCTCGACGACCTGCTCTCACTGCCGACGCACGCGCAGTTCCGGCGCCGCGGCGAGCAGCGGATGGCCGGCCGCAACGCGATCGTCTTCGACTACACGGTGGCGCAGACCACCTCGCACTGGACCGTGGTTTCACCGGACGGGCGCCGCTACAATCCGCCCTACGAAGGCGCGATCTGGGTGGACCAGGATACGCGGCGGGTGCTGCGCATCGAGCAGCGCAGCACGTCGATGCCGCCGGGGTGGCCGTTCACGGGCGTGGAAAGCGCGCTCGATTACGGATACGTCCGGATCGAGGCCAAGACCTACCTGTTGCCGGCGCGTGCCGAGAACAAATCCTGCATGAGCGGCAGCGGAGCGTGCACGCGCAACGTGATCGAGTTCCGCAACTACCGCAAGTTCACCACGGAATCGAACGTGAAGTTCGGGCAGTAGCTTAATCGCGCGCCCAGTGGTTGACCGGTCCCGACCCGTGGCCCAACCCGGGGTTGGTGCGGATGGCCTCCTGCACGAAGCGCTTCGAGCGTTCGACGGCGTCAGCCAGCACGTGGCCCGCGGCGAGATGCGCGGCGATCGCCGCCGAGTAGGTGCATCCCGTGCCGTGGGTGTGACGGGTAGCGATGCGCAGCGCGGGAAACTCGCGCCAGGATACGCCGTCCCAGAGGGCATCCACGGCGTCGCCATCGAGGTGGCCACCTTTGATCAGGACCGCGCGCGGTCCCATGGCGAGGATGCGCTCGGCGGCGCGGCGCATCTCGTCGAGGCCGCGGATCGCGAAGCCGGCGAGGGCCTCCGCTTCGGGCACATTGGGAGTGAGCAGCGCCGCACGCGGGAGCAACTCGTCGCGCACCGTGCGGATCGCATCCTCGGGCAGCAGGGGGAGGCCGTGTTTGCTGATCATCACGGGATCCACCACCAGGGGAAACCGAAAGTCCGCGGCCGCGCGCGCCACCGCTCGCGCCACCGCCGGAGAACCGAGCGCGCCGGTCTTCGCCGCCGCCGGCGGAATATCCTCGAGCACGGCCTGGATCTGTTCGACGACCACTTGCGGCGGCAACACCTCGACGCGCGAGACGCGGACGGTATTCTGCACGGTGACCAGCGTGATGACGGCTTCGCCGTAAACGCCGAACCGGTGAAACGTTTTGAGATCGGCCTGTATCCCGGCGCCACCGCTGGGATCGCTGCCGGCAATGGTCAGCGCGACAGGAACCATAGGATCAGGGTAACAAGGTAGCGGCGGCGATCCTGCTTATGCCCAGCCTCCGCCGAGCGCCCGGTAGATCTCCACCACGGCCATTCGCTCCTGCAGGCGCAACTGGGCGAGCGCGAGTTGCCCGCTGAAGAGGTTCCGCTGCGCATCCAGCACCTGCAGGTAGCTGTCCAGCCCGCCGCGATAGCGCAGCTCCGAGAGCCGCACGGTCTCTTCCAGCGTGTGCACGAGCTGCTCCTGCCGGTCGCGCTCCTCGCGCAGGCGGTCGAATCCCACCAGCGCGTCGGACACTTCGCGCAGCGCCGTGTAGATCGTCTTCTGGTAGGTGAGCAGCATCTCGCGCTGCTGCGCCTGGCTGAAGCGCACCTGGTTGCGGACCTGCCCGGCGTGGAAAATGGCTTCGATCGCCGAGGGCGCCACCGTGTACACGCGGGCCGGCGCGGTCAGCAACTGGAGCAGGTAGCGGCTCTGCCCGCCCGCGGACGCGGTCAGCGCGATTTGCGGGAAGTAGAGCGCCCTGGCGGCGCCGATCTGCGCGTTGGCGGCGACCAGCGCCTGCTCGGCCTCCTGGATATCGGGGCGCCGCTCCAGAATCTCCGCCGGCAGCCCCGGTGGAGCCTGGACGGGAATCGCGATCTCCTCCAGGTGGCGGGTGCGCGATTGCGCCGCCGGTGCGCCGCCCTGCAGGAGGCTCAACTGATCCTCGCTCTGCGCGATGGCCCGCTCGGCGGCCGCGATGCGCGCCGCCGCGGTGTAGAGCAGTTGCTCGGCCTGCCGCACATCGAGGCCGCTGGCGGCGCCGCGCTCGCGCCGCAGTTTCACCAGCCGCAGGTTGTCCTGGGCGATGTCGCGGGTGCGGCGGCTGATTTCGAGTTCCGAGTCCTGTTCGAGCAACTGGAAGTAGGTATCGATCACGTCCGCCACGAGCGCCACCCTGACGGCGCGGCGTCCGTCCTGGCTGGCGAGGTAATTCGCGCGCGCGGCCTCGGTGAGCCGCCGCAACCGTCCGAAGAGGTCCGCCTCCCAGGAGAGGGCGATCGCGCCGCTGGTGTAAGCGGCGGTGAGTTTCGTGCCGGCGGGAATGAAGGTGAAGGATCCGATCGATGAAGACTGCGTCGCCGCAAACCCCGCCTGCGCATCCACGAACGGGAACTGGTTGGCGCGGGTGATGCCCAACTGCGCGCGCGCTTCTTCCACCCGCTCCGCGGCGATGCGCAGATCGAAGTTGCGGTCCAGCGCCGTGGTGACGATTTGACGCAGCGTGT
Organism: Acidobacteriota bacterium; assembly: GCA_018268835.1. Lineage (GTDB taxonomy): Bacteria > Acidobacteriota > Terriglobia > Bryobacterales > Bryobacteraceae > Solibacter. The sequence goes on along the minus strand of JAFDVU010000262.1, from coordinate 1,623 downwards.
CGTCGGGAAACAGGTCCTGCCACTTCGAATCCGCCAGCGACGCCGCGGCGGTACCCGCGAGCGCGCCGCGGAACCGGTCCGGCAGCGCGATTTGCGGACGCTTGTAGTTCGGCCCCACCGCGCAGCCGGTGAGCGCGATCAGCAGAATTGCGGCAAGGGATCTCATTGCGCACTCTCCGTCACGGAATCCACGCCGGGCGCGCTTTCGCGCCGCCGCTCGACCAGCCCTTCGATCACCACGTAGAGCACGGGCACGATGAAGATCGCCAGCAGCGTGGCGGTGATCATGCCGCCGAACACCGCCGTGCCCAGCGAACGCCTTGCCGCGCTACTCGCACCGGTGGCGATCACCAGCGGCACCACGCCGAGGATGAACGCGAAGGACGTCATGAGAATCGGCCGCAGCCGCAGATGCGCGGCCTCGATCGCGGCTTCGCGGATGCCGCGCCCCTGCGCGTGGCTCTCCCTGGCGAACTCTACGATCAGGATCGCGTTCTTGGCCGCCAGCCCGATCAGGGTGACGATGCCGATCTGGGTGTAGATATCGTACGCGTAGGCCCGCATATCCACCGCCAACAGCGCGCCGAACATACCCAGCGGCAGCGCGAAAAGCACCGCGAACGGAATCGACCAGCTTTCGTAGAGGGCGGCGAGGAACAGGAATACGAGCACCGCGGCAAAGCCGAAGATGGCGCCTTCGTTGCCCTGCGCCTGTTTTTCCTGGTAGGTGGTGCCCGTCCATTCGTACCCGAAGCCGGCCGGCAGCACGGCGGCGGCGACCTCTTCCATCGCCTTGCTCGCCTGCCCGCTCGAATAGCCCGGCGCGGGCCCACCCAGAATCTGGATGGCGCGGAACCGGTTGTAGCGGTAGATCACGTCCGGCGCGCCGGTGGGCTGAACGTTGGCCAGCGTGGACAGCGGCACCATGCCCCCCTGCGAGTTGCGCACATAGAAGCGGCCGATGTCGGCCGGTTGATTGCGGAAGCCCGGTTCGGCCTGCAGCAGCACCTGCCAGGTGTGGCCGAACTGGTTGAAGTCGTTCACGTAGAGCCCGCCGAGGAACGTCTGCAGTGTGTTGTAGGCGTCGGTGATGCCGATCCCCATGGTCTGGAGTTTGTCGGTATCCATGTCGATCGAGTAGGTCGGCACGGAGGCGCGGAAGGTGCTGATGACGTTGGCGAGTTCGGGGCGGCGGCGGGCCGCGTTCACCACCAGGTCGGCCGCTCTCGCCAGCGTCGCCACGTCGCTGCCGGCGCGATCCTCCAGCATGAACTGAAAGCCGCCGGTGGGACTCAGCCCGAGAATCGGCGGCAGTCCGAAGGCGAACGTGAAGGCTTCGGGCACGCGGGCGAAGCCGCGCTGCGCGGCGCCGAGGATGGCGTCGAGCTGCTCATTCGGAGCCGTGCGCTCATCCCAGGGTTTCAGCGTGGCGATGATGGTGGCCACGTTGGAATTGGAAGTGCCGGTGGCGATATCGAGCCCGCCGAGCACGAAATATTTGTCTACCCCGGGCAGACTTCCGGTGACGGTTTCGATCTTCCGCGCGGCGGCATCGGCGCGCTCCGTGGAAGCGCCGTCGGGCAGGCGCATCGAGGTGAAGAACGCGCCCTGATCCTCGTTCGG
>JAFDVU010000261.1 GCA_018268835.1 Acidobacteriota bacterium | reverse complement strand
TTGCGCTTCGAATCGCACGGGATGCAGGCATCGACATCTAGCCACCGTCTGGGGGTCACGATCAGCAACAGCGACAACCCGTCAACTTGCATTGCATGATCGGCGGTTCTTGCAGCCAGCCAGTTTCTGCGTGAATACCACAGCCTACCTTTCTCCGAGTGGCGCGTGATCCAGGAGCAATCCGGACAAAGCACATGTACGACGACTCGTCAAAGTGGATTCAAGGCCCCCGATATCAGGACGACCTGGCGCAGTTGCCAGATGCCAAGACTCCAGGTGAATAAGATACCGGAGGACAACGGTCTTGCTGAACGAGCCGCGACTCGGAACAATACCATTCAATGGACTCCTCGATTGCATGCCGGTACCCTCGTTGAGCATCGATGGAACTGAGGCTGTTCAGAACCGCCAATCTCGCCTGGTCCAGGTCAGGCCGTCGCAACACTGCTTTGGGAACGCGCCGTTTCCCCTTTGCCGACTGCTTCTGTGCCGTCCACCACGGCCCTCCTCGACCGCAGACCGATGATGGCCAGGCTCGAGGGACGAGTGGTGCGCAATCCGAACGAAGCGCCCGCACCTCGCTGGGAGTTCGTTATGGCGACGATGCGGACCAGAAGGCCACTTTCCGTGGTTGGTGAGGCTGCAAAAGAGGCGGCACTTCGCGGTTGGCGTTGACCTAGGCAAGTCCGCCGCGACCACGGCCATCACAGTGGCGGAGCGCCAGAACCCAGCGGGCTGGGACAGTCCGAGTGAATGTCCCCTGACAAGGCGTTCATCGAAGTACGGCACCTTCATCGGTTCGCGCCGGGGACTCCGTTTTGCGCTTCGAGTCGTGCATCGACCTGACTCCCGCTTCGGCCGGTCAACTCGCCAATCCGTCTACGGGTGTAGGTTGGGCGTTACCCTCTCCTGCGGGCCCTAGCGGAAATTTCGGTCGAGCGGCAGCGATCTGAGGGGCCTCCTGCAAGTGAACCATTCATCGCTGCGAGCGCCCACGGAGTGACCGGGTCCGGCCTGACGCCGCCACTGCCGGACTCGCCCGCGGTGTATCCTACTGAACAGCGATCTGCACTTCCGCCGAAGGGATCCAGGCGGCGGTGAGTTGAATCGTCGCGCTTCCACGCGGCGTGTCGGCGGGGATTCTGAAGTTCACCTGATAGCCATCCACGGACCCAGGGTACCCGACCGCCCCCAACACTTCGGCGGCAACGCCGCTCACCGTGACGCCGACGGGAGAATTCACCACCGCCGGCGGAGTCGCCGGAAAGGGACTGCCGGGGTCGACTCCCGGTTTCGTCGGTCCGAGTCCTTTTGCGAAGATGGAAAGGACCTCTCCCGCAACGGCCGGCTTGCCTGCGCCAACCAGGGAAAAGTCAGTGGAATGGGCAATAACGGGGCCGTTGGGAGTCATCAGAATCTCCGGCCGCTCCATCGGGATCAGATGCATCACCCAGCGGACTCTGCCTCCGCCCCCGTTCTGGCGGCGATTCGCGGGATCCTCGGCCACGGAGGCCTGGCGCAGTGTAACGACTTGCGGATTCGCGACCTGGCCGCTCTGGCCTTGAACGCCGAGGAAGGCTCCTGTGCCGCCCACGATAGCAAAATTGCCTTGCGTGACTGCGAGAGGCGCTCCCGGAGGGGCCGGGCCGGGCGCAAGCCCGGAGACGATGATGGTTCCAATGGAAGTCCCGTCGAGCTTGAGGATTTCGAAGTAGTCGGTCGTGATCGCTCCCCGCGGCGCATCCCCGATGGCCCGTCCAGGGGCGGGAGCCGTACTGAAGTTCATGTTTCGCAAATTGCGGATCATGCTTCCTTTAACTGGCTGGCCGTTGACCGCGACGATGTCCGCGATGCCGGTCTGCATGGCGAAGTTCTTCGGAACCGAGGCCGGGGTGACGTTGGGGTTCGTCGCCCACTTCGAGGTATCGGGCGTGTCGTCGACGTACTCGACCCAGTTTTCTATTTCGACCTGGAGGATCGCCGGCTTCGGGACGGTTTGCCCGAACCCCACATGACCGAAGAGGCCGCCAATCAGAATGGCGACAGCAGGTATCGTTAATTTTGTCATCGTTACTCTCCTTATTTTTTTCCGGCGAGGCGCCACGCCCGAGGCTTTCAGGGAATCGGCGTAGTGGCGGCACAGGTGGGAGCGTCCGCTTCCAGACGCCGGGGCGCGCCTTGCTTGATCAGATAGGCGATGGAGAGGTCGGCGTTTACCGCCCCGGTATTGGCGATGCCGTGGACATTACCGTCTTCGAAGTACACTTCTCCCGCGTTGACGGTGTGCTTCTCGCACTGGGCGTTGTAGAAGTCGATGCTGCCCGAGGTGACCGTGCCGACGAGGATGCCGGGGTGAATGTGCCAGCCGCTATACCCGCCCGGCGCCAGCACCAGGTGCTGCACGTAGAAGTCTGTGGCGCCGTGGGTTTGCATTTCGGCTCCCCACGGGCGTACGGTCCCGTCCTGATCGCGCGTTACCTGGACGTTCTCGTTGATGTTGTCGAGGTAGGTGCCCTTCGCCAGTATCTGATTCAGGACGAAGCCGACCGGCGGAGTAGCAATTGCCAGCACCGCCAACCCCAATACGGCCGGGATGATGAGCTTGGTTGCGTTGATTCTTCTTCCCGGGAGCTGGTTTCGTAATGTTCTGAAAGCAAGTTTCATCGTTTTGACCTCACGTTGTGTTCTCAAGTTCCCGCCGGGCGGGAGACGGGAGCGGATTCCGCGACAGCCCCGTCAATCTAGGAACCGGAAACCAGTGAGCGAAACGTCAACGGTCTGAAAACTTTTTTTGGGGGGAGCGCCGGCCGAACGAGCGTCCTCTGAGCCATGTATACTATTCCGTACCGTCGGGGGGCGGATTGGTGGCACTGTCGACGTCGAGAGACCTGACAGGTCTGCTGAAGGCATGGGGGAGCGGGCGTGCCGGCGCACTCGAAGAATTGACGCCGATGGTCTACGACGAATTGCGGCGGATTGCGCGGCGGCACCTGCGGCACCGACCCTCGCAGACCCTGGAGACCACGGCTCTGGCTCACGAAGCGTATCTCCGGCTGGCAGGTGCTCAGGGGCTGCCCTGGCAGGACCGGGTCCACTTCTTCGCGGTGGCGTCACAGATCATGCGGCGGATCCTGGTGGACGCCGCGCGTGCGCGCGCTGCCGCCAAACGCCAGGACGGTGCTTTGCGAATCACGTTCAGCGAAGACTTGCCCATCGCGGGCGCGAGGGAAGCGGCAGTGGTGGCCCTGGACGATGCGCTCACGGCGCTCGCCAGGTTCGACATGCGCAAAGCCCGGGTTGTGGAATTGCGCTATTTCGGCGGACTGAGCGTCGCCGAAGCCGCCGAGGTCCTAAAGGTCTCGGAGGAGACCGTGATGCGCGATTGGCGTCTGGCCAAGCCGTGGCTGGCGCGCGAACTTGGGCGCGGAGAGCGGCATGGAGCCTGAGCTCTGGCGCGATGTTGAACGCCTGTACCATGCCGCGCTGGACCGGGCGCCGGAAGAACGGGCAGGGTTCCTGGGTTCGGCGGATGCGGATGAAGTAGTCAAGCGCGAAGTGGAGTCGCTGCTGGGACACGAGCAGGCGGGCGACCGGCTGCTGGAAAACCTTCCCTGGCAACTGCAACCGTCGCTGCCTATCGGCTCGAGCCTGGGCCCGTACCGGATTCTTGCCGCTATCGGGGCGGGCGGGATGGGGGAAGTGTATCGCGCCCACGACAGTAAGCTGGGACGCGATGTTGCCATCAAAGCGCTGCCGTATGAGTTCGCGCGCGACGGCGAACGCCTGGCGCGCCTACGGCGCGAGGCGCGCACCCTGGCGTCCTTAAACCACCCGTGTATCGCCGCAATTTACGGCCTGGAGACAGGTGAGGCGGGGGAGTGCCTGGTGCTGGAGTTGGTGGAGGGGGAGCCGCTGCGCGGACCGCTGCCGCTGGCGGTCGCGCTGGAGCGGGCAGGCCAGGTCGCCGAAGCCCTGGAAGCTGCGCACGCGAGGGGCATCATTCACCGCGACCTGAAGCCCGCCAACATCAAGGTCACTGCGGAAGGCCGGGTGAAAGTACTGGATTTTGGCCTCGCGAAAGCCCTCTGGGGAAAGGACGAAGATCCGGAATCGCCGGCGGCAGCGGCCACAGCCGGCCTGGACACCATTGGCGGTCGGATTCTTGGGACGCCAGGGTACATGAGTCCGGAACAGACGCTGGGAAGGAACTGCGACGAGAGGACGGACGTGTGGGCGTTCGGGTCCCTGCTTTTTGAGTTGCTGTCTGGCAAGCGCGCTTTCGAGGGCGCGACCGTGCAAGAAACCATCGTCGCCATCATGGAACGCGAACCGGACTGGCAGGTGCTGCCCCCGAAGACTCCCGCGCGTCTGCGGGAGTTGTTGCGGAAGTGCCTGGAGAAAGACGTCAGCCGGCGGCCGTCCAGCATGGCGGAAATCCGGGTGGCGGTTCAAAGAGCGCGTCAGGGGTCCGGCTACCGGCGCATGGCTGCCGTGGCCGCAGTCGCGCTGCTGGCCGCTGTGCTGGCAACCGGCCCTTGGAGGCGCAGCCGTCCCATCCGCGTGTCCGATTTGTCGCAATGGACTCAGCTTACGAACTTCGCCGACTCGGCGGCGGCGCCGGTGTTATCGCGCGATGGGAAGACGGTCGCATTCTTTCGAAGCAGCGCCTGGTTCGCGTCGCCGGGTGCGATCTACAAAAAGAGCCTGCCCGACGGAGACGCGGTTCTGGTAGCCAACGACGGGCGGAATAAGTATGGCCTGGCGTTTTCGCCGGACGGCTCGCAGATCGCTTACACGGTATGGGACAACGCCGCGAAGTTCCAATGGCAGACGTACACGGTGCCGGTCTCCGGAGGCCAACCGCGTCTCATGTTCATGAACGCCGGCGGCCTCACCTGGCTGGATGAACACCGCTTACTCTATTCCGAAGTCAGGACCGGCTTGCACATGGGAGTGGTCACCTCCAATCTCAGCCGCACGGACCGGCGCGAAATCTACTTCCCGGAATACGAGCGCCGGATGGCGCACTATTCGTTCGCTTCGCCCGACCGCAAGTGGGCGCTGGTGGCGGAAATGGAACCGGTATGGCTGCCGTGCCGCATCATTCCTTTGGACGGCAGCTCCTCGGGGCGCCGGGTGGGCCCGCCCGGACCCTGCAACGCGGCCGGCTGGTCTCCCGACGGCAAGTGGATGTATTTCGCCGCCGAGGTGAATGGCGGCCGCCATCTTTGGCGCCAGGCGTTCCCGCGAGGTGCGCCGGAGGAGATCACCTTCGGCCCTACCGAGGAAGAAGGCCTGGCCGTGACGCCGGATGGCGCGTCGCTGATCACCTCGGTGGGAATTCGGCAAAGCGCGGTTTGGCTGCACGATGCAAACGGAGAGCGCGCCATTTCCGCGGAAGGCTTCGCGGCGGCGAATTATCTCGCGCTCAGCGAGCCTCTGTTTTCGCGGGATGGGCACCAGGTCTACTACCTGTTGAGCCGCCAATCGCCCGGCTCGGCGAACGAGCTTTGGCGAACCAACCTGGATACGCTGGCGAGCGAATGCATCGTTCGGGGTTTCCGGGTTATGGATTTCGACATTTCCGACGCTGCTACGGCACACGGAACAGTGGTCTTCTCTTCGCAGCCCACCGGACGGCCGCAGGAGATTTGGCTAGCGCCGCTCGACCGGAGCGCTCCGCCAAAGCGGCTGACTGCTGCCGGAGAATCGTGGCCGCATCTCGGTCCGGATGGCACGGTGTGGTTCCTCTACAGCGACGGGAAGGAGAATTTCGCCGGGTTGATGAAGAGAGACGGTTCCGGCCGGCGGCAGGTGAGTCCGCGTCCGATCAGTACCGTGACAGGTTCATCGCCGGACGGCAACTGGCTCGTGGCGATGGCCCCGTCGAAAGATCAGACGGCTATCGATACCATCGCGATTCCCTCCCAGGCAGGTGGGGTTCCCCGCATGATTGGGCGGGGACGGTTTTCCGTCGCATGGTCACCGGACGGGAGATTCGTGTATGTGGGGTGCGGAGCGAATCAGACCGTCGTCCTTCCGGTATCCCCTGGCCAATTGCCCGAATTGCCGGAAGGCGGGATCCGTTCCTGCGAGTTGGCAACGACGTTTCCCGGCGCTCGCAGAATCAATGCGTCCGAGATCTCACCGGGCCCCGATCCTTCGACGTTCGCGTACGTGAAGTCCACGACGCACCGGAATCTGTTTCGAATCTCCTTGCAATGAATCGGCCCGCGGTTACTTGCCGAAGCTTGCACGGCATTGCAGCGGTATTGATACTCGCGCGAGCCGCGGGCAAGCAGGCGGTCCTCGTCCCAGGACTCGGCACTCCGTCGCCCTGCACCAATCCAGGGGCCGTCGTTTGAGCCGGCCCCAGGCCAGACAGTTCTTCTGACCCGAACGGCCCGATGCAGGCCGCAACACTCAGCACGCATCCCTTCCGGTCGCGCCCGGAACGTTGGTAACGCTTCGGGGATCGGGCCTCGCCGCTTTCGCCGCCTTCTTTCAGCGGTCGGCCGCTACCGACCGCGCTCGGTTCGACATCGTGACAGCCAACGATCAGCCGGTGGGCTGGGTGAGCATTTCCCCAACGACCATCACGATTGTCATGCCTTGGGCGACTGCCGGCGCCGGGAAGATCCGACTCAAAGCGACGGTCGGATGCGCGAACCGCAATCAAATCACTGTCCGAGCCTCGCCGGCTGCAGTCGGCTATTTCGTTACCACGGAAAACGGATTAGGAACCACCCTAGCCGCGCCTATCGACGGCGCGGCGATTGGCAGTGCGTCGCCAGCCGCCGCCGATGAAACCATTAGTGCTCTACGCTTCCGGGCTCGAGTCGCTGGCGAATGCGGTCCCGAATATGACTGGCCCTCTACGGCCGAACCGGCCAGCGTTCCAGTTCAGGCCGGTGGCGTGCAAGCCACCGTTCTTTCTGCCACCGCCGCACCGGGCCTTCCTGGCGTGTACCAAATCAACCTGGTGATTCCGCCAGGTGCAACCACATCGGCTGGAGCGAACGTCCGCATCTTTGAAGGTTACGCACAAACTCACCCGAAGGTGACGATTGCGATCAAATGAGAGCCTCGAAGGGGACACCAAGTCGAGGTGGCGTTCCAAATTTGTCGGCAGCGCGGTACCGAGAGGTTGCTCGACAGTGGCTGGCTCTAGTCTCCTGTCCTGGTTAATTCTTTACAACGTCTAACCTTGTCGAGAATGACG
>JAFDVU010000260.1 GCA_018268835.1 Acidobacteriota bacterium | reverse complement strand
CGCGCCGATCGCAAACGCCACCCCGGCCCACGCCCAGGGAATCCGGAACGCGGGCACCACGAACATGCAGAAACCGGTCGCCATCCCCAGCGGCGGGATCACGATCTTCTTCAGCGAAACGGCGCTACGCGACTCGCGCACACGCCACACCAATACGGCCAGCGCGCCGAAGATCGAACCGGTGATTCCGAAAGCAGGGAAACTCATGGCTGCCTGGGAAGAGGCTGAACTTCTATTTTAACCGATGAGCTTCCCCGTCCCGCCGCTGCCGAACCGCCGGCTAACGGCCGATCGCCGCAAGTTTCGTGCGCCGCAGGATGGCTTCCGTCTCGTCCAACAATTGCCTGCTGTACTCGCGCAGCGCGCGATATTTTCCCGATAGCTCGTGGCCTGCGTCCTCCACGACCTCGCCGCTGCGCTCGTACAGATCCTCACACTTTTCCATCAGTTCGCGGCCGGTATCGATCAGGTAATCCGCGGCTTCCTCTCCCTGCCGCCGCAGCCTCCGGCGGGTTCGCGCGCCGGACGCCGGCGCTGTCAGCAGTGCGACGGCCGCACCCGCGGCGGCTCCCAGAAAGAAGATCGTGGCCTGACTCCCCATTTTTGTATGGCTCATAACATCTCCTTATCCGAAAAAAATGCGCTCTCACTACGAGCTTAGCCCTGCTGACAAGCGTTGCAATCGGGGGGCCACTTACTCCACCTTTATCGATTCCGGCGACGGCATCCCGGACGTGCCCCACTTCTCGTTCGGCTTCGGCCCCAGCCGGAACACCAGCACGCCGCCCTTCACGATCTCATCGTGCGAAATCCACGGCCGGTCCAGCGGCTTGCCGTTCAGCGCCGCGGACTGCACGTACACGTCACCGGCCGCCTTCCGCACCGCCTCCACACGGAACGTCCTGCCGTTCTCCAGATGGATGGTCGCGCGGTCGAACAGCGGACTCCCGAGGGCGTACACCGGTTGTCCCGGGTTCACGGGATAAAAGCCCAGCGCGCTGAAGATGTACCAGGACGACATCTGCCCCGTGTCCTCATCGCCCAGCCACCCGGCCGGACCCGTCCGGTACAGCCGGTCCTCGATCTCCCGCACCAAACGCTGCGTCTTCCAGGGCTGACCCGCGTAATCGTACAGATACGCCACGTGATGCACCGGCTCGTTGATGTGCGCGTACTGGCCCATGCCCTCCATCTTGGCCTCGGTCATTTCGTGAATCACCTGCCCGTATCCGCCCACGCGGAAGGACGTGGTTGCCGCGAACAGGGAATCCAGTTTCTTGATGAACGCGTCCTTGCCGCCCATCAGTTCCATCAGCCCCGGAATGTCCTGTTGCGCGCTCCACAGCCACTGCCACGCGTTGCCTTCGGTGTAGACGCCGCCCCACGCCAGCGGATCGAACGGCTCGATCCAACTGCCGTCGGACTTCTTGCCGCGCATGAACCCAACGCTCGGGTCGTAGAGGTTGCGGTAATTCTTCGTGCGCGCCATGAAGAGTTTGTAGTCCGCCTCCTTGCCGAGCGCCTTGGCCATCTGGGCCACCGCGAAATCGTCGTAGGCGTATTCGAGCGTGCAGGCCACGGATTCGCGCACGCCGCGATCGTAGGGCACGTAGCCCAGCTTGATGTAGTCCTCGATGCCGCTGCGCGCGTGGAACACGCCGGTTCCCTTTTCCGTGCCGTCCTTGCGCAGCGCGGCGTACGCCTTGGCCGCGTCGTAATCGCGGACGCCCTTCAGGTACGCGTCGGCGATCACCGAGTCGCCGTGGGTGCCGATCATAACGTTGGTCTCGCCCGGATTCGGCCACTTGGGAATGAAACCGCCCTCGTCGTACGCGTTCAACATGGCGCGGATGATCTCCGCGTCCTTCTTCGGCTCCAGCACGGTCAGCAGCGGAAACTGCGCGCGGAACGTGTCCCAGAACCCGTTGTCGGCGAACATCTCGCCGGCGTGAACCTGGCCGTCATAGGGGCTCCAGTGGACCATCTTCCCCGCGGCATCGGTCTCCTGCAGCATGTGGGGAAACTGCACCGCGTGATACAGCGCCGTGTAGAAGGTGCGCCGCTGCGCCTCGGTTCCGCCCTCCACGTCGACCTTGGCCAGTTGCTTCTCCCAGGCTGATTTCGCGCGCGCCACGACGCCGTCGAAATCGGCTTGCGGCATGTCCTGCTCCAGGTTGCGCCGCGCCTGGTCCAGGCTGATCAAAGAGACGCCGACGCGCACCGTGACCGTCTCGCCCTCCCGGGTCGAGAATCCGGCGTACGCACCCACGTGATTGCCTTCGCGCGATGCCGCGTCCGCCGCGATCACCGTCGCCTGGCCCGGCAGCGCCCGCCCCTGCCGGTTTTCCGGAATCTCCCAAACGCCCCGCCTGGTGAACGGGTGATCGAAGACGGCCACAAAGTACTGCGCGAAGTTCGGCGAGTTGCGCGCGCCGGAGACGTTCTTCCCGGTGATGGTGCGTCCGTCGGATTCGATGGTCACCGCGCTGCCGCCATGATTGCCGTCGAGCAGCACATAGGCATCCTCGGTCTTTGGGAAGGTGAAGCGGAACGCGCCTCCGCGCGGCGAAGGCGCCATCTCAACCTTCACCTGGTACGCGTCCAGCAAGACGCTGTATTTGTACGGGCGCGCCTGCTCGTTTTCGTGCTGGAAGTGCGACGCGCGCTCGCTCGGCTGCACCTGCAGCAGGCCGGTGATCGGCATGAGCGAAAACGGCCCGTAGTTGCTCATCCAGGCCGACGGCTGGTGGGTGGCCATGAACCCGATCAGGGTCTCGCGAAAATACTGGTAGGGCCAGCCGTTGCCCTCCGTCATCTGCGGCGTCCACCCCAGCATGCCGAAGGGCGTGAACACGCCCGGATAGGTGTTGCCGTGGGACAACTCGTACATCGACCAGGTGCCGACCAGCGGATCCGGCAGGTCGGCGCGGCTCTTCGCCGTGTCCGCGCAAATTCCCGGAGCGGTCAGCAACCCGGCCAGCAAGAGGAAACGGATTATGCCAAACATAGTCATCACTTGACTGATAACACGGTGACGCGCGCCCGCCCAACGCTATCCTGAAACCATGAACCTTGCATTCATCGGACTGGGAAACATGGGTTCGGCAATGGCCCGGAACCTCATCGAAGCCGGACACCGGGTCACGGTCTACAACCGTTCGCGAGCCAAGGCCGAAGCGCTCGGCGTGGCCGTGCGCATCGCCGCATCGCCCGCGGAAGCGGTGGACGCGTGTGACGCCGCGATCACGATGCTCGCCGACGACCCCGCCGTGCTGGAAGTCGTCACCGGAGAATCCGGCATCGCACGCGCCCTGCCGGCCGGGAGCGTCCACATCGGATGCAGCACCATCAGCACCGCGCTGGGCCGGCGCCTGGCCGCGGAGCATGCCGCGCGCGGGCAGCAGTACGTCAGCGCGCCCGTGTTCGGCCGCCCCGACGCCGCGGCGGCGAAGAAACTGCTCGTGGTCGCCGCCGGGGATGCCGCGGCGCTGGAGCGCTCACAGGCGGTCTTCGAAGCCATCGGACGCCAGACCTTCGTCGCCGGCGCCGAGCCGTGGCAGGCCAACGCGGTGAAGGTCTGCGGCAACTTCATGATCGCCAGCATGCTCGAAAGCTTCGGTGAAGCCAACGCCACGCTGCGCAAAGCCGGCGTCGATCCGCACCTCTTCCTGGACGTGATGAGCACGCTCTTCGGCTCGCCCGTGTACGCCAACTACGGCCGGATCATCGCGGACGAGAAATTCACGCCCGCCGGCTTCGCCCTGCGGCTCGGCTTTAAGGATTGCCGCCTCGCCATCGATACCGCCCGGGAATGCAACGCGCCCATGCCGATCGCCAGCCTGGTCCACGACCGCCTGCTGGAAGCCATCGCGCTCGGCATGGGCGAGATCGACTGGTCCGCCATCGCCCGCGTCTCCGCGCTCCACGCGGGTTTGCCGGTGTAGCGCCGGCTGCCGGCGTAGATTCCGGTTCGATCCAAAGGTCGGCCGGAGGCCGACACTACCATGCTGCGGCACGACGCGCAGGGTCTGGATGACAGGCCGGAGGCCCGCGGTACTCGTCTGCTGGCCGCCGCTCGCGCCGCCGGGTATGATGTTCACGATGTTCCACCTGACCCGCACCCTGGCGATCGCGCTGGCCTTTGCCGCGCCGGCGTCCGCCCAGCAACCCGCCGCGCGCATCAAGATCGACACCGACCGTGTCATCGGCGAGGTCGATCCGCTCCTCTTCGGCAACTTCACCGAGCACCTGGGCCGCTGCATCTACGGCGGCATCTTCGACGAGGGCAGCCCGTTGAGCGATGCCGCCGGCTTTCGCAAGGACGTGATGGCCGCGACGCGCGATCTCGGCGTAACCATGCTGCGCTGGCCGGGCGGTAACTTCGCCTCCGGCTACGACTGGACCGACGGCATCGGCCCGCGCGATCAGCGTCCGCCGCGCCGCGACGACGCGTGGGGCGCGCTCGAATCCAACCGCTTCGGCACGGACGAATTCCTCACCTACTGCGAACGCATCGGCGTGACGCCCTACCTCTGCATCAACGCAGGGCTCGGCACCGTCGATATGGCGCGTAAATGGGTCGAGTACTGCAACGAGCCCGGCGACACCGCGCTGGCGCGCATGCGCCGCAAGAACGGCCGGCAGCAGCCGTGGAACGTGAAATACTGGGGCCTCGGCAACGAGATCGACGGCCCCTGGCAACTCGGCCACAAGAACGCCGAGGACTACGCCACGTTCGCGCTCGAAGCCGCCAAGGCCATGCGGCGGGCCGACGAATCCATCAAGCTGATCGCTTCCGGCTCTTCCAACTTCCGCCCCGGCTACGATTGGATCGGCTGGAACCGCACCGTCCTCGAGAAGCTCAAGGGAGAGATCGATTACATCTCGCTCCACACCTACATCGGCAATCCCGATAACAAGTTCGAAAAGTTCCTCGCCATCTCGCGCGATCTCGACGACCGCATTGAAGTGGTGCAGGGCCAGATCAAGGCCGCGCAGCTGACCGCGCCCAATCCGCGCCCCATCTCCATCGCCTTCGACGAGTGGAACGTGTGGTATCGCGCCCGCGGCGGCAGCGAATTCGAGATCGGCCGCACGGGGCTCGAGGAGAACTACAACTTCGAGGACGCGCTCGCCATGAGCATGTTCCTCAATTCTTTCGTGCGCCACGCCAACGTGGTCCGCATGGCCAACCTGGCGCAACTCGTGAACGTGATCGCTCCCATCTTCACCAACAAGCAGGGCATGTACCTGCAGACCATCTACTTCCCGCTCGCCGAGTACGCAAAGCAGAAGAACCGGCAGGCGCTCGACGTGCAGGTCGAGTCGCCGCAGTACAAACCCGACGGCGGCCGCGCTCTCGGGTACCTCGACGTCTCCGCCACGTGGGATCCGCGGGCCCGCACGGTTTTCCTCAACGTGCTCAACCGCAGCGAAAAGATGGATCTCGCCACCCGCATCGCCAACGTCGAAGGACGCATCTCCCCGCAGGCCGGAGTCTGGCAGCTTTATCACGACGACCTCAAGGCGACCCACACGTTCGGCGACGATCGCAAGGTGCGGCCCACGGAGAAGACCGTCACCCTCGCGGCCAACGGGAACGCGCTCTCCTACACGTTCCCCAAGCACTCGCTCACCATCCTCAAGCTCAAGCTTGCCGATTGACGCGCGCATGACGCCCGATATTCTCGCCGCATGGGAGCGCATCGCGCCGCAGACGCGCGAAACCCCGCTGGAACCCGCGCACCTGCCGGACCCGGTCTGGCTGAAGCTGGAGCATTTGCAGCACACCGGCTCGTTCAAGTTTCGCGGCGCCTGCCACCGCATCGCGCGGCTCACGGCGGACGAGGCCGCCGCCGGAGTGGTCACCGCCAGCAACGGCAATCATGCGCTCGGCGTCGCAGCGGCGGCGCGCGCCCGCGGCATCGCGGCGGAGGTCTACGTCTCCGCGCAGGTGGCGCCGGCCAAGGCGCGGCGCATCGAAGCCATGGGCGCGCGCCTGCAGCGCGCGGGCGAAGATCCGCTGACGGCCGAACTCGCGGCGCGGCGCGCAGCCGAAGCCACCGGCCGCGTCTACATCTCCCCCTACAACGATCTCGACGTGGTGGCCGGACAGGGCACCATCGCGGTGGAACTCCACCGGCAGGCGCCGGACCTGGACGCGGTCTTCGTCGCGGTGGGCGGCGGCGGGCTGATCGCCGGGATCGGGACGTACCTCAAGGCGGTCTCGCCGCGCACCGAAATCGTCGGCTGCTGGCCGGAGAACTCGCCCGTGATGCTGCGCTGCATGGAGGCCGGCCGCATCGTGGACGTCCCCGAGCAGCCCACCCTCTCCGAGAGCACGGCCGGCGGGCTCGAACCCGATTCGGTCACGCTCCCGCTCTGCCGCGCCGCGATCGATCGCGGGGTGCTGGTCACCGAAGAGGAGATACTCGCCGCGATGCGGCTGTTGCTGCACACCGAGCACTGGGTGGTCGAAGGCGCCGCCGGCGTCGCTCTCGCGGCGTTCCTGAAGGACGCAGCGCGCTACCGCGGCAAGCGGGCGGCGGTCGTGCTCTGCGGCCGCAACCTTTCCACGGCGGTGCTCGAACGCGTTACCGGCGCGGTGCGATAATCGGCATGTGAAAATCCTGTTTCTGGCCGCAGCCCTCGCGACGGCGCTCTACGCCGCCGACTCCAAGCCGCTGTTCAACGGCAAGAACCTCGACGGTTGGGAGGTCATCGGCGACGGCCAGTGGACCGTCATGGCGGACGGCACCCTGCTGGGCCAGCGCATCACCGACCTTCGCAAGCAACTCATCCCCGGCGGTCCGCTCACCACGCCGCAGCAGTTCAGCGGCTGGGTGAACGCGCAGTCCTGGCTCTACACCACGCGCAACGATTTCGGCGAATTCGATCTGCACCTGGAATACTGGACCAAGACCAGCGGCAACAGCGGCGTCTCCATCCGCGATACTTCGCGCGCGAAGTGGGCCATCGTCATTCCGCCCGACTACACGAAGACACCGTCCAAGATAGGCTACGAGATCCAGATCAACAACCGCTATCCCGACCCGCACCCCTCCGGCAGCATCTACGGCTTCGTCGATGCCCCCAAGGACGCGCAGCACAACGACGACTGGAACTCGATGGACATCTCCTCGCGCAACGATAAGATCACGGTGAAGCTGAACGGGCGCGTCGTAGCCAAGTCCCCCGGCGATCCGAAGCGCTCCAGGACCGGGCCGATCGGCCTACAACTGCACGATCAGTTCTCCATCATCATGTTCCGCAACATCCGCATCACGGAGCGCTAGTCTCCTGTCCTGGTTAATTCTTTACAACGTCTAACCTTGTCGAGAATGAC
>JAFDVU010000025.1 GCA_018268835.1 Acidobacteriota bacterium | reverse complement strand
CCCGCCTCCACCTCATGTACCAGCGCGCCCTCAACAACCTCCTCCGCCTCCGCCAACTCCACCCGAACGCTCCCGCCGCACCCCCCGTTCCCACTACGCCCGAGATACCAAACGAACCCAAAACCCCCTGCATTTGCAACGAACCTGCCGAGCCAAACCCACCCCAGTCGCTTCCTCCCGTCCCCACTCCACCCGAAGACGTCGCCGGCGAACCACCAGACCCCGCCCGCACGCAAGTCGCCCCGGAAGCAGTCACGCCGAGTCCTGTGGAAAGCACTCACCCCCACGGTCACGATGCTTCTCCCGTGGATCGCAACCTCCCTTCACAAATCCCCGCGACAGTTGCCACGTTTCTACGCGCCTTCCCGCAGCATCTCCCCGCACCCTCCACACCGGGGATGCCGCCGGATCCCGCGCCGATGCCTCCCGATCACCGTCCGATGGGCGTTTGCGCACCGGCCGCTCCGCGTGCACAGGGCGGCAACACGATCCTCGCGACGCCGCAGGATCGCTGCATCGGGCGCGCATGATAAAATCGAGAAACCGCACACTCATGGAAAGAGCCAGCAAGCTGATCCGCCACTTAGCGCACTCCGGCGAGATCATCACGCCGGAAGAGATGGCGCTGGCGGTTTGGCCGGAGGCCGTGGGACCCAAGATCGCGCCCAACACCCGCGCCGCCAAGCTGGTGCGCACACGCCTGGTGGTGGAAGTCCCCGACGTCACCTGGCGGCGGCAACTGTTCGCGCTCACCCCGTTCATCGTGCGCAACCTGGCCAAAGCGCTGGGTGCGGGCGTGGTGGACGACCTGGAATTCCGCGTCGTGCCCCGTCGCATCGAGCCCGAACGCGCGCGGCAGGCATCGCCCGGCGCGCCGCTCTTCGATGACGCCGATGCCATTGCCGACCCCGTCCTGCGCGACATCTACAAGCTTTCGCGGAAAAAGGCACGAGCGTGAAAATCACGGAAAAGGAAGTCCGTTACGTGGCCGGCCTCGCCAACCTCAGGCTCAGCGACGAGGAAATCGCCCGGCTCCGCCAGGATCTCGACGGCATTCTCGAGCACATGGACAAGCTCAACGAGATCGATACCTCGGGCGTCGAGCCCATGGCCCAGGTGCTGTTCGAAGGCGGCGATACGCTGCGGCCCGACGTGCCGCATGAACCCCTTGGCAGCCACTCCGCTCTGGCCAACGCGCCGCAGCCGGGCAACGGATATTTCAAGGTTCCCAAAGTCATCGAACGCTAACCCATGGATATCGCCACTCTCACGATTGACCGCGTGCGGGCGGGGTTGCTCGCGCGCGAGTTCAGCGCCGCCGAACTCGCCGGTGAAGCGCTGCGCTTCGCCGCGGCGGAAAATCCCCGGACCAACGCCTACCTGCGGCTGTGCGAGGAGCGCGCGCTCGATCAGGCCCGCCGCGTGGACCAGGCCCTTGCGCGCGGCGAAGATCCCGGACCGCTGGCCGGCGTGCCGGTGGCCGTCAAAGACGTGATCGTGACCCGCGGCGTCACCACCACCTGCGCCTCGCGCCTCCTCGAAAATTACGTCCCGCCCTACGACGCTACCGCCATCGTGAAACTGGAAGCCGCCGGCGGCGTGATCCTCGGCAAGACCAACTGCGACGAGTTCGCCATGGGCTCGTCCAACGAAAACTCGGCCTACGGCGTGGTGCGCAACCCGGTGGCGCCGGACCGCGTGCCCGGCGGATCGAGCGGCGGTTCGGCGGCGGTGGTCGCGCAAGGCACCGCGGTGGTCTCGCTCGGCAGCGATACCGGCGGCAGCGTGCGCCAGCCGGCCTCGTTCTGCGGCGTCGTCGGGATTACCCCCACCTACGGGCGCGTCTCCCGCTATGGCCTGACCGCCTACGCCAGTTCCCTCGACCACATCGGACCCTTCGCCCGTTCCGTGAAGGACGCGGCGGTGCTCCTCGGAGTCATCGCCGGACACGATCCCCACGATGCCACCTCCGCCGCGGCTCCGGTGCCGGATTATTCCGCACACCTCGACGGCAACGTAAAAGGCTTGAAGCTTGGACTGCCCCTCGAGTATCTAAAACATCTGACGGGTGAATCGCGCGACCTGCTGCTGAAGGCGGTGGATGTTCTGAAGCGCCTTGGCTGCGAGGTCCGCGAGATCAGCCTGCCCGCCACGGATTACGCCATCGCCTGCTACTACATCATCGCTACCGCCGAAGCCAGCTCCAACCTGGCGAGGTACGACGGTGTACGCTACACCATGCGCGCCGCCTCGGCCGCGACGCTCTCCGGAATGTATCGGGAGACGCGCGGCGAGGGGTTCGGCGCGGAGTGCAAGCGCCGAATCATGCTGGGTACCTACGTGCTCAGCGCAGGTTATTACGACGCCTACTACCTCAAGGCGCAGAAGGTGCGGACGCTGATCGCGCGCGATTTCGCCAACGCCTTCCAGCAGGTGGATGCCGTGGTGGCCCCGGTATCGCCCTTCCCGGCCTTCAAGCTGGGCGAAAAAATGGACGATCCCCTGGCCATGTACCTCTCGGATATCTACACCATCACCGGGAGCCTGGCGGGCATTCCCTGTATGAGCGTTCCTTGCGGCCGGACCGGCGACGGCCTGCCGGTGGGAATGCAGATTTTGACGCGGCACTTCGACGAAACAACCATGTTGAAACTCGCCGATGCCTACGAACGAACAAATTAGAACAGGAGATCACATGCCATTTACACTTCCGCCTCTGCCCTACGCTCCGGACGCACTGGAGCCTTCCATCGACAAAATGACCATGGAGATCCATCACGGCAAGCACCACGGCGCTTACGTGACCAACCTCAACAAAGCGTTGGAATCGGCGCCGGCTCTGGCCGATAAGAGTCTCGATGAGTTGTTGGCCAACGGTCTGGCGATTGTGCCGGAAAACATCCGCACCGCGGTGCGCAACAACGGCGGCGGCCACTGGAACCACGCCATGTACTGGAAAATCATGGGGCCGAACGCCGGCGGCGCGCCCATCGGCAACGTGGGCCAGGCCATCACCGGGACCTTCGGCAGCTTTGACGCGTTCAAGGAGAAGTTCAACCAGGCCGGCATGACGCGCTTCGGCTCCGGTTGGGCCTGGCTGATCAAGACGGGCGGAAAGCTCGAAATCATGTCCACTCCCAACCAGGACAACCCGGCCATGGAAGGCAAGTACGCGGTGATGGGCTGCGACGTTTGGGAGCACGCCTACTACCTCAAGTATCAGAACCGCCGCGGCGATTATCTCTCCGCTTGGTGGAACGTCGTGAACTGGAAGGAAATCGAAGATCGTTTCAACGCGGTAAAGTAAGGGACAAGGCACGGGCGGGCCCCCAGGGTCCGCCCCACCCTATGCAGACCTACGATATCATCGTCATCGGCTCCGGGCCGGCGGGGCAGCGCGCAGCGATCCAGGCGGCAAAATGCGGGCGCAAGGTTGTGGTGATTGAGCAGCGCGAGATCGTGGGTGGCGCGTGCATCAACACCGGCACCATCCCCAGCAAGACCATGCGCGAAGCCGTGATGCACCTTTCCGGCTTCCAGTATCAGGGCATCTACGGGATCAATTACCACGTCAAGGAAAAGATCGCCATGGCCGACCTCGGCTTCCGGGTCAACCAGGTGGTCAAGACCGAAGTGGACGTGACCCAGGCGCAGCTTGCGCGCAACGGCGTGGAAGTGATTTTCGGCCGCGCCAGTTTCGTCGATTCCACCCATGTCCGCGTGGAGAACTCGCGCGGCATCTCGGATTTCGAAGCCCAGACCATCATCGTCGCCGTGGGCACGCGGCCCGCCGTGAGCCCCACCGTGCCGCTCAACGGCCGCACCATCATCAATAGCGACCAGATCCTCGAAATGCCGGAGATTCCGCGCACCTTCATCGTGGTGGGCGGCGGCGTCATCGGGGTCGAGTACGCCTGCATGTTCGCCATTCTCGGCTCGCGCGTCATCCTGGTGGAGAAACGGCCGCGCCTGCTCGAGTTCGCCGATTCGGAGATCATCGAAACGCTGTCCTACCATCTGCGCGACCACCGCGTCACCATGCGGCTGAACGAAGAGGTCGCCAGCGTCGAGGAACTCCCCTCCGGCGGCGTCATCGCCCGGCTCAAGAGCAACAAAGTGATCACCGGCGACGCGCTGCTCTACGCCGTCGGGCGCCAGGGTAACGTGGACGATCTCAACCTCTCCGCCGCCGGCCTCGAAGCCGACGGCCGCGGGCGCATCCCGGTGGATGGCGAGTACCGCACCAAAACGCCGAACATCTATGCCGCCGGCGACGTCATCGGCTTCCCCAGCCTGGCCTCGGTCTCGATGGAACAGGGCCGTCTGGCGGCCGCGCACGCGGTCGGGCTGCAGATCAATTCCAACCCGGCCACTTACCCCTACGGCATTTATACCATTCCTGAAATCAGCTTCACCGGTAAGACCGAGGAGCAACTCACCGAAGCCGACGTGCCGTATGAAGTCGGCGTGGCGTATTATCGGGAAACCGCCCGCGGACAGATCCGCGGCGACACAACCGGACGTCTGAAACTGATCTTCCACCGCGAAACACGGGAGATCCTGGGCGTGCATATCATCGGCGAAGGCGCCAGCGAGCTATTACACATCGGACAGGCCGTGATGATACTCAAAGGCACGGTGGATTACTTCGTCGAAACGGTGTTCAATTATCCGACGCTTGCCGAGTGTTATAAGTCGGCGGCGTTCAACGGCCTGAATAAACTCATGCGGTTTTGAGGAGGGGGGACCTATGCCGCGCAGCATAGGAGTGCTGGCAAGCCGTTATCTGTGGGCGGGCGTCGTGGAGGACGGGCGGCTGGGGTCGGTTCGCATCTATCCGGAACCGGGCGATTCCGGCCTGGACCTGCGGGCGCTTCCGTCAGACGAAATCCTGGAGATTCTGCGGCGGCAAATCGGCGAACTCGCCGCCGAGGGGCCGATTCAATCCGTCGGCGCCGGGTTGCCCGGCATCGTGCGCGGCGGGGTCATCGAGGAATCGCCTAACCTCGGACAGTTGAAGGGCCTGCACGTCGCCGACGAATTGCGCGCGCGCCTCAAGCTCAACGGCATCGACGTCCCCGTGGTGGCCCTCAACGACGCCGACGCGCTGGCCGCCGGCATCGCCGCGTCGCGCGGCACGCTGGACCGCGTGGTGCGCGTCTGGTACCTCGGCGACGGCATCGGCTTCGGCCGCCATCCGCACACCGGCGGCGTCTGGGAAGCCGGCCACATGGTGGTCACACTCGATCCCAAGGAGCGCTTCTGCGGCTGCGGCGGCGCCGGCCACCTCGAAGGCATCATGGGCCATCGCGCCATGCGCCTGCGCTTCCTGGACATGGAGCCCGAAGAAGTCTTCGCCGCCGCCCGCCACGGCGATGCTCGCGCCTGCGAGTTCTTCAAGCGATGGCACCGGGCTTTGGCCGCGGCCACCGCCAACAGCGTCCACATCGATGGGCCGGGCCGCTTCTACATCGCCGGCCCCAATGCGGAGTTCGTGGACGTTCACCTCCTCGCCAGCATGCTGCACGAGATGGTCACCATGACTCCCCTGCAGGGCAGCTATTTCGAAATCGTGCAAACCAGTCACGACTTGGCGCTGATCGGCGCCGCGGTGGCCAGCCGGCCCCGGTGAGGCGGCGCAGTTCACTTCCACAAGTAGTGCTTGCCGTTGCCGCGGCCGGCCTGGTCGCGCTACCCGCGGTCTTCTGGGGAATCCCCGCGCTGCGCAGGCTGCCCGCAACCCTGTGGTATACCTCGATCTACCTTCTCCTCGCCTGGGCCGCGGCCGGCGTCGTCACGCTGGGGGCGTTCCTGGCGGTCTCGCTGGATGACCTCGCCGAAGTCGGCACGGCCGCGGCGCGCGGATCGGCGCCGGCGCTGTGGATCGTGCCCGCGTTGCTCCTGCTCGCGATGCCGGACCTCGTCGCGCAGGCCGCCGCCCTGCTGCTGATCGCCTTCTCCACCGCGCTGGTGGTGTCGCAGCGCGCGCCGTGCCGGCACCGCCTCTCCCGGCCCGTGGATCCGCCGCCGGTGATGTTCGCCGCGCCCGCCATGGAACCCGGCTGGATGACGCGGTCGCTGTTTCCGGTGGTGCTCGGCGCCCTCGCGATGCAATCCGGCGTGTGGTTCCTCTACCGCGAGAACCGCCTGGCAGCGGCCCTGGCAATCGCGCTCGCGGCCGCGGCGTGGGCCCGCTCCTGGACCGTCCGCGGCGCGCCCCGCAAATGCCGCCGGGCCTGGCCGCACGCGATGGCGTTCGTGCTGGCGATCGCGCTGGCGTGGTCTTCCGCTCCCACCGGTCCGGACGGGTCGGAGACCGCCTCGGCCTCATTCTCCGCCGGTCTCCGCGGCCTCCTCACGCGCACGCGGCACCCTTCGCCGAAACCCGCCGCGCAGCCCGCCGGTGCGCCTGCCGCGGTCCCCCTCGCCGCGCCAATCCCGGCCTCGACCCTCAGCGGGATCCCCGGCGTCATCCTGCGCACCAGGGCGAAGCCGGTGCGCCGCGCGATCTCACTCGCGCCGCCGCCGGGAGTGGTCATTCCGCGGCTCTCCGAGAACGGTCCGGACACGTTCCCGTTCAGCGGCGAGTACTACCTGTTCGGCGCCTCCCATAACGGCCCGCCCCAGGACTCCAAAGTCGTGGAGGGCACCCCGCTGGACGCAGCCTACCTCAACACCAGCGGCGGCACGGTGGTCACCGAAGCCTACCAGCCGCTGCTCCCGCCGGTGGATTTCCAGCACTGCGGCGAAGTCGAGGTGGACATCCGCAGCGCCGAGAACTTCGGCGCCGCCGCCACGATGCAACTCGTCTCCGGCGGCCCCGCGGAGGAACTGGGAACCGAGTTCTTTGGGATCTCCAGGTCCAGGGAAGAGACCCTGCAGTATGTCGTACCCACCCGCCCGCGCCCTCCGGTCACCGCGATCCGCCTCCGCTTCTACAGCCTGAAATCCGGCGCCGTCACCAGCACGAAGGTGGCGGTTCTGCGATTTCGCCTGCTGGCGCACCCCTGACCGCACCCCTCGCCCCCGAAGCGAGCCTGTCGTCTCTCCCGGAACGCTAGAATAGTAGGTACTGTCCCCGGTACTCAGCCCAAGATCTGAATGCCAAAACGCATCGCAATCGTCGAAGACGAGTCCGAACTGGCTTCGCTCATCGACTACAATCTCACCCGTGGCGGATACGAGACCAGGATCCTCAACGGCAGCGCCAATACCCTGAAATCGCTCGAACTCGCCGAGCCCGACCTGATCGTGCTCGATGTCATGCTGCCCGAAATCGACGGCTTCGAACTCTGCCGCCAGATTCGCGCCTCCGCGCTACTCGCCCGCACCCCGGTTCTCTTCCTCACCGCCCGGTCCGATGAAGTCGACCGCGTACTCGGCCTCGAAATCGGCGGCGACGATTACATGACCAAGCCGTTCAGCCCGCGCGAACTCATCGCGCGCGTCAAAGCGCACCTGCGCCGCGGCGACATGGATAGCGGCCCCCCGCCCAGCAACGTCGGTCCGTTCCGCCTCGACGGCACCGCCCGCCGCGTCTACCAGCGCGATCGCGAGCTGGATCTCACCTCCACCGAGTACAACCTGCTCGAGTTCTTCCTGACCCATCCCGGGCGCGCCTACAGCCGCGACCAGCTCCTCGAAGCCGTCTGGGGCGAACAGCGCTACGTGACCCCGCGCACCGTGGACGTGCACGTCCGCCGCCTGCGCGAGCAGATCGAAGAGCAGCCCGAAAATCCCCGCTACCTCACCACCGTGCGCGGATTCGGCTATCGGTTCGAGGATCTGCCGTGACGCGCAAGATCTTCCTCAAGCTGTTCGTCTGGGTGTTCATGCTGATGCTCCTGGCGCTCGTGATGGTGGACTTCCTGGCCACCAGCGTCGCCCAGGAGAACTACATCCAGAACCTCACCGCGCAACTCGCCGACAAGTGCCGCATGATCGCGCTCACGCCGCCCGGGCCGGAGCGCTTCGACGCCGCCACCGCCCGCCAACTGGCGCAGGCAGCCGGCGGACGCCTCACCGTGGTGCGCTCCGATGGCAAGGTGCTGGTGGATAGCGATGCCGATGCCGCCCGCATGGAGAACCATCGCGTCCCCACCCGCCCCGAACTCATGGCCGCCTTCAACGGAGACGTGGGCACGAACCGGCGCCTGAGCGCCACCGTCAAGGTGCGCTTCCTCTACGTGGCCGTGCCCGTCCACAACGGCGCGCTCGCCGTGCGGCTCGCGGTCCCGCTACAAACCGTGGAGACCCAGGTGAACCGGTTGCGCGGGAAGGTGCTGGCCTCCACCGCGATCGCGTTTCTGCCCGCCGTGCTGCTCGCCGCCATCCTGGCCCGCTACCTCTCCCGCCGCTTCGCCAGCGTGACCGCCCACGCCGGCGAACTCGCCCGCGGCAACTTCCATTCCCGCCTGAGCGGCGTCGACGACAGCGAATTCGGGCGCCTGGCCCGCACCCTCAATGAAACCGCCGCCAATCTCGAAGCCACCGTGGAGCAGTTGCGGCACGAGCACTCCGAACTCGAGAAACTCGAGCGCATCCGGAAGGATTTCGTGATCAACGTGTCCCACGAACTACGCACGCCGCTGGCTTCGATCCAGGGCTACACCGAGACCCTGATCGACGGCGCCATCCACGACCCCGACCACAACATGCGCTTCCTCGGCATCATCCGTCACAACGCCGAGAGACTGGCGCGCCTCACCTCCGACCTGCTCTCCCTCTCCCGCATCGAGCAGAAGCGCCAGAAATTCGAATTCGACCTGCACCCGGCCAATCAACTGATCCACGACGCCTTCGACCTGCTGCGGCCCATCGCCGGCAAGAGCGACATCCGCCTCTTCGAAGAGCCCGCGCCGGAAGATACCTTCGTCTTCTGCGATAGCGAAGCCGTCTCCCAGATCCTCAGCAACCTGCTGGACAACGCCATCAAGTACACCCCCGCCGGCGGCCGGATTACGGTCGGCGCGCGGCCCGCCGGCAGCATGGTCGAGTTCTTCGTGCGCGACACCGGCATCGGCATCCCCACCGAAGACCTGCCCCGCCTGTTCGAACGCTTCTACCGCGTGGACAAGGCGCGCTCGCGCGAACTCGGCGGCACCGGCCTCGGACTCTCGATCGTGAAGCACCTGGTCGCCGCGCACAACGGCACCATCCGGGTGGAGAGCGCGCCGCAGAAGGGATCCGCCTTCTACTTCACTCTGCCGGTGGAGGAAAGCGGACTTCCCCAGGCTCCCGCCGGCACCGGCGCTGAAGTGACCGCGTAAACCGCGGCCTTGATAGCGGCGTTTTAATTGCTAGCGGACGAATTCCACCGGCACGCGGCGGTCGATGATCCCGGCGTCGAACCCCAGGTCGAGCAGTTTCTGCACGGCCTTGGGAATGATCTCCCCGGCATCCAGCGTGTAGTGGTTCACGTACATCCCCACGAATTTCTCCGCCAGACGCGGCTCCATATCGCGGGCGAATTGCAGGGCGTACTCGAGCGCTTCGGCGTGATTGTCCAGCGCATACTGAATGCTGTCCCGCATCAGCCGGCAGCATTCGCTTTGAATGTCCGCGTCGAGCGAGCGCAGCAGCACGTTGCCGCCCAGTGGCAGCGGCAGCCCGTAAGTATTTTTAAACCAGCGCCCCAGGTCCACCACCCGGTGGAACCCTTCGCGGTCGTAGGTCAACTGGGCTTCGTGGATGATCAACCCGGCGTCCACCGTCTTCTCGCGCACGGCTTCCGTGATTTTGTCGAACGGAGTCACCACGGCTTCGAAGTCCGGCTGGTAAAGCTTGAACGTGAGGTACGCGGTGGTCATCGTCCCGGGGATGGCGACCCGCTTGCCCTTGAGTTCCTCCGGCTCCATCGGGCGCGTGGAGATGATCATCGGCCCGTAACCGTCGCCAATGGAAGACCCGCTCGCCATCAGAACATACTTGTCCGCCACGTAGGGATAGGCGTGATAGGAGATGGCAGTCAGATGGTACTGTCCCTCCATCGCCTTGCGGTTGAGGGTTTCGATGTCCGATAGGACGTGTTTGAAGGTCACCTTCGAGGAGCGGACCTTCCGGGTCGCGAGCCCGTAAAACATGAACGCGTCGTCGGAATCAGGACTGTGAGCGCTGACGATCTCCAGGGGAGTAACCGATGTCATAGCAGGGGTGGCAAACCATAGTGTACAACAATGGCGCCGCAAACCCGTGAACCAGAAAAAGAAAAGGGCGGCCATTCGGTTCGGCTCGCGAACTCCGGAATCTGCTGTTGGCGATCATCCGAATTGCGCATCACGCGCTGTGCCCGAAGTAATTCGGGGGCTCGGTTGAATCCGACCGTTCAGTGTCCCGGTACTGCCTGTTCACTCACCACGAATGAAACCGCCCCATTCGTTGTCCGGCTCCGTTGGTCACCTCCTGCCGACCCGGGGTGGGACGGCTAAGAAACACGTCGTCGGTGGAACCGGAAAATCGGCCCCGATTCCACCTTCAATATGCTCCCGTACGGGGGCTTCTGTCAAGAGTTATCAAGGTACCTATCGTTCCAAAACTCGCGTTAGGCTAGGGGGTGAAATGTGGCTGAATCGGTTCCGGAAAAATGCCGTACCGCTGACTGGAGCGCCCGCCGTACGCCGTCTGAAAACCTACTCCGCCGCCAGCGGCTTCGTCTACCAGTATTGGTACGAAGGACATCGCCCGCTCCCCGGTGACGGCGGCGTCGAGTTCGTCTTCTCCGCCGGCGCCGACCGCAAGAGTTATCGCCAGGTGAGCGTGCGCGTCGAAGCCGCCGCCGTGCGCGCTTGGGAAGCCGCGCACGCGCGCTCGCTCTCCGGAACCGAGCGCTACGCCCTGGCCAAGATGGCCCTCTTCACCGCCTTCGACGAACGCCCCACGCCCGCGGAAATGCTCAGCGCCCCGGTGTATGCGCGCACGGCCGATATCGAAGCCATCCTGGAACGGCTGGGCCTGGAGTAGGCCTCAAAGCCCGGCGAACGCGCGCCAGTTCTCTTCCAGGTGCGCCGCCGATTTCGTCCCGCTCAGCACCACGCCCGCGAATCCGCTTTCCGCCACAAAGCGGAACGCGTCCACCTTGCTCGTCTCCGGACGTTCGTACAGCAGCCGCCCCATGCCGAACGGACGGTTCACCGCCACCACCATCCCGCGCGCCGCCGCGCGCCTCAGCACGTCCGCGAACGCGCGCTGCTCGAAGTTGTACGGCGCCTGCACGATCCCGAACGCCCCCTCCGCCGCCGCCATCTCCGCCGATTCCGCGTCGCTCACGCTGGCTCCGATGCGCCCGATCCCGAGCGCCCGCGCCGTTTCCCACGCCCGCGCCAGCGCCTCGCTGCGCAGCACCGCCGGCGTGGTCTTGTGCAGTTGCAGGGCGTCGATCCGCCCCAGCCGCCGCATGCTCCCGTCCAGGCTGCGCGCCAGCGCGTCGTAGGAGTGGTCCACGAACGGTTCGCCGCGCGCCGCGTCCCAGTGTTCGCCGAACTTGGTCGCGATCTCGGCGCCGGCGCGCTCCTTCGCCGTCAGCCCCGCCAGAAACCGCCCCAACCGCTCTTCGCTCACCCCGTACGATGGCGCCGTGTCGAAGTAGCGCACCCCGAGCATCCACGCGCGCTCGAGCAGTTCCTGCGCGCTCCGCTCGTCCGGCACTTCGGGATTCGCGTAGCCCCACGGCTTGCCGATCCCGATCAGCCCCAACCCGAACTTCGGCCGCGCGCTCACCGCTGCGTCCGGTACCATTCGAGCGTCGCCCGCATCCCGGCCTCGAACGTGAAGCGCGGCGCGTGCCCCAGGTCGCGCACCGCCAGCGTCGTGTCCGCCTGCGAATCGCGCACGTCGCCCGCGCGCGGCGGTCCGTATTTCGCCGCGATCTCCACGCCCTCGATCTTCTGTAGAAGCACCCACGCCTGGTTCAGCGTGATCCGCCCGCCGTTGCCGCCGTTGTACACCTTGCCGGATACGTTCTTCGCGCGCGCCGCCTTCAGGTTCAGCCCGGCCACGTCCTCCACGTACGTGAAGTCGCGCGATTGCTCGCCGTCGCCGAAGATCGTCGGCTGCGTCCGCTCCAGCACCGCTTTCATGAACAGGCTGAGCACGCCCGA
Source organism: Acidobacteriota bacterium (assembly GCA_018268835.1). Lineage (GTDB taxonomy): Bacteria > Acidobacteriota > Terriglobia > Bryobacterales > Bryobacteraceae > Solibacter. The sequence goes on along the minus strand of JAFDVU010000025.1, from coordinate 42,921 downwards.
GTACGGGCTCGAAGGATCCTGCCGCGGTCCGTACACATTGAAGTAGCGTAGCGAGACGGTCTCGACCCCGTACACATCGGCGAACACCGTCCCGTAATATTCGCCCACCAGTTTCTGCAGCGCGTAGGGCGACTTCGGCCGCGGCGCCATGCCCTCTACCTTGGGCAGCACCTCGGTATCGCCGTAGGCCGAACTGCTCGCCGCGTACACCACGCGCCCCGCGCCGCCTTCCTTCGCCGCGCGCAGCACGTTGAACGTGCCGTTGATGTTGACGTCATGCGACGGAATCGGCTCCGTGATCGAGCGCGGCACGCTCGGGATCGCCGCTTCGTGGAACACCACCGCCGCGCCGCGGATCACCGGCGCGATCGCCTCGTAGTCGCGGATGTCGGCGCGCACCAGCTCCACCCGCGCGCGCACCTCCTCCAGGTTCTCCTCGCGGCCGCTCAGCAGGTTGTCGATCACCACCACCTTGCCCGCGCCTTCGGCCAGCAGGCTCCTCACAATCGCGGACCCGATGAAGCCCGCGCCTCCGGTCACGACGTATTGGTTCATGATTTCAGTTGCGCGATTTCGCGTTCCAGGTGACGCAGCGATTCCTCCGCCAGCCGTTCCGCCCCGAAGCTGAAATCGAACGCCTCGAGCGAAATCCAGCCGCCGTACCCGCGCCGCGCCAGCACTTCCAGCACCGGCTTGTAATCGTACGTGCCCGCCCCGCAATGCTTCCCATCAAGCTCGTTCACGTGCACGTGCCGGATGTAGTCGTACCAGTTGTCCACCAGCACCGCGTGCGGCTCGGCTTCGTCGATCGCGTTGTGCACGTCGAACATGGTGCGCACCCCGGGACTGTCGATTTCGCGCACGATCCCCACCGCCTCTTCAAGCGTCAGCACCACGTCCGCCTGCCCGACCGGCAGCGCCTCCACCAGCACCGTGACGCCCCGCGCCACCGCGTGCTCCGCCACCGACGCAAGCCCGTCGATGTAGTGCCGCGTCGCCTGCTCCCGCGTCAGCCCGCCCGTCGTCGAGCGCTGCTTGGGCGAACCGAACACCATCTTGCCGTCCGGCCCCAGATCCGCGCACAGGTCGATCAGGTCGCGGATGTGCTGCCAGCTTCGCGCCCGCAGCGCGTCGTCCGGCGTGGTCACGTGCAGTCCCTTGGGACTCACCATCAGCCAGTGCAATCCGGCGAAGGTCAGTCCCTCGGACCGCATGATGTCGCGGTACTCGCGCCGCTGCCCGGCGGTCACGTCGGTCGGACTCTCGGCCAGCGTGAAGGGAGCGATCTCGATTCCGCTGTAACCGATCCGGCGGATGCTCTTGCAGGCATCCGCGAACGGCCACTTCTCGTAGGCCTCGTTGCAAATGGAATGGCGGAACGTCATGGAACTACCAGTGTAGGCTACTCCTCGCGCGGATTCTCCCGCCGCGGCCGCCTCCCCGATCGGCAAAACGCGATTCGGGTATGCTGAGTGCTGGATCCGATCCGCCTGGAGGAATCCTTTCGATGCGCACCCCGTCTGCTTTCGTCACCGTGGCCCTGGTAGCGACGGCCCTTGCGGGACCGGCCTTTCCGCAACAGTCCTGCGAGAAGTTGAAGAGCCTTCAGTTGCCGGGCATCGAGATCGTTTCGGCGACACTGGTTCCCGAAGGACCTCTCGATCTGACCACCGCCGCCAACCCGAACGCGCGGCCGGCGGTCGTCCCCGCGCGCTGCGATGTGAAGGCCGTGGCGCGGCCGACCAGCGATTCGGAGATCGGCTTCGAGGTCTGGCTGCCTCCATCCGGATGGAACGGCAAGTACATGCAACTCGGGAACGGCGGATGGGCCGGCTCGATCCCGCTCCCCAGCATGATCGCACCCCTGCGCCGCGGATACGCCGCGGCGGGCACCGACGACGGACACAAGGGCAACGACGCCTCCTGGGCCATCGGGCATCCCGAGAAACTGATCGATTTCGGCTACCGCGCGCCGCACCGGACCCGCGCCGCCGCCGAGGCCATCGTGAAGGCCTTCTATGGACGGGCTCCGGAGCGCAACTACTTCGTCGGCTGTTCCGACGGCGGACGCGAAGCCCTCATGGAAGCGCAGCGATATCCCGAGGACTTCAACGGCATCGTCGCCGGCGCTCCGGCCAACGCCTGGTCGCGCCTGTTCGCCGGCTTCGTGTGGAACGAGCAGGCCCTGCTCGCCGACCCGGCCTCCGCCATTCCGCCCGCCAAACTCGCCGCCATCCAAAAGGCCGTGCTCGCCGCCTGCGACGCGCTCGACGGCGTGAAGGACTCTCTCATCGAAGATCCGCGCGCCTGCCGCTTCGACCCCGCCGTGCTCGCCTGCAAGGGAACCGAGACCGCCGACTGCCTGACCGCCCCGCAAGTGAAAGCCTTGGCCAGGATCTACGCCGGGCCGAAAGACCCGCGCACCGGCGAGCAGATCTTCCCCGGCTATCCCCCGGGAACGGAGAACGCTCCGGCCGGATGGAACCCGTGGATCACCGCCCTCGCGCCACCCAACGCCATCCAGTTCTTTTTCGGGAACTCCTATTACGGACAGGCCGTCTTCGAACGGCGCGATTGGGATTTCCGGACCATGGATTTCACCAACGACGTCGCCTTCGCCCTGCGCAAAGCCGGCGCCGTGATCGACTCCACCAACCCCGACCTGCGTTCCTTCCGCGCGCACGGAGGCAAGCTGATCCAGTATCACGGATGGGGCGACGCGGCCATTTCGCCCTTGAGCTCCATCGCCTATTACGAGAGCGTGCGTTCCTTTCTGACCCGGTTCCCGGATCCGCGCAGCGAAGGCCGCAAGCAGGTGGAGGATTTCTACCGCCTCTTCCTGGTGCCCGGGATGGGACACTGCGGCGGCGGACTCGGCCCGAATTCCTTCGGCAACACGGGCGCCTGGCCCGCCGGCGACGCTTCGCACGACATCCTGACGGCGATCGAAACCTGGGTCGAACAGGGGACCGCGCCGGAGGAGCTGATCGGCTCCGGCAAGGTTCCCGAAGACGCGGCCAGGACCCTCACCCGGCCGCTCTGCGTCTATCCGCAGGTCGCCCGCTACAAGGGATCGGGCGACCCGTACGACGCCGCGAATTTCGAGTGCGCCGCGGAGCGGCGTTGATCGGGAAATTCCGGCCGCCTCAGTCCCGTCTCCTGTAATACCGGTTGGGCGCTCCGGGCGTTGGCACGTCGCCGCCGGCCTGCGCCCCGCCCGCATGCGCGCGCGTCAGCGCGGCGGTCAGCGTGATGCCGCTGCCCGCCACCTCGCTGCCCGCCGGGTGCGCGGCAGTGAGCGGCGCGGCGACCGTGATGGATGAGACGCCTCTGCCGCGGGCGATGGAGACGATCACCGCGGTCTCCTGGTTCGCGCCGCTGCCGATCGTGATCGTCTGGCCGGCGCTAAAACCCATCCCGTTGACCGTGGGGATTGCCGTCGCGCCCGCCGTTGTGGCTTCGCCCGTCGTGGTAGCGCCCGCCGTACCCACCGTAGCGATCACCGCTGTCTCCAGGTTCGCGCCTGTATCGATCGTGATCGTCTGCCCGGCGGCGAATTCCGCCACGCTCGCGACTTTGATGTTCGTCGCGCCGGCGGCCGCGCCGACCGGCAGGGTGGTGGCCGGCTGCACCAGGAAATCGGCGCAGTTGCTGTCCGTATCGGCGCCGTCCGGGAATCGGCCCACGCTCCGATTGGCCGTGGGCGCGACGGAAGCGGGCGGCCCGAAGCGCGGGCCCGGGCCGGGCGAAGGCGCGTGGCAGCCGCTCTGCCCCGATCCGGAAGTGCCCTGGTAACCTTCAGCGGCCCATGGGTCGACGAGCAGGCCGTAGTTGAGGCTGTCCACCACCATGCCGGCGGCATCGCGCAGCACCATGTTGCCGGCTTGCGGGGAGAGCGCCGGCCCGCCGAACCACTGGTTGGGTTCCGGCGTCCCCTGGTAGCCCGCGGTCTTGACCGAGGCGTCACGCACCGCCGCCTCGATCTCGTGCTCCCTGGCCAGCGGCTTGTCGAGCGCGATGCCCGTGCCGAGCGGTTGTACCGGCTCGTTGCTCGAGTGGGCAAAGGCAGTCGCCGGCGTAAACGTGATCCCCGTGCCCCTCGCGCTGAAGGGGATGTTGGACGAGTGGTTGAACTTCAGCGGAGCCGTCAGTTCGAGGCCCGTGCCCAGTTCCGCCTCCGCTAAGGGACCGCGGAAGGCGTTGCGCGCCGACTGCGTGCCGACACTCTTCACCGTCACGGTCTCAATTCCGTGTCCCACGCTGTCGATGTCCAGCCGGATCTTGTCGCCCGCGGAAATGTTGGCCACCGACGATACTTTGATGTTGGTTTCACCGGCCTTCGCGGGCGCCGTCAGCCACGCCTGCGTGCCCGCTTTCCCGACCGCGGTCACCGTGACCACCTCGTACTTCTCCACGGCTTTCGCCACCGTGGGGTACGTGGCCCCGTAGCCGAGGGCGAGCTTCTGGCCGGTCTCGATGCCGGCCACGCTGGTCACCGGCACGTTGGTCGAGCCGGGGGGAATCGTGATCACCATGCCGTCGGGGAGGGGTTGCCACAGCGTGGTGCTGTTGCCGGCCGCTGTCCCCACGCTGACGATCTTGCGCGTCTCCGCGCCCGCGCCGGTATCGATCGTGATCGTATCCCCGGCGTTCATGCCGGCCGTGCTCCTGACGTGGATGGTGGCATCGCCCTTGCGCGCGGGGACCGCCAGTCCGGAATCGGCAAGGCCGAGCAGGTAGAAGCCGCCGGCGGAAAGTTTCGTTCCGGCGGGAATCTTCACCGGCGAGAAGACAGGCAATTGCGTCGCGTGATGGGTCAGGGTCCAGTTGGAGAGATCGACGGCGCTCGTGCCGGCGTTATGTAGCTCGATGAACGAGTCCGTCGAGTTCGCGCCGGCGCTGACGCGGAACTCGTTGATCTTGACCGGGAGGCCATTACGCACCTTCCCCGCCGTGGTCTCCGATTGCGTCCTGCCGTTCGCCGTCCACGAGGCGTTGCCCACCACGTCCCCGTTGAACGCCGCCGGACCGGAGGTCACCTTGAAAGTCGCGCTCACGCTCGCGCCCGGCGCCACCGGATCCGCGAACGTCTTCGCGGTCTGGTTCGTGCCCGCAACCACCGAAGTCCACTGCCTGGGCACGGAAATGCTCAACTTCACACCCGCGGCGGGCGCCCCCGTCGTATTCGTGAACGTCACCGTGGTTTCCCGCGAAGCCCCCGGCGAGAACGTCTGCACTCCCGGCGGCGCGGCGGTTGCCGCCGCCGGCGCCAGGCTCAACCGCGGCACGTCGTACCGGGCCGCCACGACGTTCGCCTGCACCAGTTGGTCGGTCGCGTCCGAAGGAAAGGTGCCCGCGGCCGTCATCGCGCCTTCATAGAAGGTGCCCTGCGAACCGTTGCTGTTGTCGCCGCCGTTGCCCAGCAGGATGGCCCCCTGCTTGCGCATCGGGTCGTACGTGGCGTTGACGCGCGGCCCGTCGAACATGACCTTCAGCGCGCCCTGCTGCGCGTCGCCGCCCAGCGAGGTCCAGTGGTGCGGTTCGCCTTTGGCCATCGCGGTCACGAAACGCCAGGTGATGTTCGGCAGGTTGGGGCAGCCCTTGGATCCATCCGGGTTGACGCAGCCCACCAGGTTGTTCTCCTGGTCGGTCATGATCCAGGGGCCCGGGGGCGGACCGTGATACCAGGCGCCGGCGCTGCCGTAGTAGGTGGTCTCCATGGTGCCGTTGCCGTCGTCGCGGCTGTCGGTTTCGGCGTTGCCGTAGTCGAAGCAGCAGCCCGAGTTGTAGTGGTGGCCGTTGATCACCCAGTACTGCCCTTCCGCCTGGTCGTCTACCGCGGTGCCCCGGGTATCGTTCTGGCGCAGGCCCATGCCCGGCTCGATGAAGACGCCGTAGGCCTTGTGGCCCATGATCGTGACCGGCGCCATGTCGGCTACCGGCAGGTTGTTGAACCCGCCCATCGCCGGACCGCTGAATCCGCCGCGCGGCGCCTGGATCAGGTCGTTGTGCTTGGGCGATTGGTCGTAGATCTTCGTGATCCAGCAGTACGTGTTGGCGCAGAACCGGTCCTGCGCGGCCGCGTTGGCGTATCCGCCCGCATCCGGGACCGGCGTCGCGGCGGGCGGAACCACGCCGATGTCCAGCGTCTTGCCGTCAGACTGGCGCAGAACCTGGTAGAGCGGTCCGTTGTACGCGGCGTAGAGCGCGCGCGTGGTGCTGTGGGCGGCCACGCAAGGGGCGCCGGCCGCGCCGTAGATGTCGCACGGACCTTGCGGCCGGGGCGGAGCCTCACCCGCCGGAGTGGCCATCGTCAAGGCGGCGCCGGCCAGCGCCAGCGCCAGCGTGGGCATCATTACCAGATTGATTCTCGTCTTCATGTCGATCCTGCTTGGCAGCCCCTGACGATATCACGACTCAATCCGGGAAGTGTCGGGCGATCTCGCCAACCGCCCGCTATTCCTCGCGCAGAATCTCCAGAGGCTTGCGGCCCAGAATGCGGAAACTCGCCGCCCACCCCGCGGCTGCCGCGACGCCCGCCGCGGCCGCGACCGCCAGCACCAGGGTCAGGGGATTCGGGCGGTACCGCACCTCCATCAACTGCTTCAGCACCACCGCCGCGAAGCCCGCCGCCAGCGCCGTGCCCATCGCTCCGGCCACCGCGCCCAACGCCAGAAACTCCACCGTGAAGATCCACGCGATGCGCCGCCGCGTCGCGCCCAGCGTCTTCAGCGTCACCACCTCGCGCATGCGCCGGAAGCGCGTCCCGGCCACGCTCGAGGCCACCATCACCGCGCCCGCCAGCACCGTGAACGCGGAGATGAAGCGGATCACCGTGGCGATGCGCTCCACCACGTCCTCCACGATCTGCATCACGTCCGCTACGTTCACCACCGTCACCGTGGGGAACTTGCGGTACACCACGCGCTGTAGCGCCGCCACGTCCGCCGGGCGCACCCGCGCGCTGCCGTAGTACACCGCCGGCAGCCCTTCCAGCGTTCCGGGGCTGAACACGAACTCGAAGCGCCCGCTCATCCGGATGGATTCGGTGCGCTCCACGCAGGCCACGCGCGTGCGAATGTTGCGTCCCCAGATGGTCCAGTCGATCGTCTGCCCCGGCTTCAGCTTCAGGATGCGCGCGGCTTCCTCGTGGACGCAGACCTGCGGCTCGCGATCGTCCGGCTTCCACCACTCTCCGGCGAGCAGCATCGTATCCGGCGGCATCGCCGCCATCGACGTGACCGAGCGCGTGCGCAGGAAGCGCCGGTCGAAGCGCTCCAGCGGGCGCTGCTCGATCGGCTCGCCGTCGATGGCCGCAATCTTGGCCGCCACCGCGTAGGCCACCTCGGGCGCTTCCTTCACGCCCGGCTGCGCCTGAATCAACGCGCTCAACGCCTGCTTCTGGCTCGCCGGTATATCCAGCAGGAAGACGTTCGGCATCCCCGGCGGCGCGCTGCCGCGAATCTGCTCCACCAGCGCGCCCTGCACCAGGTACACCGTCAGGGTGAACATCACCCCGACCCCCAGCGATACCACCGCCGCCTGCGCCTGGTTGCCCGGACGATACAGGTTCGCGATGCCGTGCCGCGGCGTTCCCGGCAGGCGCGCGCCGAAGCGCCGCAGCAGCGCGCGGAAGCCGCGCAGCGCCGCCCATCCCGCCAGCGAGAGCAGCCCGATCCCCACCGCCAGACCGCCGGTGAAGAACTCCGCCGTGCGCAGCGTCTCGCGCCAGCCGCCTTCGCTGAGCGTCGCCGCCACCGCGCCGGTGCCGAGCAGAATCGCGATCCGCGCCGTCCACGCCGGACGCGGCTTCGCGCCCGCATCCACGCTGCGCCGCAGGATCAGCGCCGGCCGGATGTCCCGGATGCCGAGCAGCGGCGGCACCGTGAACAGCAGCGTGATCAGGCACGCCACCGCGATGCCTTGCAGCGCCGGCCACGCGTCCCAGTATGCCGCCGCGTCCACCTGAAAGTACCGGGCGATGAACCCGGGGAACGCCGACGCTACCGCGACTCCGAAAATCACCCCGATCAGACCGCCGCCCAGCCCGAGCATCAGAGTCTGCGCCACGTAGATGCGCATCACCTGCGCCGAGCGCGCCCCCATGCACTTCATCACCGCGATTGAATCCAGCTTCTGTTGCAGGTGCCCGTGCATGGCGCTGGCCACGCCCATCGCGCCGATCACCAGCGCGATCAGCGCGATCAGGCTCAGGAACGTGGTTGAACGGTCCAGCCCGCGGGTGATGATGGGGTGCGTTTCGCGGTAGTCCGCGATGGTCGCCTCGGGAAACGCCCGCTTGAGGATCGCGCGCACGGCGTCCACCGTGGGCCCGCCCTGCGCGGGCAGCGAAAACAGGTAGCGCTCGGCGGCGCGGCTGCCCACCTGAATCAGGCCGGTGCGATCCAGTCCCGCGCGCGTGATCATCACCCGCGGACCTACGTTCAGGCTCCCGGTCATGCGGTCGGGCTCGGCCGTCACCACTCCAGCGATGCGAAAGTCCTGCCCGCCGATGCGCAGGTTGTCGCCGGTGCGCACGTTGAGCCGCATCAGCAGATCGTCGGACACCACCACGGTGTCCGCGGCGAGCGCTTCTTTCAGCGCGCGCGGCGGGTCCAGCTTCACCTTGCCGTAGAACGGATACAGCGCCGGATCCACCGCCTTCACCGAAATCAGCAGCGGGTCCGGCGTGTTCGCCGAAGACGCCATAGTCACGGTCTCGGTGATCCAGGTGCGGCGCACACCGCGCGCCGCGAGCGCGTCCAGCGCCGCCTGCTGCTCCCCGAAGGGCAGCGCGAAAACACGCAAGGTCATGTCCCCCGCCATCAGGGTGCGTGCTTCTCTCAGCAACATTCGCCGGAACGTGCGGCTGAAGCCGCGGACTCCGGTGAGCGACCCCACCCCCACCGCCACCGCCAGCACCACGAACAGGAATTGCGCGCGCGAGGCGCGCAACTCGCGCCATGCAATGCGAATCGCCGCGCTCCAGGAAAGCTGCGTCACTGGCTGACCACCAGGCCGTCGCGCAGCACGATGCGGCGGTCCGCGCTTGCGGCCAGCGTCTGTTCGTGCGTCACCAGCACCATGGTTGTGCCCTGCTCGCGGTTCAGCGCCAACAATAGTTCCAGCACCGCCTGCCCGGTGGCCGTGTCCAGGTTGCCGGTAGGTTCGTCGGCCAGCAGAATCGGCGGGCGCAGCGCGAACGCGCGCGCCAGCGCCACGCGCTGCTGCTCGCCGCCGGAAAGCTGGACGGGATAGTGCTCGAAGCGTCCGCCCAGCCCCACGCGATCGAGCAATTCGCGCGCCCGTTCGCGTCCGCCGGCTTCGCGCCCGGCCAGCTCCATGGGGAGGAGTACGTTTTCTTCCGCGGTCAGCGTGGGGATCAAATGATACGACTGAAACACGAAGCCGATCTTGCGCCCGCGCACCAGCGCCATGTCGTCTTCGCTCAGGCGCGTGATGTCTTCGCCGTCGAGGATCACCTGCCCGGTGGAGGGCGAATCCAGCCCGGCGAGCAGGCCCAGCAGCGTGCTTTTGCCGCTGCCGGACGGCCCCATGATGGCCGCGAACTGCCCGCGCGGAATCTCCAGATCGATGCCTTTGAGAATCTCCACGCGGTGCGTGCCGGTGTCGATGGATTTGGTGAGAGCGCGGACCTGGATCAAACCTTTATTATGACATTCAGATGCGTTCCCTCTGGCTTTTCGCGCTCCTGTCGCTGGCAGGATGCGGTTCCGGCGAGCAACCCCACGCGGACCGCCGGCCCACGGCGCCATCCCCATCCGCGCCCGCGCCCGTTCCGGCGAAGCCCGCCGACACCCGTCCCGCGATCGTCGTCTTCGGCGACAGCATCAGCGCCGGCTTCGGACTCGACGCCGGCCAGAGCTACCCCGATCTGCTGCAGCGCGACCTCGACCGGCGCGGCATCGCTTTCCGCGTGGTCAACATGGGGGTGAGCGGCGATACCACGCAGGATGGCCTGGCGCGCATCTCGCTGGCGCTCGCCGAAAAGCCGGCCATCGCTCTGCTCGAACTCGGCGGCAACGATGGGCTGCGCGGCATCCCCATCGCGATCACCCGCCAGAATCTCGCCGCCATGATCGAAGATTTCCAGCAGGCCGGCGCGCGCGTGGTTCTCGCCGGCATGACCCTGCCGCCCAACTACGGCCCCGACTACATCCGGAAGTTCGACGCCGTCTACCGCGATCTCGCCGCGCGATACAAGGTCACGCTCATTCCCTTCCTGCTCGAAGGCGTGGGAGGCGACCCGCGCTACATGCAGCACGACGGATTGCATCCCAACGCCGAGGGCGCCCGCAGAGTGGAAGCGCTCGTGATGAAGGCCCTGGAACCCCTGCTGAGGCGTTAGCCCGTGGACCAGGTTGGTTCAAAATTCAACCAATTCTCAACAGCTTAAGCCAAAATTTTGAACCAACCGGGTCCATTACCCGGCGAACCGGTAGCCCACCCAGGGTTCGGTGAGCACGTAGCGCGGCGACGAAGGCTCGGGCTCTATCTTCTTGCGCAACGTGGTGATGAAGACGCGCAGGTAATCGGTCTGGTCGCCGTAGTCCGGCCCCCACACCGCCTGCAGCAGTTCGCGATGCGGCACCGGATGCCCGCGATGCGCGATCAGGTAGCGCAGCAGTTCGAACTCCTTCGGCGTCAAACGCACCGCGCGCCCGCCGGCCTGAACGGCGCGGCGTTCGAAGTCCACTTCGAGAAAATCGCTTTTGAAGGTCTGCGGTCCCGCTCCCGGGGCCGAAGGCGCGCGCCGCAGCGCCGCGCGGATGCGGGCCAGCAGTTCCTTCATGCCGAATGGCTTGGTCACGTAGTCGTCCGCGCCCGCGTCCAGTGCCTGCACCTTCTCGTCCTCGGTGTTGCGCACGGTCAGCACGATGATCGGGGTCTCGCTGTTGGAGCGTAGTTGCCGGCAGGTCTCCAGGCCGCCCATCCCAGGCATATTCAGGTCCAGCAGCACCAGATCGGGCAGTTCGTCGCGGAAGCGCTGCAGCGCTTCTTCCCCGCTGCGCGCTTCCACGATCTCGTAGCCCTGGCCGCCCAGCGTCATGCGCATGACGCGCCGGATCTGCGGCTCGTCGTCCACGACCAGAATGCGTCCCTGGCTCATCGCCGCACCCCCGCCGGAGCCACCGGGATGGTGAAGTAGAACTCGCTGCCTTCGCCCGGATTGCTGCGCACGTTCAGCGTGCCGCCGTGCGCCTCCACGATATCGCGCGCGATGGCCAGCCCCATGCCCGTTCCCGGCGCCGCAGTGGCGCTGCGCGGACTGCGGTAGAACCGCTCGAAGATGCGCTGCTGTTCACCAGCCGGAATGCCCGGTCCGCGGTCTCTGACTGCGATCGCCACGTTGTCCTCCTCGCGCCACGCGCGAACTTCAATCGCCGAATCCGGCGCGGCGTACTTGAGCGAATTCCCGATCAGGTGGCGGATCACGCTCTGCACCAGTTGCCGGTCCGCGAGCACTTCCGGTAATGCCTCGGCGAGATCCACCCGCACCTCGCGATCCTCCAGCGCGCGTCCGGCGCCGCGCACAGCGCCAGCCACCAACTCCGGCACCCGCTGCGGCTGCCGGTCCAACTGTACCTGCCCGGCTTCGATCCGCGCCATCTGGATGGCTTCGTTCACCAGCGAATCCAGACGGTCCGTCTCTTCTTCCACGATGCTCAGCAGTTCGCCCCGCGGCGCCGCGGGTGTTTCCAGCATGCCGCTGACCGCGGCTTTGATGGAGGTGAGCGGCGTTTTGAATTCGTGCGCCACGGCGTCGAGCAGCGTGCTCTTCAGTTCCTGGTTCTGCCGCGCCGCCTCGGCGCGGAGCGCGATTCCCTGCGCGCGCCCGCGCTCCAGCGTGATGGCCGCCAGGTTGGCCACGGCGTGCAGCGCGGTATCGGAAATGTTGCCGCGCCCCACCGCCAGGCTGCCGATCGGCGATCCTCCCAGCAGCAGCGGCACGATGGTGACTCCGGACGCCGCGTCATCGCTCGCCGTGCCCTGCATCGCCGCGTCGCGCAGCGCGCCATCACTCACCGGCAGTTCCTCCGGACCGGCACTCAGCAGGCGGTCGGAGGTGCGGTCGTAGACCGCCACCGACTCCAGGTCGAACACCCGCGCGATCTGCAAGGCGACCTGTCCGGGCGCGCCCGCCTTGGCGTCGAGCAGCAGCAGGCTGCGGCTCAGGTCGTAGAGCTTCTCCATCTCGCGCTGCCGGCGCGTGGCTTCTTCCGCCCGGCGCCGCGCGCTGGTGGAGAGTTGGCTGGCGATGATGGCGGTGAGCAGGAAGGCGGCCAGCGCGACCCAGTTCTCCGGGTCCGCGACGGTGAAGGTGCCCACCGGGGGGAGAAAGAAGTAGTTGAAGCAAAGCATGCCCAGCGCGCTCGCCGCGATGGCTTCGGCCAGTCCCCACCAGGTCGCCGCCGCCAGCACTGCAAGCACGTAGGAGAGCGCCGCCGTGGCAGCGTTGACCACCAGCACCTCACGCTCCACAAAGGTGACCGCCGCGATCGCCGCCGCGGCTCCCATCGTATGTAGCGCCTTCCTCCACATCCCTCTACAGGGTACCGCCGGAGTCGCGCCCGGCGAAGTCCGGCCGGCGGAGCCTCGGTTTCGCGCTACCCTGGGTCAGAGTATGAAGCCCGTCCTGGTATTTCTGCTGATCGCGGCATCCGGCTGCGGTCCGGTCTCTCGCGCCGGCGTCACCGAGTACGGCTACGAAGTGGTCCACGTGTATCCTCACGACCGCACCGCCTTCACCGAAGGGCTGTTCTACCTCGACGGCTATCTATACGAGGCCACCGGGCTGGACATGGGACGCTCACGGGTCCGCAAAGTGAAACTGGAGACCGGCGAGGTCGTCAGGGAGCACCGTCTGGCCGACCCGTACTTCGGCGAAGGCATCGTCAAGTGGGGCGACAAGCTGTATCAGCTCACCTACCAGAATCAGATCGGGTTCATCTACGACTTCAACACCTTCGAACAGAAGGGCGAGTTCCCCTGGTCCGGCCAGGGCTGGTCCTTCACCACCGACGGCAAGCGGGTCTACGTGGACGGCGCGCGCGACGTCAACGCCCAGGCGAGCGACCCGGAAATCCGCATCTGGGACCCCGCGACGCTGCGCGAAACCGGCACCATCCAGGTGACCGACCAGGGGCGGCCGGTGGTGAACCTCAACGAGCTCGAATGGGTCAAAGGCGAGATCTTCGCCAACATCTGGCAGAGCAGCCGGATCGCGCGCATCGATCCGAAAAACGGCCACGTCACCGGCTGGATCGACCTTGCCGGGCTGCTGACGCCGGCGGAAAGTCAGGGGGCGGACGTGCTCAACGGCATCGCCTACGACGCCAAACACGACCGGCTGTTCGTCACCGGAAAGTTCTGGCCCAAGCTGTTCGAGATCAGACTGGTAAAGAAGGACAGCCAGTAGACGGGGAGAATTGCGCGGGAACCGGGGGAGGAGCGAGGAAGCGGGGAGGGCACCCTGGGCGCCCGCCCCGCCGTGCGTTTCTTAGAACATGTTCCAGAGGAACTGATTGTAGACTTCGTGGTGGTACTGCACTTCCGGCGCCTTCACGAAGGTGCCGAGCAGGCGCGGGCAGCGGTCGGCCGAACCCTGCTTGAGGTCCGCGTAGCGGGCCTTCACATCCTCGCCGAGCAGCTTGGTGGTCCACTCCGCGTTGCGGAAGTTGACCAGCGCGTCGTAGATGTTGTCGGGCAGGTAGCGCTCCGCCTGGCGCAGGTTCTTGATGCGGGCGGTTTCGCCTTCGAGACCGGTCTTGAAGACCGAGAGCATCACCAGGTAGGGGTTGGAATCCGGCGCCACCGAGCGGACTTCGACGCGCGAGCTGCGCTCGTTGCCGATCGGGATGCGGATCATCGAACCACGATCCACCGCGGACGCCTTGATCTGGTTGGGAGCCTCGAAGTGCGGATCGAGACGGCGATACGCGTTCACGCTCGGGTTGAGCAGCAGGCAGATGTCGTTGCCGTGGGTGAGGATGCGGTCCACGAACTGCCAGCCGAACTTGCTGAGCTTCTCTTCGCCCTTCGGATCCCAGAAGAGGTTCTTGCCGCTCTTGGTCACCGAGACGTTGGTGTGCATGCCGCTGCCGTTCACGCCGACCACCGGCTTGGGCAGGAAGCTGGCGCTGAGCCCCATCTTGTTGGCAACCTGGCGGCAGATGAACTTGTAGAGCTGGATCTGGTCCGCCGCGGCCACCACTTCGGCGTAGCTGTAGTTGATTTCGAACTGCGAGGGCGCGACTTCGGGGTGGTCCTTTTCGTTCTGGAAGCCCATCGCGCGCTGCACTTCGGCGGTGCGGTCGATGAACTGGCGCAGATCGTCGCCGGGCAGCGAGTGGTAGTAGCCGCCGGTGTTGACGTACTCGAACTTGCCGGTCTCGTGGTAGTGGCGCTCGGCGTCGACGCCCTTGAACAGGAAGCCTTCGATTTCGTTGGCCGCGTTCAGGGTGTAGCCCTGCTTTTCGTGGAGGCCCTGGGCGTAATTCTTGAGCACGCCGCGGATGTCGCCGGTGTAGGCGGAGCCGTCCTTATCGATGACTTCGCCGAATACCAGCACCTTGCCGGCGCCGAAGTAGTCGGCCGGAGCCCAGTAGAACGCGCTCCAGTCCATGTGCAGGCGCAGGTCGCTCTCGCGCTGCGCGGTGAATCCACGGATCGACGACCCGTCGAAGGTCAGGTTGTCATAGCTCTTTACGAGGAACTTCTTGTCGTAATCGAGCATGTGGAGGCGGCCTTCAAGGTCGCTGAACAGGACCGTGACGGCCTTGATGCGCTTCTCGTCCGTGAGGTACTTGAGACGCTCCTCCTGGATTACGTGCATCGGAACGCGGTCCAATCGCTGCTTCTTGGCCGCGAGATTCAACTCCTCGAGTTCGGCGTAGGAGAGGGTGAGAAAGTCTTGTAGTGGATTCATCGTGGACGTGTTCCGATTTTCCCGAACCGCGGGGCGGCATGGCAAGATTCAGAGGCAATAAAATCAATAGATTGTGTTTATGGGGAGGCTTTGCAAAAATTATCGGGCGGTCGCCCCGTGCCACATCACTTGAAGCGGATGGAGATGCGGGTCTCCTTGGCGCCGTAGATCATCTCCAGATCCTTGAGCTTCTGCTTCTCCATGGGGAAGTAGAGGAGGCCGCTCAGCGGCTTATCCAGCTTACCGGCGGGAAGCTGTTTCGCCTCCAGCACCTTCTTGATCGGGTTGTCGCGATCGCTCTGCTGCATGGCGGCCTTGCCGCTGTAGCCGCCGGGATTGACCGGGGCGGAGCCTGCTCCGACGATTCCGCCGAGGGTCCAACTGTGCACGGGTTCATCGTTGCCGGCACCGCGTTCGCCGGAAACGCTGGTCAGCACCAGCGCGCCGCGGCCGGCGATCTGGTTGGGCGCCAGCGGCCCGGTCTTGTCGCCGTTGTGGTCCGTGCGCAGGACGAAATCGTCGGGGTCGATGGAGACCTCCTTGCCGTACTTGGGCTGCACATTGACCTGAGCCACGATGTAGTGGCCGCCGAGATCGTCACCCAGGATCTCCTTCACGCTTTGCGGATCGGCGTAGACCGTGACATTGAGGATGATATCCTCGTTTTCGCCGCGCCCGGCGCCGGTAACCTTCTTGGGTGCCGTCCAGGCCAGCGAGACGGCCAGTAGCGCAAGCAAAATGCGGGAGAACATGAGGGAGGCTCCTGCACCAATTATAGCGGCTGCTACAATATGCTCGTATCCCGAAATCCCTCTCCCAGGAGTCTAGCCCCAAATGGATGAAAAAGAGCGTTCGCGCGCGTTAGAAACGGCCCTCAGCCAGATTGAGAAGCAGTTCGGCAAAGGCTCGATCCTGCGTTTGGGATCGAAGGACGCGCTGGTGCCGGTCAGCGTCATCTCGACCGGATCGATCTCGCTGGACGCGGCGCTGGGGGTGGGCGGCGTTCCCCGCGGGCGGATCTGCGAGATTTTCGGGCCGGAATCCTCGGGCAAGACGACGATCGCGCTGCAGGTCGCCGCGGAAGCGCAGAAGAGGGGCGGCATCGCCGCATTCATCGACGTGGAGCACGCGCTCGATCCGGTCTACGCGCGCAAACTCGGGGTGGACGTGGACAACCTGCTGGTTTCGCAGCCGGACTACGGCGAGCAGGCGCTGGAAATCACGGCGCACCTGATCGCCAGCGGGCAGATCGACGTGCTGGTGGTGGACTCGGTGGCCGCACTAGTGCCCAAGGCCGAACTGGAAGGCGAAATGGGCGATTCGCACATGGGCGTGCAGGCGCGCCTGATGTCGCAGGCGCTGCGCAAACTCACCGGCGCGGTGAACAAGTCGCGCACGTGCCTGGTGTTCATCAACCAGATCCGCGAGAAGATCGGGGTCATGTTCGGCAATCCGGAGACCACCACCGGCGGCCGTGCGCTCAAGTTCTACGCCTCCGTGCGGCTGGATATCCGGCGCATCGCGGCCATCAAGGACGGCGAGAGCGTGATCGGCAACCGCACCAAGGTGAAAGTTGTGAAGAACAAGGTGGCGTCGCCGTTCCGCGAAGCCGAGTTCGACATCATCTACGGCGAGGGAGTTTCGAAGGAAGGCGACCTGCTGGATCTGGGAGTGGCGCAGAACCTGGTGGAGAAGAGCGGGTCGTGGTTCAGCTACAAGGGCGACCGCATCGGCCAGGGACGCGAGAACGCGCGGCAGTTCCTGAAAGACAATCCCGACGTGCGCCAGACGCTGGACACGGAACTGCGCAAGGCGCTGGGCCTGGTGAAGCCGGAAGCGGCGCCGTCCGCGACGCCGGCGCCGGAGCCGGCGGCGGCGGGCAAGGCAGCGCCCGGCCGCCGGTAAGCGCGGCGGCATGAGCGATTCCGGGCGGCGCGAAGCCATCCTGCGTAAACTGGCGGCGATGGAACGCGGGCCGCAGTGCCGCTCGTTCATCGCGACCGGATTCCACGCGCTCGATTCGGCGCTGGGCGGCGGGCTCCCGCGGGGAAGCGTGGTCGAATTCTTCGGCCCGGCGGGGAGCGGTAAAACCACGCTCGCGCTGCAAACCATCGCGCACCTGCAGGCGCGGGGATTCAATGCCGCGTTCATCGACGCCGACCACACCTTCGACGCCGCCTACGCCGCCGGGCTGGGGGTCGCCATCGAGCGCCTGCCCCTGGTGCAGCCCGCCTTCGCCGAGCAGGCGATGGAGATTGCGCGCGCGCTGGCAGCATCGGGCGCGGTGGAGCTGATCGCGATCGACTCGGCGGCGGCGCTGGCTCCGCGCCTGGAAGTGGAAGCGGACATCGCCGGGGTGGTGCCGCGGCTGCAAAGCCGCGTGCTGGGCAACGAACTGCGTAAGTTGAGTACCGCAATCCGCCGCGCGGAGGTCTGTGCGCTGTTCCTCAACCAGGTGCGCAACCGCACGGACCGGGGCGCGGGGGAAGCCGAGAGCAGCGCCGGCGGACCGCCGCTCAAGTTGTACGCCGCGGCGCGGGTGGCGATGCTGCCGTCGGGCGGAGGGAAGTTGCGGCTGCGCGTGCTCAAGAACAACGTCGCGGAGAGCGCGGCGGGGTGCGAACTGGAGTGGCGGCGGGGCGAGGGCTTCCTCGCCGACGATGCTCCGGATGCCCTTAAATAGGGGGTTTGGCGCGACCCCGGGAGCCGGGGAACGGCCCCTGGATGCGCGAAATCCCCGTCAAATGGGGGTTTGAGCGCACCATATGCAAAAAAACCCCGCAAAATCGGGCTTTTTCTGTGGATTTGCTCTTTACATCACCGGACCCTTCCCGTATTATTGAAATCGTTCCGGACCGGCGTTCGTTGGATCGTTCGGCAGGAAAATGTTCGATGTTCGATGTTCGAAGTGGCGGTTTCACGCCACGGGAGAATCAAGAGGAGATTTATGGCGAATACGAGAATGACCCAGACGCAACTGGTGAGAACGCTCGCCGAAGCTTGCGAAGTGAACAACAAGGTAGCGCGTCAGATGCTCGACACTCTCGCTTCCACAGCTATCACGGAAGTGAAGAAGAACGGCGTGTTCGTGTTGCCCGGTATCGGCCGTCTGGTGCGCGTGGAGCGCAAGGCGCGCATGGGCCGCAATCCGGCAACGGGCGAAGCCATCAAGATTCCGGCCAAAAAGACGGTGAAGTTCCGCGTCGCCAAGCCGGCCAAGGATGCCATCGTTCCGCCGAAGAAGAAGTAACCAGGGCCTGATACAAAACCAAAAACCCCGCGGACCCAACCGGGCTCGCGGGGTTTTTTATGTTCGATAACCTGTGAAGCCGAGACGAAGTCCGGCCCAACTTGCGGGCCGCTCCTCGAAGCTACGCCTGCTTCTTTTCTTCGACTTTATCTTCGTCACCCTTCAAAGCAGTCTTGAAGTTGCGAATTCCTTCACCCAGGCCCTTAGCGACTTCCGGGATTTTCTTACCGCCGAACAACAGCGTGGCAACCGCCAGAATCACAAGGAGCTCAGGAAAGCCAATTGATCGCATACGGCCTCCTTCCCCCTCATTGTATGTGTTAGCAGTAGGCGCGCGCAACAGCCCTGAATTTGGGCGCGGGCGAAAGGGAACCGCGGAGTCCGGTGCACGCTAGAATAAGGCGATGGCCGAAAACAACGGGGGCGCCAAGCCGGTGGAGTCCTTCGAGCAGTCGCTCGACGAACTGGAGAAGCTGGTCAACGAACTGGAAGCGGGCGATCTCTCGCTCGAACGTTCCATCGAACTGTTCGAACGCGGCATGGGATTGAGCGAGGTATGCCGTAAACAGCTCCAGGAGGCGGAAACCCGTGTCGAGATGCTGATCCGCAAGGAAGGCAAGATGGCGGCCGAGCCGTTTGCTCCGGAGACCTCCGACAAAGCATGAACCTGCGCGAATACCTGGCCCAACAGCAGAAGCTGGTGGATGCCGAACTCGACCGCCTGGTCCCGCCGGAAACCTCGGCGCCTGAAACCATACACCGCGCGATGCGCTACAGCCTCTTCGCCGGCGGCAAGCGTATCCGCCCGATCCTGTGCATCGAGGCGGCGCGCACGGTGAGCGATGCCGACGACGGCGTGACGGCGGCGGCGTGCGCGCTGGAGATGATCCACACCTACTCGCTGATTCACGACGACCTGCCGGCGCTCGACAACGACGATTACCGGCGCGGGAAGCCGACCAACCACAAGGTGTTCGGCGACGCCATGGCGATCCTGGCGGGCGACGCGCTGTTGACGATCGCGTTCCAGGTGCTGGCGGAACTCCCCGCGCCGGCGGCGCGCGTGGTGAAACTGATCGGCGAACTCTCCACCGCGAGCGGCACCGTGGGCGGCATGATCGGCGGACAGGTGGCCGACCTGGAGGGTGAAGGCAAAGCGCCGGAAGCGGCGCTGCTCGAATCCATCCATCGCGCCAAAACCGGGGCACTGCTCCGCGCCAGCCTGCGGATGGGCGCGATCTACGCGGGCGCGGACGAAGGCCAATACCAGGCGCTCTCGCGCTACGGCCAGCACATCGGGCTCGCCTTTCAGATTGTGGACGACATTCTGGACGTGGAAGCATCCTCCGAAGCCCTGGGCAAGACCGCCGGCAAGGACGCGGCACAGCACAAGATCACATTCCCCGCGGTCTACGGCCTGGAGACTTCGCGGCTGATGGCGCAGGGCGAATGCCGGCACGCGCACGCCGTGCTGGAGCCGTTCGGCGGCCGTGCGCAGCGGCTGCACGAACTGGCGGACCTGATCGTGCAACGCAAGTCATGAAGGCGCGCCTGGACCGGCTCGTGGTGGAACGCGGACTCGCCGATTCCCGCGAGAAGGCGCAGGCGCTGATCATGGCCGGCGAGGTGCGGGTGAACGGGCAGAAGGCGCTCAAGCCGGGCCAGGCGGTGGAGGAGGGCGCGGCGATCGAGGTGCTCGCCCGGCCGCCCTACGTCAGTCGCGGCGGCTTCAAACTGGCCGGCGCGCTGGCCCACTGGAAGATCGCGGTGGCCGGCGAAGTGTGCGTGGACATCGGCTCCTCCACCGGCGGATTCACCGACGTGCTGCTGCAGGCGGGCGCGGCGCGCGTGCACGCCGTGGACGTGGGGGTGGGGCAATTGGACTGGAAGCTGCGCACGGACCCGCGGGTGGTGGCGCACGAGGGCATCAACGCGCGGGAAATCGCGCCGGAAGAAATCGGCGAGCCCGCCGGCTTCGTCTGCTGCGACGTGAGCTTCATCTCCGCGACCATGATCGTGGGTCCGGCGCGCGCGCTGCTACGCCCCGGAGGGCGGATGGTTATACTGGTCAAACCGCAGTTTGAAGTGGGCAAGGGCCAGGTGGGCAAAGGCGGGATCGTGCGCGATCCCGAACTGCACCGCGCCGCTTGCGAACGGGTGGAACGGGCCGTGCGCGAACTGGACTTTCAGACCGACCTGATGGAGAGCCCCATCGCCGGCGCCGAAGGCAACAAGGAGTTCCTGCTCTATGCCCATCATTAAGACGGTCGGAATCATCTCCAAACCCAATGCCCCGGCGGCGCACGGCCTGGTGCCCAGGCTGCTCGAATGGCTCGATCAGCGCGGCATCGAGGTGCGCATGGACGAACCCACCGGCGCCTACGTGGGAGTGACGGGCATGGCACGCGACAGCGTGCCGGAACGTTGCGACCTGATCATCGTGCTGGGCGGCGACGGTACGCTGCTGAGCGCGGCGCGCGCCATGGGACGGCGCGAGGTCCCGCTGTTCCCGGTGAACCTGGGCGGGCTCGGCTTCCTGACGGCGATCTCGGTGGACGATGTGTTTCCCGAACTCGAGCGCGCGCTGCGCGGCGAACACCGCATTGCCAGGCGCCGCAAGATGCACGTGGAGGTGATGCGCGGGGAGACGGTGCTGGCGGCGTACGACGCGCTCAACGACGCGGTCATCAACAAGATCTCGATCGCGCGCATGATCGATCTGGATACCTACGTAGACGCGCAGTTCGTGTGCGCGTACAAAGCCGACGGGCTGATCATCTCGACCCCCACCGGCTCCACCGCGTACTCGCTTTCGGCGGGCGGCCCGATCATTTTCCCGGCGGTGCCGGCGCTGTGCATCACGCCCATCTGCCCCCACATGCTCACCAACCGGCCGCTGCTGGTGCCGGACACGAGCGTGATCCGGGTGATCTCGCGTGATTCCGACGAAACGGTGAACCTCACGATCGACGGGCAGGTAAGCACACCGCTGCGGCAGAACGATACTGTGGTGTGCCACAGTTCGCACTACGCGCTGCACCTGATCCGTCCGCCGCGGCAGATGTTCTTCGACGTGCTGCGCCAGAAGCTGAAGTGGGGAGAACGATGAAGCGGCCCTCGCTGACGGCGTGGATCTTCATCGGAATGGCGGCCGGAATCGCCTTCGGCCTGGTGGCGCCGGACGCGGCGAAACAATCGGGGGTGGTGAGCACGGTCTTCCTGCGGCTGATCCGCTCCATCATCGCGCCGCTGTTGTTCGGGACGCTGGTGTACGGCATCGCCGGGGGCGGCGGCGGCAAGCACATGGGACGCATCGGCGGGAAGGCGATCCTCTACTTCGAAATCGTCACCACGCTGGCGCTGTTCGTCGGGCTGGGGGTGGTGAACCTGGTGCGGCCCGGCGACGGCGTGCCGATCGCGCACACGGCGGCGGAAGCGGCCACTCCGGCGCCGCCGGCGACGCTGGCCACGGTGGTGGAGCATACCTTCCCGGCGAGCGTAGTGGACGCCATGGCGCGCAACGACGTGCTGCAACTGGTGGTGTTCGCCTTCCTGTTCGGCGCCGCCTGCTCGGCCACGGGCGAGAAGGCGATTCCGGTGGTCAACTTCTGCGGCGCGCTGGCCGAGGTGATGTTCCGTTACACGAAGTACGTGATGTACCTGGCGCCCTTCGGCGTGGGCGCGGCCATCGCGGTGACGGTGGGCAGCAAGGGACTGGCGGTGCTGTTCGGCCTGGGCAAGCTGATCCTGACCATGTACGCGGCGCTGGTGCTGTTCGTAGTGCTGGTGCTGGGCGGGGTCATCCTGGTGGCGCGGATTCCAGCGGGCGCGTTCTATCGCGCGGTGCGCGAGCCGTTTCTGATCGCGTTCTCCACGGCGTCGAGCGAAGCCGCGCTGCCGCTGGCGCTGGAGAACATGGAGCGCTTCGGCGTGCCCAAGCACATCGTGGGATTCGTGATCCCGACGGGCTACAGCTTCAATCTCGACGGCAGCACGCTCTACCTCTCGCTGGCCAGTTTGTTCGTGGCGCAGGCGGCGGGCATCCACATGAGCCTGGGCGATCAACTCATGATGATGCTCACGCTGATGCTGACGAGCAAGGGTGTGGCCGGCGTGCCGCGCGCCGCGCTCGTGATCCTTTCGGGCGCGCTGGTCACATTCCACCTGCCGATGGAGGGGGTGGGCATCCTGCTCGGGGTGGACGCGCTGCTGGACATGGCGCGCACGTCGGTGAACGTGCTGGGCAACTGCCTGGCTTCGGCGGTGGTGGCGCGATGGGAAGGCTACCGGTTCGGCGCGGGCGACGCGTAGCGGACGCCCGCGTCAATCGATGAGGCCGTTGCGCACGGCGAAGCGCACCAGTTCGTTGATGCTGTGCAGGTTGAGCTTTTCCATGATGCGTCCGCGGTGGGCGTCCACGGTGTAGACGCTCAAATTCAGCACCACGGCGATTTCCTTGTTGGTCTTACCCTCGGCGAGCATTTGGAGGACTTCGCGCTCGCGGCTGGTGAGCAGGTCGATGGGGTTGGTGACGTGGCGCCGGTAATCGTCGAGGACGGCGTTGGAGACCGCGGGGCTGAGCCAGCTTTCGCCGCCGGCGACGGCGCGGATGGCGCGCACGAGGTCCTCCGCGCCGGAGTCCTTGAGCAGGTAGCCGCGGGCGCCGGCGCGCAGGATTTCGCGGACGTAGACGGAGTCCTTGTGCATGCTGAGGGCGATGATGCGGGTATGCGGCACGCTGCCGGAGAGGCGGCGGGTGGCTTCGATGCCGTTGAGTTCCGGCATGGCCACGTCCATGACCACGATATCGGGCCGGATCTGCTCGGCCAGTTCGACGGCTTCGCGCCCGTTGGCGGCTTCGCCGACGATCTCCATATCGCTCTGCGCGCCGAGGATCATCTTGAACCCCTGCCTTACCACGGCGTGATCGTCAGCCAGCAAGATTCGTGTTCGCTTCATTGTGAACGGGCACCCGAACTTCAATTACAACACCGCGGCCGGGTTTGGATTCGACGGCGACGTCGCCGCCGGCGCTGCGGGCGCGGGCGCGCATGCCGATCATGCCGAGTCCGCGTCCGTTGGCGGATCCGGGGGCGAGGCCGCGGCCATCGTCGGCGATGCGCAGCCGTACACCGCCGGGCGCCGGCTCCAGCCGGATATCGACGCGCTTGGCGTGCGCGTGCCGCGCGACGTTGGTGAGGGCCTCCTGCGCGATGCGGAAGAGGTGCGTTTCGGTTTCGTCGGGCAGGCGCGCGGGGTGGGCGGATTCGACGGCGACCTCGATGCCTGTGCGCGTCTGAAAGCCTTCGGCGAGCCAGCGCAGGCCGGCTTCGAGTCCGAAATCGTCGAGGATGGTGGGGCGGAGCAATTGGGACATCTGGCGCACGTTGCCGATCGATTCGTCGACCAGACGCAGGCAATCGCCGAGGCGGGCGGGATCGCAGCCCGCGTGCTGCATGGCGGCCAGGTTGGTTTTGACCGCGGTGAGGGACTGGCCGAGTTCGTCGTGCAGTTCGTGGGAGAAGCGGCGGGCGGTATCCTCCTGGGCCTCGAGCATGTGCCAGGAGACGCGGCTCAGCTCCGCGGTCTGCCATTCGAGCCGCTCCACGAGTTGCGCCACCATGCGCACGGTGAAGACGGCGAACACCAGCGCCAGCAGCAGCGCGGCTCCGGCGAAGGCGAAGGAGATGCGGGAAAGGCGCGCGGTGCGGCGGTCAATCTCCGTCTGCGCGGCGTTGAGCTTGGTGTACTCGGCTTCGAGCAGCCGCGCCACCACGCTGGCGAACGCCCCGTGATAGCGGAAGAGGTCCATGGACTGGAAGGTCTCCGGTTCATCCACGGAAAGCAGGCGGCGGGCCTCGCTCGAGAAGTTCCTGGAGGCCGCGCGCAGGCGCGTCCAGAGGGCACGGTCGGGGGTCTTCTCGCCCTCGGCGGCGATGCGGTCGATGTCGCGGTCGGCTTCGTCGAGCTGGGCCATGATCTGGGTGTAGTCGACCGAATCGGGATCGCGCGCCAGGATGCCGAAGACTTCGCTCAAACTGGTCTGCTGGCTCTGCAATTCGTCGATGAGGCGGCGGCTGACGGACTGCTCGCGGAGCAGGCCGCGCGCCGTCTCCTGGATATCGTCGATATTGCGGATGCCGACCACCGCGGCCGCCGCGAGGAGGAGGATCACCAGTCCGAAACCGGCGATCATGACGCGGAAGATGCGCTGTCGGGTGATCTGCCTGGGCACCATTGCGTATTTAGTATCGCGCGGGCGCGCGGTTTCCATGTATCCCCGATGCGGGCTAATGCGGCGTCCTAAAGAACGTTAATCCGCCCCACCCCGAATTCGGCGGCCGGCGTAGCCTGCCGAGGCTATCGAGTTTCCGGCGCATCCGGCGCACCATGAAACTGTGGCGGGCAAACGGCTCGCCCGGGAGAATCGAAATGAAGAAGAGCTTTCTCGCCGTCGCACTGGCCGCGGCTTTCACGACCCTGACGTTTGCGCAGAGCACTCCGGCGCAGAACCCGCCGAGCCAGAACAAGCCGGCCACCACCAAGGCGCACAAAAAGGGCGCCCACAAGAGTTCCAAGAAGCAGCAGAAGGGCGAAGGCAGCCAGTCGAAGTAACGGGTACACCCTCCAACCTTGTCCTCCATTGCCCCGCCTGCCGGCGACCCGGCACGGCGGGGCTTTTTTGTGCCGATGGCCGAAGTTTTCCCTAACAAAGCTTAACCGCCGTACCGCCCAATTCGCACGGCGGATTAGCCTGCGCAGGCGATATGGTTTTTCGGGCCCCGGCCGCAAGATGAGATTGTGAGCGGGCGAAAGAGAAGCCCGCAAGGAGAAGAGAAAATGAAAACGACTTTGCTTACCATCGCCTTCGCGGTTGCCACCGCTTTCGCCGCCCAGCCGCCGTCCACGGGCGCCAAGAGCGCCACCACCAACAAACCCGCGGCCACCAGCAAGAGCACCACGGCCACGAAGAAGCACCACCGCAAGGCGGTGAAGAAGGGCGCCACCACCGCCAGCAACTCCACCCCGAAGCCGGCCGCGAAGAAGTAAAGGCCGCCATGCCCGGCAAGCGTGGCGCACGTAGTACCTGGGTCCCGCGTGCGCCACAATTCCTCATCCGGTCCGTGATATCTTGCCAAAAAGCATCACGGAGGGATGATGTCTCTTACCAGAGGGTTACTGGGATGGGGGCTGCTGGCAGCCGGCATGCTCCAGGCCGCGGCGGTTCCAGGGGTACGCTTCGACCGCGAATCCGCCGGACGATTTCGCACGCAGGCCGCAGGCCTCCACGTGACGTTGGACGATGACGGCATCGCGTACGGGGACGTGCATCTGCGACTGGCGGGCGCGCGCCGCGCGGCGCCGGCGGGCGAGGCTCCGGCCGCGGGCCGCACCAGCTACTTCGTAGGCCCTCGCGAGGAGTGGCGCAGCGGGCTGGAGAGCTACTCGCGGGTGCGCTACCGGGATGTGTATCCCGGCATCGACCTGGTGTTTCACGGCGACAGCGGAGCGCTGGAGTTCGACTTCGTGGTGGCGCCCGGCGCCGACCCGGCGCGCATCCGCCTGCGGGTGACCGGCGCGCGTCCGCGCGTGAACGCGGGGGGCGATCTGGACACGGGCGGCATCCTATGGCGCAAGCCGCGCATTTACCAGGGCGCCGATACGGTGGCCGGCGGCTTCCGCATTCGCCGCGGCGAGGTGGCCTTCGATCTGGCCCGGTGGGACCGGACGCGCGAACTGGTGATCGACCCCGCGCTGGTGTACTCCAGCTTTCTGGGCGGATCCAACAACGAAGCCATTCGCGGCACGGCGCTGGATAGCTCGGGCAACCTCTACGTGGTGGGGTACACCACGACCAGCAACCTGCCGGTTTCGCGCACGGCCGCGCAGTCCGCCTACGGCGGGCAGACCGCGCACCTCATGACGGGCGACGCCTTCGTGGCCCGGTACAGTTCCGCGGGCGTGCTGCAGGCCCTGACGTATCTCGGCGGCAGCGGCGACGATGTGGGCAGCGCCATCGCGCTGGACGCGTCGGGCAACGCCTACGTGACGGGCTACACCAACTCGCGCGATTTTCCGGTGACGGCTTCGGCGCCGCAGACCGTGTACGCCGGCGCGGGCGGCAATACGGTGGTCAACCTGGGCGACGCTTTCGTGGCCAAACTCGGCCCCAACCTCGACAAGATTCTGTACGCGACCTACTTCGGCGGCAACCAGGACGAGATCGGCACCGGGATCGCGGTAGATTCCACGGGCGCGGCGTACATCACCGGCGCGACGCAATCCTTCAACCTGCCGGTGACCGCGGGGGTGGTGCAACCGCGCATCGGCGGGGTGGGCGGGCAGCCCATCACCGATTTCGGCGCGCCCTTTTACACCGCGGGCGACGGGTACGTGGCGAAGCTCAATCCGGCGGGTACCCAGTGGGTGTGGGTCACGTACCTGGGCGGGCTGCTGGACGACACGCCGATGGCGGTCGCGGTGGATGCGGCGGGGAACGTCTACGTCGCGGGCGCGACGATTTCCTCCAACTTCCCCACCACCGCGGGCGCGTTGCAGCGCAGGTTCGGCGGATCGGAAATCAACAACCCGTTCTTCAATCTCGGCGACGGTTTCATCACCAAGCTGAGCCCGGACGCGAGCAGCCTGATCTACTCCACGTACCTGGGCGGCTCCGGCGACGATTCGATCACGGGGCTGGCGGTGGACGCCAGCGGCGCGGCGTATGTCACCGGGACCACCACGTCGGCCAACCTGCCGGTGACCATGGGCGCGTACCAGACCCGGTTCACCGGTCCGAACAACAACGATTTCGCTGAGCGGGCGCTGGGCGACGCCTACCTGGCGAAACTCGACCCCAGCGGCGGATCGTTGGTATTCGCCACTTTCCTGGGCGGCACGGACGATGACGGCGGGTTCGCCCTCGCGCTGGCCGCCGACGGAACGATCTGGGTCGCGGGCCAGAGCGCGTCCAGCGACTTCCCGGTGACCTCCGACGCCGCGCAGAAGACGATGGCCGGGAAGGGCGGGCAGAACAACAACGGCGATGCGCTGGGCGACGCGTTCGTGGCGCAGTTCAGCGCGGACGGCAAGAAGCTCCTGTATTCGACGCTGCTGGGAGGACCCAACGACGACAGCGCGCAGGGCGTGGCGGTGAGCGCATCGGGCGACGTGTGGATCGCCGGGACGACGTTGAGCAGCGGGTTCCCGGTGACGTCCAACGCGGCGCAGCGCACCTACGGCGGGAGCAGCGGGATCGGGCGTGTGAAGGGCGATGCGTTCCTGGCGCACTTCGCACCTCCGGCGGCGCCGCCTCCGCCGACGGGTCCGACGCTGAGCGCGGTGACGAACGCGGCGAGCAACGCCGTGGGCACGGTATCGCCGGGCATGATCTTCGTGGCGTACGGAAGCGGCATCGGACCGGGGCCGCTGGCAGGCGCCGCGCTGGATGCGAGCGGCACGAAACTGGCCACCACGGTCGCGCAAACGCAGTTGCTGTTCGACGGCGTGGCGGCGCCGATCGTCTACGCCTCGGCCAAACAGGTGAGCGGCATCGTGCCTTACGAAGTGGCGGGAAAGAGTTCGTCGCAGATGGTGGCGATCTACCAGGGGCAGCAATCCACCGCGGTCACGGTGAAAGTGGCGGACGCGGTGCCGGCGCTCTTCAGCGCGGACTTCTCGGGGAAGGGACAGGGCGCGATTCTGAACCAGGACGGCAGCTACAACTCGGCATCGAATCCGGCCGCGGGCGGAAGCGTGATCGTGCTCTTCGGCACCGGGGAGGGGCAGACTTCGCCGCCGGGAACGGACGGGTTGCTCGCCGTATCGGCGTTCCCGAAACCGGTGCTCCCGTTGAGCGCGACCATCGGCGGCAGGCAGGCCGAGATCAAGTACGGCGGCGCGGCGCCGGGATTCACGGCGGGCTTGCTGCAGGTCAACGTGGTGATCCCGCCGGGAACGCCTCCGGGCAATCAGCCGGTGGCGATCACGCTGGGCAGCTACACGAGTCCGGCCGGCCTCACGGTCGCGGTGAAGTAAGGCAGGCGGCGCGGCTACTGGAAATCCACGGATTCGGCGCGCAGCGTGGTGACCAGCGCGAGCACGTTTTGGCCGCTCGCGGCGACCAGGTGCTGGAGTTCGGGAAGCGGCGCCAGTACCACGAGGCTGAGCGGAAGCCCGGGTTCGCGGGATCCGGGCGGCACGTTGGCGAGGCTCTCGGGAGGAACGTGGAAGCGGCTCCCGGTGGCGAGGCAGAAGCAGGCGCCCATGGAAGCGGAGTCGGCATCGACGTTCACCACCAGGATGCCCATCATGGGCTCGCGCGACTTCCACTCCACGGTCAGCCCCTCGGAGCGGGTCACGGTGGCGATGCGCGATGCGTTGGTCCACGAAAACAGCGAAGGCATGGCGAGGTGTACCGTGCCGGAGTTCCAGGAGAGGGTGAAATCGCCGGGCGAGAGAACGAGCGGCCGTTCGGCGCGGTAGATGGATTTGTCCGCGCCGATCACGTCGTGGTAGAGGCCGGGCGAGGGCTGGGGCAGGTCCACCGTGGCGCGCGCGCCGCGCAGCACGACGTGTCCGGCGGCGTGGCCGGCATCGCCGACGGAATCGGCAAAGAACCCGGGTAGGGTGGACTCGTCCACGCTCGGATAGAACGGTCCGGTGTAGGCCGTGCAGGTGCCCACCGGGGGGCGCAGGCGCCAGGGATTGAGCAGAGCGGCGATGGCCGGCGGCTCGGCGAAAACGGCGGCGGCGAAGTCCTGCGTGAAATCGATGCCGCGCTCGGTGAAGGTGCGGATGTGGCTGCTCATGCGCGTGAGCAGCAGAAAGACGCTGGAGTCGATGGCGGTCTCCTTGCACTCGCCCACCGGGACCGCGACTGTGTTCGATACCGGCCCCCCGGGGATGCGCGCGAGCACGGGCACGAAGCAGCCAGCGGGCGTCCCATCGGGGATGGCGAACTCGATTTCGTCGATGCCGGGGGCGCCGGGCCTGGGTCCGGCACGCAGCACGCGCGCGGGCTTGCCGGCGACGAAGACCTCGGGGTTGCGCACGCCGCCGAGTCCTGTGCCGGTGAGCAGGTAGGGCCGCTCCATTTTCGCCGGTCCCCAGCTTTTCCCGTTGGCGCTGAAGAAGCCGAACGCGGCGGGGACGATGCGCACGCGGAACGGGCGGGAGACGCCGTCGGAGTTGGAGACGGTGACTTCGGCGTAGCCGGCGGACGGCGCCGGGGGCATCAGGGCGAGAATCTCAGTGGGCGAGACGGAGAGCAGGCGGACGTCCTGGCCCGCGATCCGCACCTTCGAGCCGGCCTCGAAACGCAGGCCGCGGATGACGAAGCGCGCGCCCGGGGCGAGTCCTCCACCGGGCAGCGAGGGCGGGATGCGGCTGGCCGCGTTGAAGACGCCCTCCTGGTTGATGGCCGGAGGCTGAGCCAGGCAGAGCGTGGTCGGGAGCAGCAGTAGCAGAGCGCGCATCGGCGTGTGAGAGAGGGCGGGCGCGGCGGCCCGCTCCTCGTTACTTTTTCCAGTCGGGCAAGCGTCCCGGCGTGTAAGGGGCGCCGGCGGCGTCGAGTTGTTTTTCGAGCGCCTTGATGTCCACGTCCACCAGCTTGCGCAGCTTGGGAATCTCCAGCGCCAGCGCATCGCTCGCGATCTGGTATTGTTCGAGCGCGGTCTTTGTTGGAAGGCCGGTGGTGCCGCGCGTGGGCGAGGCGGCCGCCTGCGCGTGTTCGGAGATCGACGCCGGCGAGCCTTCGTTGAACGAGCGCCACACGCGATCGCCGTTCAGCGCGAGGTTGATGTCGGCGAGTTGTTTTTCGAGGCGCAGGCAGTCCTCCCGCGCCTTGGCGGGGAGGGACGGGGTGGCATCGATCGCGCGGCGGATCGCGGCCAGGCGCGTGCCGGCTTCGGCCGCGGTGGAGGTGGTCGCGGTCACGGTTCGCTGCAGCCGGATGAGCTTGTCCTGGAATTCGCTCATGGCGATGCGGTCCTCGCGCGTGGCGAAGGGTTCGGCGGTGACTTCCACCGTCTGGGCACCGGGCAGCGGCGTGACGACGCCATCCACCCGCCTGGCCAGCGTGACGGTGTACTTGCCGGGCAGCACCAGCGGACCGCTGCTGAAGCGGGCGACGAACTCCTCCATCTCCGGTTCGATAGGCGCCGCGCCGCGTCCACCCGCGCCACCCGCGCCTCCACCCGCGCCGCCGCGCCCGCCGCGTCCGCCGCCGCCGGCAGCCATGGCCGCGGGTGCATTGGCGCCCTGCGCGCGGAGGTCCCAGGTGATGCGATGAATGCCGCGCGTGGCCGGTGCATCGATCCGCCGCACGATCTTGCCGGCGGCGTCGGCGATCGAAATCACGATGGCCGGCGGCTCTTCCTCAGCTTCGGCGCGCAGTTGCTCGGGCGTGGGATAGGGCGGCGTCTCGCCGCGCGCCACTGCCTCCCGCTCCTTGCGCTGGCGCTCGGCGCGCTTCGTGGCGATGGCCTCCTTCAGGTTGAACGTGATCTGCGCTCCCACCGGCGGATTCGGCGCCGCGAAGTAACTGGTGCCGAGGTCGCCGCCGCGATTCTGCGGAATGTAGCTGAGCGCCGGCTTCACGGGGAACAGGTAGCTGTCGCGCGTCATCAGTTCGTTGGTGGCGTTGCGCAGGGGGCTGTAATCGTCCAGCACGTAGATACTGCGCCCGAAGGTGCCGATCACGAGATCGTCCATAGTCTTCTGGATCGCCAGGTCGCGCACCATGATGGTGGGAACGCCGACGTTCAGCTTGATCCACTTCTCGCCGCCGAGTTTGGTGAAGTACAGGGCGAACTCCGTGCCCGCGAACAGCAGCTTGGGATCCACGTGATCCTCCGCGATGGCGTACACGCCGCCGCGCTCGGGCAGGTTACCGCTGATGTTGACCCAGGTCTTGCCGCGGTCGCCGCTCTTGATGAGGTAGGGCTTGAAGTCGCCGTTCTGGTGATTCTCGTAAGCCACGTAGACCACGTTCGGGTCGTGCTGGGAGGCCAGGATACGCTGCACGTAGGCATCCTCGGGCACGCCCGCGGGCTTATCGATCTTGCGCCAGTTCTTGCCGCCGTCCTCGGTCACCTGTACGAGCCCATCGTCGGTGCCCACGTAGATCAGGCCTTCCACCTTGGGCGATTCCGTGATCGCGCTGATGTTGTTGTAGAGCGCGGTGGAGACGTTTTTCTGAATCGCGTCGATGGGCCAGATCTTGCCCATCAGCGGCAGTTTGTTGCGGTCGAGCTGGCGGGTGAGGTCGCCCGAGACCTCGCGCCAGGTATCGCCGCGATCGTCGGAGCGATAGAGTTTCTGCGAACCAAAATACAGGCGGGTGTTCAGATGCGGGCTGACGATGAACGGCGCATCCCAGTTCCAGCGCGCCGCCGGGTCGCCCTTCTTTGGCCCCGGCTGAATGGAGACGCGCTCGCCGGTGCGCCGGTCGAAGCGCACCAGCCCGCCATTCTGCATCTCCGCGTAGACGGTGTTCGGGTCCTTGGGATCCACGCGGGAGTAGAAACCGTCGCCGCCCATGGTGACGAAGCAATCGCCGTTGGTGAGGCTGGTGAAACGGGTGCGCGCCGGGCAGCCGAAGGAGTTGTTGTCCTGGGTGCCGCCGTAGACGGAATACCACGGCGCATCCTCGCTGACGGCGATATCGTACAACTGCGCGGTGGGCAGGTTGGCCTTGAAGTTCCACGTGGCGGCGCGGTCGAAGGATTCGTAGAGGCCGCCGTCGCAGCCCACCAGGTAGTGATCGTTGTTCTTCGGATCGACCCAGATATCGTGATTGTCCACGTGCTTGTTGCGCGTGGGCAGCGAGGCCAGGGTGCGCCCGCCATCGTCGCTCACCATGATGTTCACGCCGTGGATATAGACGCGGTCGGAGTCGGCGGGGTCCACCTGCACCTTGGAGTAATACTGGCCCTGCTGATCGTAGGAATTGCGTTTTTCCCAGACGATGCCGTTATCCAGCGAGCGGTAGAGGCCGCCGCGGCCCTCCGGCCCTTCCACCTGCGCATAGATGATGCTCGGATTCGAGGGCGCGAAATTGAGGCCGATGCGCCCGAGTTCGCCGGTGGGGAAGCCGCCGCGCACCGCCGTCCAGGTCTTGCCCGCGTCGGTGGAGCGCCACAGGCCGGACTCCGGCCCGCCGTGAATGATGCCGAAGTAGCGGCGCTGCCGCTGATGCGTGGCGGCGAGCAGGATGTCGGGATTGCGCGGGTCCATGATGACGTCGCTGCATCCGGTGTACTCGCCCACCTTAATCAGGGATTCCGACCAGGTCTTGCCGCCGTCGGTGGTCTTGTAGAGTCCGCGCTCGCCGCCGCCTTTCCACAGCGGACCCGGCGCGGCGACGTAGACCACGTTCGAATCGCGCGGATCGATGACGATGCGAGCGATGTGCTCGGTGAGCTTGAGGCCGACGTTGCGGAACGTGCGCCCGCCGTCGTTGGACTTGTAGACGCCGTCGCCGTAGGACACCGATCGCTGATTGTTGTTCTCGCCCGTGCCGACCCATACGATCGACGGGTTCTTGGGATCGATGGTGACCCAGCCGATCGAGTAGGAGCCGTAGTTATCGAAGACCGGCTGCCACGTGGTCCCGTTGTTGTAGGTGAGCCAGAGCCCGCCGCTGGCTTCGGCGACCAGGTAGTGGTTGCTGTTGTCCGGGAACACGGCGATTTGCGAGACGCGCCCGGAGATGAAGGCGGGGCCGATCTGCCGCGCACGCAGCGAAGAGAAGGTGGATTCGTTAATCGGCTCGGCGTTGGCGCCGCCGCGCCCTCCACGCCCACCGCGGCCGCCGCCGGGAGCAGCGGGCGGCTCGTCCTGCGCGAACACACACAGAGCGAGTCCAAGAACAAGCGCGAGTTTCCTCATGCGTGGGATTGTAGCGTAGTTACGGGGTCCGGCGAGGGGGCGTTCCGCCGTTGTCGCGCGCCTGAGCCGCGGGTACTTTCGCAACGTACCTATTGGAAGGACTACGTTCGACGTTACAAGCGGTGACCTTCCGTAACCTTACGTTCCGCATCCAAGTTGGGGGGGCCGGGGGATCTCGTCGAGTCGCCACCGGCGGAAACTGGAACCATCGGCAGAATGCCCACCGCGTCAGGACCGGACGCGTAACGTTTGCCGGCAAGCCCAGTCACCGACCTAGGCTGCTTTACCTTGACGCTGGCAACTCGCGCATGATAGATTCGCGCGCATGAGCTTGCACTCAGACTGGAAAGCTGTCAAAACTCAAAATGACGC
This sequence comes from Acidobacteriota bacterium, assembly GCA_018268835.1. Taxonomy (GTDB): domain Bacteria; phylum Acidobacteriota; class Terriglobia; order Bryobacterales; family Bryobacteraceae; genus Solibacter. The sequence goes on along the minus strand of JAFDVU010000025.1, from coordinate 9,457 downwards.
CGCTATTAAGGCGGCCAAGATCAATTTCAACCTAAATCTCGGAAAAGCGCTCGAACGGTGGGAGGCGTGCAACCCATACGCAGGGAAAAAGGCCACACCCAAGGAAATCAAGGCAGCATCAGATCAGCTCAACGTCATTTTCAATAAGTATTTCAACCTTGTCTATAACCACAAAACACTTGACAAGCAAGCCGCACAGAAGATTAAGGATTTCATCAACAAACACCACATTCCAATCGTCCGAGCCGGTACCGCTGTAGGCCTCGGACAGACGCCGGATCGCAAGGCGTGGGCCTGATAAGACAACTAATCGGCGACCAAACACGCGAGCCGGCCTGCGTGATGAGGTGTAAAGAAGGCAAGAGCCCGCAGGCAGCGGAGCTTTAGCGTCTGGCGCATTACGGCGAAGAGGCGAGCAGTTGCGAAGCTCCAGACGATGGATCGCGCCACCTGGCCGTTCTCGCCGCGCCGGGGGACAGCGAGACATCGAGGTAACACACTACCATCCCGCCGCAAGCGCCCGGCCCTGTCCGAGGGGTCAAAATCGGAGTAGCGCAGGCCGGGGGTTCCCCGTACTCACCGAGATGCGCGCCTACCCGAGCGCCTTTTCGATTTTTTCCAGGCTGTGCAACAGGACCGCGCCGGCGCCCTTCATCTCTTTCTCTTTTTTGATACCCTCGCGGTAGCTCTTGATCACGGTCTTGGCCTTATTGGCGTGCTTGAGCTTGTCCGCCGGGGTCTTGGCCTTCTCGAAGAGATCCAGGGTGGGTCCCAGGTCTTCCTTGAACTTCATCGGGTACGGAGTCGGCGGGTTGACGTGTACGTCCTTGGGCAGGGGGTGTTCCTGTTTGAACTTCAACTCCGCCGCACCCTTCGAAAGCTTCCACTCGTCGCGCAAAGATGCCATCGTTCCTCCTCATGCCGCGCCCATTGCAGGCACGGTTTCGTGAAGTATATCACTCCCCCGCAACCTGCCCGATCCAGCGCTTCATGCGCGCGTAATGCGATCCCTTCCAGTACACCCGCGCGCACCCCGGACACTCGCGGAACTCCGTGTACAACTCCGCGATCCGCGGCGGAACCAGCACCGCCGCTTCTTCCCGTGCGATCTCGCGCAGCCGCCGATTGCAGGCCATGCAGCGCGTGAACGGCTCAATGCGCCGCGCCAAATCGAAGCGCGCGATCACCTCCGCGAGTTGCCGCCGGCTTTCCGTCTCGCGCAGCCAGTAGCCGTGCGTCACCTGCCCGTGCATCAACAGCCCGCGATCGCGCGAGAGCAGGATGCGGTGCTCCGCCGCCGAGACGCGCGCCAGTTCGGCATCGTCGATCGCGCCATACGCCGCGTCGAACCCCAGCATCCGCAGGTAGCCCGCCAGGCGACCCAGGTGGATGTCGAGCACGAAGCGGGGATCGCGCAACGGCTCGCCGCGCACCCGCAGTTCCGCCGCAATATCGAACGCTTCGAAGACCGGATAGACGGCGACGCGATCGCCGCCGTTCACGTGGCGGTCGAACCCGACGCTTTCGCCGTTCACCACGATCAGTTCGACCTCGGTGTGGGGCACGCCGAAGCTTTCGATCAGGTCCTTCACGCTGCGCGGGATCGTGAGCGGCCGCTCGAGTGCGCGGTAGCGGTCTTCCCGCGGCAGGTGATCGTTCAACTCGGCGTAGAAGCGGACCGTCACCCCATCCATTCGGGATGCTGCGCGGTGCCGTCAAACCGCATCGTGGTCTTGAATTGTTCGAACTTCCCGGAGAGTGCCGCCTCGTGCGTTTTGGCGATCAGCGCGTCGATCTGCGCGCGGCTGAGCGGCTGGAACGTGCGCGCGGCTTCGAACGCCTGGTCGAGCCGCTCCATGGTGTCGCAGCCGTTGATCACCACCGAAGTCGGCAGCGTGAGCGCGAAGTGCAGGCACTCGATGGCGCCGGCGACGTTGTTCTGCGGGATCGCGCCGGCGGCCAGCGGTTTCATCCCCAGCACGGCGATTCCCTGCTCCACCAGCTTCGGCACTACCTGGTGGCTGAAACTGCGGAAGCTCGCGTCCAGGATGTTGAGCGGCATCTGCGCGCTGTCGAAGTGGAACTGGTGCTGCGCCGCGACCTCCAGCATGCGCAGGTGCACCACCGGATCCTTGTGCCCGGTGAATCCGATGTAGCGGATCTTGCCCGCCTTCTTCGCTTCGAGCAGCGCCTCCAGCGCGCCGTTGGGCGCGAAGAAGCGGTCGGGATCCTCCATCCGGATGTTCTCGTGAAACTGCATCAGGTCGATCACGTCGGTCTGGAGGCGCTGCAGCGATTCGTCGATCTGTTTGGCGGCGGCGGCCCTGGTGCGGCCGTCGAACTTGGTCATGAGGAAGACCTTCTTGCGGTAGCCGTCGCGCAGCGCCTGGCCCATCCAGGTTTCGCAGCGGCCGCCGGCGTAATCCCAGCAGTTGTCCATAAAGGTGATACCGCGATCGATGGCGCTGCGCACGATGCGGATCGCGCCCTCTTCGCCGGGCCGGGAGATGTGCGACCCGCCGAGCCCGATCGCCGAGACACGCTCGCCGGTCTTGCCCAGCGTGCGATAGATCATGTCGCCGGAGCGCGTTTGCGACTGCAGGACGGCGGCTGAAGCCGCGCCCAAAAGGACTTCGATGAACTCGCGTCGTGGGTACTGCATACGGTCCTCGCTGGGTGGAATCTTACCACCGCGAGCTAACGATTTCCGTAACTAGCGTAACCAAATCGCCGGTCGGCAGTATAAGGCTCAGGAGCCATCCATGAACCAAGGCCGCAGTCTGCCCGCGCTGGACGCCATCGTGCAGGACCTGCGCTACGCTTTACGCGGTTTACGCCGCGATGCCGGTTTCACCGCGTTCGCCGTCCTGATCGTCGGACTCGGCATCGGCGCCAGCGCGACGGTCTTCAGCGTAGTTGACGCGCTGCTGCTCCGCCCGCTGCCGTTCACCGATCCCCAGCGCCTCGTTTGGGTCGCCAATCACGATACCAGCGGGCTCTCCGGACAGACCACGCAGGTGGGGCACCTGCTGGACCTGCGCGAAGCCAACCAATCCTTCGACGGACTGGCCGCCTACTTCGCCTTCTACGGGGTCGGCGACAATCTGCTCAGCGGCAGCGGCGAACCCGAGCGCCTCAGCGGCGTCCCGGTCTCCGACAATTTCTTCCAACTGCTCGGCGTGAAACCGGAGCGCGGCCGCCTGTTCACGGCCGGCGAGTGCAAGTGGAACGGCCCGAAAGCGGTGCTGCTCAGCCACGGACTCTGGGAGCGCCGCTTCGCCTCCGACCCCTCCATCGCCGGCCGCGCGCTCACCATCAACGATCAGCCCTACACCGTCATCGGCGTCCTGCCCGCGTCCTTCGATTTCGCCGGCGTGTTCGCCCCGGGCAGCCACTTCGACCTCTACTTTCCCTTCCCGCTCAGCGCGGAAACCAACCGCTGGGGCAACACCATGGCCATTATCGGCCGGCTGAAACGCGGGGTCACCGCCGGCGCCGCGCAGGCGGAACTCACCACGCTGGCCGCGCGTATCACCGCCGCACACCCCGAGCGCAATACCTTCGAAGGCCGCATCACCCCGCTCGCCGAGCGGGTCAGCGGCCGCATTCGCCCGGCCCTGCTGGTGCTGGCCTGCGCGGTGGCCGTGGTCATGCTGATCGTCTGCGCGAACCTCTCCAACCTGCTGCTGGCGCGCACCGCGACGCGCCGCAGGGAACTGGCGGTGCGGACCGCACTCGGCGCCGGGCGCGGCCGCCTGATCCGCCAGATGCTCACCGAAGGGCTGACGCTTTCCGCTTGCGGAGCGGCGCTCGGCGTGCTGCTGGCTGCCGGCGGAACCCGCCTGTTGACCCACCTGCAATCGATCGGCATTCCGCTGCTCGCCAGCGCCCGCGTGGACCTCAACGTTCTGGCGTTCTGCCTGGCCGCAGCCGTCGTTACCGGCGTCGTCTTCGGCCTCGCCCCCGCATTGCAGGTGCCCGCCCACGCCCTCCACGATGTCCTCAAGGACGCTTCCCGCGGCTCCACGGGCGGCCGCAGCTACCACTGGATCCGCAATACCCTGGTCGTCTCCGAGGTCGCTTTCGCCTGCGTCCTGCTGATCGCGGCCGGCCTGCTGGTGCGCAGTTTCCTGCGCGTGCTGGACGTGAACCTGGGGTTCCACCCGGAGCACACCATCGCCATCCGCGTCGATCCCGATTCCCGCTATTCCACCCAACCCGAGCGCAACGCCTACTTCGATGAAGTGCTGCGCCGCGTCCGCGACCTGCCGCGGGTTCAGTCCGCCGGGCTCACCGATGCGCTGCCTCTCGGGCGAAATCGCAGTTGGGGCGTCGGCGTCAAAGGCAAGGTCTACCCGCGCGGCCAATATCCCAACGCCTTCCCGCGCGTGGTCACCGATGGCTACATCCACGCCATGGGCATCCCGCTGATCGCCGGCCGCGATCTCTCCGGGCGCGACGTCCCCTCCGCCGAAGGAGTCATCGTAATCAACGAGACCATGGCCCGCACCCTGTGGCCGGGGCAGAACGCGATCGGCCAGTTGGTGCGCGCCTGTGGCGAGCGGCGCGTGGTCGGCGTGGTGGGCGACGTGCGCCACCTCGCGCTCGAACAGGCGTCCGGCATGGAAATGTACCTGCCCATCCGCCAGTGCAGCGATGCCGCATCGGTGGATCTCGTGGTCCGCTCCTCCATGCCCCCGGCCGAACTGGCCGGCGCGGTGCGCGCCGCGCTGAAACCGATCGCGCCGAACCTGCCCGGCCAGGATTTCCGCACATTGCAGCAACTGGTGGACAAAGCCGTGTCCCCGCGGCGCTTCGTGGTGGTCCTGCTGGGCGGATTCGCGCTCTTCGCACTGGTGCTGGCTTCGCTCGGCATCTACGCGGTCATTTCCTACGCGGTCAATCAGCGCACGCAGGAGATCGGCATTCGCATGGCGCTGGGCGCCTCCGCCTCCCGCCTGCAGGCCGGCATCATCCTGCGGACGCTGGCGCTGGCTGCGGCCGGATTGTCGATCGGCACCCTCGCCTCCGGCATCCTGGCCCGTTCCTTCGACAGCATGCTCTTCGGAGTCACCGCCGCCGACCCGGTGACGCTCTTCGGCGTACCCGCCGTGCTGGCCGCGGTCGCGGCCCTCGCCGGTTACCTCCCGGCACGCCGCGCCGCCCGCATCGATCCCTCCATCGCCCTGCGAGCCGACTGACAAGACTAACCGTCAAACTGGATCTGTAGAGGCTGCGGCGTCAGGGAGGATCAATCCTCGCGCCGGCCAATATCATCGTCGGGCGTTTTTCAGCCTTATGGCCTCGAAAACGGACTCTTGTCGTCCCTCGGCGCTTCGTTCTACCGAATCGGAAGCATCACTGCATCCCCCGGAATCCAAGCGGATAGGAGCTGCAGGCTCGCTGTCCCGGGGACCAAGCCGGAGGGAAGCGTGAAATTCACTTGATATCCATCGACCGCTCCCGGATAGCCGCCCGCGTACAACACATTGGCGTCTGTCCCGTTCACTTTGACCGCGACTGGCGAGTTCACGACGGCCAGTGGAGATGTCGGGAAGGGCTGGCCCGGATTTATCGCGGCGCGAACGGGTCCCAGACCGGTTGCAAATAGCGTCAGCGTCTCGCCGGCGCGTGCAGGATTGGCTGCGCTGACCAGTTGCGAGTCGCTCGAGTGAACGATGGCCGGGCCGGTTGCCATCGCGATCACCTGCGGCCGCTCTTCTGGAAGAAGCTGGAAGAAGAAGCTCATCTTTCCGCCGCCGTTAACGCGGCGGTTCGCGGGATCTTCCATCATGGACGCCTGGCGACCCGGAGGCGCCGCTGCCGTCGAGCCGCCATGGCCTCGGACTCCCATGAACGCTCCCGAGCCGCCGATCAGCGCGAAGTTCCCCTGTGTTGCCCCCACGGGCGAGCCCGGCGGCGCTGGTCCGCCTCCCATATCAGCGACCATGATGGTCCCAATCGGAGTTCCGTCGGGCCACAGGATCTCAAGGCTCCCACCGCACGTATTGCCTCGTGTGGCATCACCAATCGCCGCCCCCGGACCCGGGTTCGGTTTCATATTCAATAATCGAGGATTCAGAATGAGGGTACCCTTCACGGAAACCCCGTTTACCGCCACGATATCGCCGAGGGTCACGTTTTTTTCGAACGTCCGCCCGGCCGCAGGCGCCGTCGCACCAGTATCAGTGGCGAGTTTCGACACGTCTGGCGTATCCTCCAGGTAACTGACGATGTTTTCGACGTCGATCCGGAAGACCACCGCAGGGGCATTCTGCGCCCGTCCAGTCCAATGTAGTAACGCGACGCTCAGGCACGCTGCGTAAAGGCTCCTTCCACGGTTCAGCATGTTTGGACTCCTCGTTTCTTGAATTTCGGCGGATCACCGCCTTCGAGCAGTTAGTCTGCGGAAGCAGGGCTTGAAAGTCCTTCAAAAGATGTAAAATCGAGTCTCAAATATCTTTGAGGATGCTATGCCGTTGGAAAAAGGGCTGGTTTACGAATTCGGCGAGTTTCGGATGGACCGGATATCACGCCAGTTGTTCTATCGCGGCCAGCCGGTGCCTCTGACAAACAAGTGTTTCGATTTGTTGATTCTGCTAGTGCAGAGCGGAGGCGAGATCCTGACCAAGGAGCACCTGATCGGAACCTTGTGGCCCGATACCTTCGTGGAGGAAGGCAACCTAACGCAGAACATTTCCATGGTACGGAAGGCCCTGGCAGTCGATCCGTCGGGCGAACGCTATATCGAAACCGTCCCGCGCAGAGGCTACCGTTTCAGCGTGCCGGCACGGGAAGCCGTCGGTATGGCGGGTGAGGATTTGGCGCGCGCGCCGGGACGCGTCCAGGTCACGGCACCTGCAACCACTGCGCCGGCGCCCGCCGACGCGCCGAAACCGGAGCCTCACCGCATGAGGCTGACGCGCTGGGGTGCCGTCGCGGCTGGAGTCGCGGTCGTGGCGGCGGGTGCGATCTCGAGGGGCGCCTACCTCGCGGGGAGGCAGCCGGGAATTCGATCGATTGCCGTTCTTCCCCTGACCAACCTCTCCGGCGACCCCAACCAGGAGTACTTCTCCGACGGAACCACGGATGCCCTCATCTCCAGTCTGGCGCAGATCCACTCGCTCGACGTGACCTCGCGCACCTCGATTATGCGCTTCAAGGGGACCACCAAGCCGCTACCCGAAATCGGCAAGGAACTCGGCGTGGACGCTATCGTCGAAGGCTCGGTACAGCGCTCCGGAAGGCGCATCCGCATCAGCACACAATTGATCCGGGCCGCCACTGACAAACACCTATGGGCCGACGAATACGAGGGTGACGCGAGCGATGCTCTCAAGCTGGAATCGGAGATCGCTCAAGCCATTGCTCGGGAGATTCAAGCCCGGTTGACGCCCGAGGAGCGCCGGCGGCTCGCCTCGGCGCGGGCGGTAAACCCGGAAGCGCAGGATCTCGCTTTGCTTGGCCGCTACCACTACTGGCGGAATAATCCCACCGAGTTCAAGCTCGCAATCGACTACCTGAATCGCGCTATCGCGGCTCAGCCGGATGACGCCGAGAATTATGCCGAGCTCTCGGATGCGTGGGGATCGCTCTATATGTTTACCCCCTCCAGCGAGGTTCGCGAACACGCTTACGCCACTGCGCGCCAAGCCCTGGAACTTGACCCCGAAAATTCCGATGCTCACGCTGCTTTAGGGGACGTCTTCTTCGCTGATATGGACTGGAGGGGAGCGGAAAGGGAGTTCCAACGTTCCCTGGAGCTGAATGCGGACAACCTGAATGCCTGTGGTTGCTATGTGAATTTGCTCATTGCCATGGGCCGCATGCAGGAGGCAATCGATCTTGGCGCTCATGCCGTGAAGGTGAATCCGCTCTCATCCTGGATGTATGCTTGGTATGGCAATGCTCTCTATAACGCACACAGATATCAGGAAGCTGTCCCGGCATTTCAACGGGCCATCGAACTTGATGCCGGAAATCCCTTCGGGTATTTGCTACTGTCTCTCGTCTACCAGAAACTCGGCCGAGCGCCCGACGCCGTGACTCTGCTGGAGCGCCCCGAATTCCGTACGTCCGGGGCACTCGCCGCAGCGTACGCGCAGAGCGGGCGGGCGGGTGAAGCGCGGCAGATTTTGAAACGACTGACCGGACCCGATTCGATGGCTCAGGCTTTCGAGATTGCGGAGGTCTACCTGGCGTTAGGCGACCCGGATCGCGGCCTTGAATGGCTTGCGAAGTCGGTAGATCGCAAGGAAACTGGAGCGCGCTTCCTCAAAGTTTCACCTGAGTTCGACAACATTCGCGCCGATCCGCGTTTCCAGGCCCTGGTTGCCCGGTTGAATCTCCCGGACTAGCGCCGTAAGTCTTTTCCGTCTCCGTATTTTCGCGCGCCTGACGGCCAATCCACCCGGTCGTGTAGTCGCCGTCCCTGACCTTGGGACTGTTGTTCGCCCAAATCCGGGCGTTCCGGGCGATGGACCCTTCCGGTCGCCAAGGGTTTGGTACTAAAGTCTTCCCGCCCCTCTCGGCCTGAAAGCGGCCCACCCCGTTGCGCGCCGCTCATCGCTCCAGCGCCACATATCTCTGATTCCTGTGGTGGAGCGCCGTCACCGGCACAACCGCGCGGCCATCGACCGCGCCCCGAACCGGATCTTCCCGTCCGAGATCGATTAAAGTGGAGGAGTCATGATCCAACTGCGATATCACCTGGCGATCGCTTCGGCAGCGGCGGGTTTGGCCGTCCTGCTGGCCGCCGGTGCGGCCGTTGCCCAACCGGCCGAATGGCTCGACATCCTCCCCGACGCAAGTCTCAAAGGCTGGACACGCGTTCCCATCCCGGCTACCGACGGCCTCAAGCCGATCGAACAATGGCGCGTGGACCCCGAGCAGAAGGCGCTCATCTGCTCCGGCAAAGGCGGGCACGAATGGCTCCGCTGGAACCGCGAACTCGCCGACTTCATCCTGGAAGCGGACTGGCGCTTCACGCCGCTCGATCCCGCGGAGAAGCGGTACAACAGCGGCATCGGCATCCGCCTCTCCCCGTGGGGTGAGATCTGGTACCAGGCGCAGACCGGGCTCACCGGCGGCTACCTCTTCGGACAGAACTTCGCCGATGGCGCGTTCTCCCGCTTCAACCTCAGCAAGCAGATGAAGGAGAACCGCGTCAAACCGGCCGGCGAGTGGAACCACTACGAGATCACCGCCAAGGGCGACCGCATCACCATGGCGGTGAACGGCGAGGCGGTCAGCGAACTCACCGGCGTGGGCCTGCGCCGCGGCTACATCGGGTTCGAAGCCGAACACTACGAGATCGCCTTCCGCAACATCCGGGTCAAGATCCTCGAATAGTCCTCCGCAAGACGCCGGGCGCGAAACGGTTATCATACGAATCTATGGACCGGCGCACCTGGATGCAGCTCATCACGATTCTGGCGGCGGCGCGCGAAGGGCAGGC
>JAFDVU010000259.1 GCA_018268835.1 Acidobacteriota bacterium | reverse complement strand
GTGAGGATCTCATCGGCCCGCAGCGCGATCTCGCGCGCGTTCTCGTTCTCCGGCGATACGAAGAACTCCGCGGCAGGCAGTTCGCGCGAACCCTTGGCCGAAACCAGCTTGACCTTGGCGTTGAGCGCGACCAGCGCCGGACCCAGGCTGCTGGCGCTGACGAAGTAGGCCGGACCGCCGCCGAAAATAGCGTGGTACTGGTTGGCTCCGCCCGGCACCAGGCTCTTGCCGTCCTTCATCGCGAGCAGCCCGAAGCCGTTGCGGTAGTACCAGCACCGCGGCCGCTGGCAGAGGTCGCCGCCTGCGGTGCCCATATTGCGGATCTGCGGGCTGGGGATCCCGGCCGCGGCTTCGCTCAGGGCCTTGGCCGACGCGCGGACCTCGGCACTCTTGGCCAGGTGATCCATGGTCGCCAGTGCCCCGATGCGCAGCCCCGAAGCGGTCTTGGTAACGCCCTCCAGTTCCTTGATGTTCTTGATATTCACCAGACGCTTGGGAGCGTCGAGATTCTCCTTCATCCTCGCCAGCAGGTCGGTGCCGCCGGCCAGGACTTCGGTCTCTCCCCACGTGGCGGAGAGCAGGCCCACCGCTTCCTGCACGGTTGACGGATTGGCGTATTCAAATGCCTGCATTACGCTTTCCTCCCTTCCAGCGTGTTGAGCACGTGCATCGGGGTCATCGGAATGTGCGGCACGCGCATGCCGATCGCGTTGGCGACGGCATTGCCGATCGCCGCGCAGATGGCGATCGCCGGCGGCTCGCCGAGCCCGATCACGCCGCGCTTGTCGTTCTCTTCGCGGATGTCCAGGTGTACGACGATGTCGCCGACATCGCGGATGCCGGCCAGTTTGTAGAACTCCATGTCGGCGTTCAGCATGTGACCGGTCTCGTTGTCGGTGATACGCTCTTCGAGCAGCGCGGTCGAGATGCCCATGATGATCCCGCCGTAACACTGGCTTTCGGCCAGCCGCGGGTTGATGATCAGGCCGCAGTCCTGCACCGCCACGAAGCGGTTCACCCGCACCTGACCGGTTTCGGTATCCACGGTGACGTCGGCCACCTGCACACCACCCACCCCGGCCGTGTTGAGGCCCATCGGGTTGCGCTGTTCGTTGGCGCCCGTCTCCTGGATCTTGCTGCCGGGAGCGATCTTCTTGCAGGCCGCCGCCCAGGTCATGCTCTTGCCGGGCGTGCCCTTGACCCGGATCTGGCCATCGACCGCTTCCAGTTGCTCGGGCTGCACGTTCCACGCCGGAGCCACCGCGTCGAACAGCTTATAGAGCGCGTTCATGCTGCTCTTGCGCGTGGCCGAACTGACGCCGCCCACGGTGGTGGATCCGCCGCTGGAGCCGCCCGGAGGAAGATGATTGTCGCCGATCACCAGCTTGACCTGGTTGGGCTGCAAGCCCAGGGTCTCGGCCGCCACCTGCACCATCACGGTGCGGGTGCCGGTGCCCAGGTCCTGCGTGCCCATCTCCAGCAGCACGCTGCCGTCGGGGTTGATGGTCGTACGCGCGGTGCAGGCGTGTCCGCCGCCGCCCCAGGCGTTGACCCCCATGCCCAGGCCGCGCCGCAACGCGCCAGTCTGCGAACCGCGCGGCTTCCACAACTTCTTCCATTCGCTCAGTTCCGCGGCCTTATCCAGCTGATAACCGTAGAGTTCGGCGCGCGGGGTGTAGCTCAGGTTCTTGCGGAAAACCTCCATCGGATCGACCCCAGCCTTGGCGGCGAAGTCCTCCAGAGCGCTGCAGGTGAGGAAACTGGCCTGCTGGTTGTTGGGCGCGCGCCACGCCTGCGACCCGGCGATGTTGGTCGAGACCGAAACGTGGTTGCGCCGCTGGTTGGGAATGTTGGAGTAGACGTACGGCAACGGCGGGCTGCCCGCGCCCGGAAATCCGCCGCTGGCCCAGGTGCTGCTCTGCCAGGCGGTGATGCTGCCGTCCTTCTTGCCCGCGATCTTGATGTTGCCGTAAGCCGAGGGCCGGTGTCCGGCGATCTCCAGCTCCATGTTGCGTTCGAGGAAGATCTTTACCGGCCGCCCGCCGGCCTTCTGGGAGAGAATCGCTCCGATCTCGGCCCACGCCCCGGGAGCGAACTTGCTGCCGAAGCCGCCGCCGATGTAATCCTGCAACACGTGGATGTTGGCCGCCGGAACCTTCAGGTTGGGGGCCAGCGTGCCGGCCCACCCGGTGACGAATTGCGTGCTCGGCCACGCCTCGACCTGATCGCCCTTCCAGGAAATCACGCAGCCGTGCGGCTCCAGGCAGCAGTGGGTCACGATCGGAATCCCGTACGTGCCGTCGGAGACCACTTCGGCTTCCTGAATCGCCTTGTCGGGATCGCCCTGCACCACTTCGCCCGCCGCCTTGCCATGCGAACCGGCCGCGGAGAGGTTGGCGTCGTCCACGAAGTGCGGGAGCACTTCGTAATCGACCTTGATCCTACGCACCGCGTCGCGCGCGATTTCTTCGGTATCGGCAGCGACCGCGGCAACTTCCGTGCCCTGCCACTGGATTTCCTTGCCCGGACCGGTAATCACGTGTACCGCGCGCACACCTGGGATCTTCTCCGCTTCACTGGTATCGATCGAGTTGACGCGCGCATGCGCGTGCGGCGACCCCAGGTAGGTAGCGAATAGCATGCCTGGGAACTTCTTGTCCGAGCCGTACTTGGCCCGGCCGGATGCCTTCACCGGTCCGTCCAGGCGCTTCAGGGGCTTGCCGATCACCTTGCGGGTGTTCATCGGCGGCCAGTTGTATACCGGCGTGTTAGCCATTCTGCTTCGCTCCTTTCATCGCTTTGGAGGCCTGCACAACCGCCTGGCGGATTCCCATGTAGGTACCGCAGCGGCAGAGGTTGCCGCCCAGGCCGTGGTTCACCTGTTCCACCGTCGGATTGGGGTTTTCGGCCAGAAAGGCCTTGGTCGCCATCACGAACCCGGGCGTGCAGTAGCCGCACTGCTGGGCGTCGTGATCCACGAACGCGGTCGAGATGGGATTGTTTACCGGCAGGCTCTCGATCGTCTCGATGCGCTTGCCCTGCGCGTCGATCGCCAGCACGGTACAGGCGTAGACGCTCTTGCCGTTCATGATCACCGTGCAGGCGCCGCAACTGCCGCGGTCGCACACGCGCTTGGCACCGGTCAGCGGCGGTTCCATGTGGTTGCGCATCGCATCCAGCAGCGTAACGCGCGGTTCGACTTTCAGGTTTACGGGCTTGCCGTTAATCGTCAGTGTGATGGGGACCGGTCCGGGACCGGAGACGGCAACCGCGGCGGGAGACGCTTCCGCCGGTCGCTCCAGCAGACCGGTGCCCGCGGCTCCGAGGCCCACTCCGCCGAGGAATCCGCGGCGGCTGAACCCTGCTTTCCGCTTGTCGAGGGACTGCGGCTCTTTCTTCGAACTCACCAGGCACCTTCCTTTCGTGCGTACGGGTAGCGAGGCATGCTGTGAAATCGGAATTCGAGTCAAATATACCAGATCCGGGCGGGCTCCGGTCTAGGGTAAATCGATGACAGAAAGGAAGCTGGCCGACAAACCGGACGGCGCCGTCCGAAGCTACCGGTCCGGCGGAGCCGGAGGCGCGGACTTCGGTTTGCCGGCGGGAACGGTGTCCGGCTGCACCTTCTTCGTAATCGAGGCCACGTAATTGCGGGTCTCCGGGATGTCGGGGACGCCGTTGGCCTGGTCCACCGTCTTCGGGCCGGCATTGTAAGCCGCCAGCGCCAGCGAAAGATCGCCTTTGTATTTGTCCAGCAACTGCTTGAGATATTTCGCCCCGGCCTCCACGTTCTGCCTGGGATCGAACGGATCGGCCACCTGGAACGTGTCCACCGTTTCCGGCATCAACTGCATCAGTCCCTGCGCGCCCTTGGGTGATACCGCACACGGCCGGCCGCCCGATTCCTGCTCGATCACGCTGCGCAGCAAAGACGTCTGCAACTGGTTCTTCTGTGACGCGGCATCCACGATCGGTTCCATCTCCGCCGGAGGCAGCGGGTCGCAGTCGGCCGCGGGCTGAATCGGCGCGATCGGGATCGAAGCGCGAAACTGCGCCGCCATTTCGGACTGTTTGCGCACCGCGTCGCGCTGGGCGCGCGCGGCTTCGAGTTGCAGGCGGATCGCCTCCGCGAAACTGGCGGGTGCCGTATCAGCGGGCTTCGCCGGTTGGGCCGTGTCCCCGGGTTTCGGCGGGGGTGCGTCAGGGGGCTTGTTTTGCGCCACAGCGGAAATCGAGAACAGGACCAGCCAGAGGACTTTCACATAGTTCGTATCGACCGCAACCGGACGGGACTTTACACACCCGCCTTCCCGCCCGCAAAAAAACAGCGAACCAGGACCCGGATCCAGCGTACATAGTTTCGTGGGACTTGCCAGCCAACACCTCCGCCATCTGATGCGCCGCCTGGGCCGCTCACCCATGTTCGCCCTCGTGACCCTGGCCACGGTCGCTATCGGGGTCGGCGCCAACAGCGTGATCTTCAGCGTGGTCAACGGCATTCTGCTCAAGCCGTTGCCCTACCCCAAACCCGGCGAACTGGTCGCAGTCTGGCAGAGCGCACCGGCTCTGAAGATCAAGGACCTCACGCTCTCTCCCTCGGATTACTTCATCTTCCGCGAGCAGAACCAGACCTTCAGCGAACTCGGCGTCTTCACCGGGGGCAGTTCGACCGTCACCGGCTTGGGCACGCCCGAGCAGGTCCGCGCCCTCTACATCACCGAAGGCACGCTGGCGGCGCTCGGAGTCGCGCCCGTACTGGGCCGCCCCTTCAACGCCAGGGACACGGCGACGGGCAGCCCCGACACCGTGATCCTCTCCTGGGGGTACTGGCAGCGCAAGTTCGGCGGCGACCCCTCCGCCGTCGGGCGCACCATGCGGATCGACGGCGACCTGACCCAGATCGTCGGGGTAATGCCCCGGACCTTCCGCTTCCTCGACGACAAGGCCGAATTCTACTCGCCGCTGCGCTTCGACCGCGCCAAGACCACGCTCGGCAACTTCAGCTATCGCGGCATCGCCCGCCTCAAACCCGGGGTCACCCTCGAGGCCGCCAACGCCGATATCGCGCGCCTCATCCCGGTGGTCAACACGCAGTTTCCGCCGCCTCCAGGGTTCAGCGTGAAACTCTTCGCCGACGCCAACATTCAGGCGTCGGTCCGTCCGCTCGCGCAGGACGTCGTGGGCGAACTGAGCAAGGTGCTCTGGGTGCTGATGGGCAGCATTGCGGTAGTGCTGCTGATCGCCTGCGCCAACGTCGCCAACCTGCTGTTGGTGCGCGCCGAAGCCCGCCAGCAGGAGCTTGCCATCCGCCTCGCCCTGGGCGCGAGTTCGCGGCGCATCGCCGCCGAACTCCTCGGCGAAAGCCTGCTGCTCGGTCTGCTCGGCGGCGCCGCGGGCCTGGCCCTGGCCTGGGGCGCGCTGCGCCTGCTGGTCTCGATCGCGCCCGCCTACCTGCCGCGCCTCGACGATATCGCGATCGACGGCACAGTCGTCCTCTTCACCCTGGCCATCTCCCTCGCCTCCGGACTGCTGTTCGGACTGCTCCCGGTGTTCAAGTACGCCGCGCCCAACGTGGTCGCCGCGCTGCGCGCCGGAGGCCGCACTCTCAGCCAGAGCCGCGAACGCCATCGCGCCCGCAATCTGCTGGTAGTCGTGCAGACCGCGCTGGCCGTGGTCCTGCTCATCGCCAGCGGCCTCATGATCCGCACCTTCTACGCTCTGCGCAACGTCGATCCCGGCTTCCGCGACGCGGCCGGGTTACAGACCTTCGCCCTCTACATCCCGGAAACGGCGGTCAAGCCGGAGGAACAGGTGGTGCGCAATTTCCAGGAGATCGAGCGGCGCATCGCCACCATCCCCGGGGTGGCTTCGGTGGCGTTCGCCAACTCCATCCCCACCGGGGGCAGCGACTCCACCGACCTGCTTTACGCCGAAGACCGCGTCTACCGCGAAGGCGAACTTCCCCCGCTGCGCCGCTACAAGTTCAACGCCCCTGGATGGTTCCAGACCATGGGCGTGCGCATCCTCGTCGGGCGCGACTTCAACTGGACCGACCTCTACGACCACCGCGACGTGGCCGTGGTCAGCGAAAACCTGGCGCGCGAAATGTGGCGATCGCCCGCCGCCGCCCTGGGCAAGCGCGTCCGCGAGGGCATGAAGGACAACTGGCGCGAAATCGTCGGTGTCGTGGCCGACGTGCACGACGACGGCGCCGATCAGGCCGCGCCCGCCACGGTCTACTGGCCCGCCCTGATGACCGAGTTCTGGGGCAACAAAACCTTCGTCCGCCGCGGGGTGACGTTCGCCGTGCGCTCCACTCGCGCCGGGTCGCAGAGCCTGGTGGCGCAGATCCGCCAGGCCGTGTGGGGCTTCAACCCGGACCTGCCGCTGGCCCGCGTGCAAACCATGGAAGAGGCCTACCGCGCCTCCATGGCGCGCAGTTCGTTCACCCTGGTGATGCTGGCCCTCGCCGGCGGCATGGCGCTGCTGCTCGGCATCGTGGGGATCTACGGCGTGATCTCCTACTCGGTCTCGCAGCGGACCCGCGAACTCGGCATCCGCATGGCGCTGGGCGCGCCGCGGGCCGCCGTCAAAGGCATGGTGGTGCGGCACGGCGTCCTGCTGGCCGGAATCGGAGTGGCCTTCGGCCTGGCCGGAGCCGCCGCCCTCACCCGCCTGATGAAGTCACTGTTGTTCCAGATCCGCCCGATCGATCCGCTCACGTACCTGGCGGTATCGGCGATCCTGGTGGCGGCTGCCGCTGCGGCGAGTTACCTCCCGGCGCACCGCGCCGCGACCGTCGACCCCACCGAAGCCCTGCGCGCGGAATAGGCGCCCCGGCCGCCCTACGCTTTCTCGGCCAGTTTCGCAGCGCTGATCGCCTGCCCGACGTGCCGCTGCGTGTGTTCGGCGATGTGAGTCAGCAGTCCGATTACCGTGGTCGGCAGCCGCTTCCTTCCCACCGCGCGCGGCTCGGCCAGGGTCGCCGGGTCGATCTCCCGCACCACCCGCTCGGCCGCGGCAAACGCCCGATCCACCAGCGCCAGCAACTCCTCGCGCGAGAGCCGCGGCGGATCCTTCTCCCGTTCCAGCGCCTCCAGTTGTCCGGCGGTGAGTTCCCCGCCCCGCAGGTAGGTCATCAGCCGGTCCGTCGACCCGGCGATGTGCAGGATGTGGAAGCCCGCCGGCCCCATCCCGAACGGCGTCGCCCAAAGCTGCTCCGTGGTCAGCCTCTCGGTATACCGCGCCAGTTCCTCGCGCGCCTGCTCGAAGCTGTACAGAACCGGCGCGGTCAGCGGACTGACGCCGGGGATCGGCCCGCGCATCCAGGGTTCGGGTAAGCTCACCATGGTCCCAGTCTAAGTCAGC